>JAMCYH010000282.1:1698-28746 GCA_023474025.1 Deltaproteobacteria bacterium
GAATGGAGTGCCACCAACATCCAGGATTCTGGAATCATGGTTTATGTTAAAGAGTTTGGAGAATTTAGCCATTCTCCTTTTACGGAAGTACTCCCCAATCCTGTAATGAAGGCCTGGTAAATATTCCCCAAATCGAAAAATTCCGAAGCAGCCTCTTTTGAATCGAGATTGGTAGCCAATGGATGAAGACAGTAAGATAATGTGGCTCAACAAAAAATTCACGAGCTGGTGTCTGGAGAAATAAACCTGCACCTACTCGCTTGATCTCTGAAGCAAAAACCCGTTGGTTTTCGTATGTTCCGACATGCTCAATTGCCGAATTGGAAAAAGCTATGTCATAATAATTGTCCGGGAATTTCAAATCTAATCCATCTCCCCATATGAATGACATGTTTTGGCTTGAATCACGTGCCCTTACGTGACTAGGATTCAAATTCAACAGATCAATCCTAGGACTAGATTCAATAAACTTCCAATTGAATGGAGTGCCACCAACATCCAGGATTCTGGAATCATGGTTTATGTTAAAGAGTTTGGAGAATTTAGCCATTCTCCTTTTACGGAAGTACTCCCCAATCCTGTAATGAAGGCGAACCATGTCCACGCAATTTCTCCAGAAAATCTGATTACACCAATGCGTCTATCAATAGATAAGCCATAACCTCACGGTTATACAAGCTATTATATTTTCCAAGAGTCGCCAATATGACGTCCGATTATAGTGATGATGAAACTAAGACTTGAATCGAAGAATCTGACAGAAATAAGTTAATGGGTCAGAGCCTCGTTCCAAAAATGGTCAGCTAGGGCTTTCGCGAAAATCTCCTGCGCTTCGGCGTTTGGATGCGGATCCATCGAAGAAACCCAGAAATTCATAAATTTCTTGTTCTTAAAGTAGGCTAGTATATCAATACAGTCGATGTGGTTTTTTTTGCAGAAAGCCAGAATTGAGTCATTAGCCCGTTTAAACGGATAATTCTGGAAATCCAGCATGGCTGGCAAAAGCGCTACCGTGAAGCCTATTCCTTTTGATTCACATTCGGCATTCATCTTCTTGAGAAGCATGGACACCTGGTTATGCCATGGCCCATCAGGGGCAAGATATTGATTTACCGTGTCCTGCACATAGGCCGAAGCGTACCAATGGGGATCAAAGAGCCGAATGAGATTTCCGATACGTTGCTTAACAAACTGGGTTATAAGGAGATCGTATTGGATGTATCTGATGATACGTCCCCAAATCGATTGCTCACTTTTTTCCTCCTTTTTTACCAAACTTGGATCAACTCCTATTGGCTCGATATCATTAATGTTGTAACCAACAACTACCCAATTTGGTTTTCTGTCCAATACAAAATGCTCTAACTGATAGGCTTCCTGTTCAGTGTTATAACCGGAAACGCCAAGATTCCATACTCGAAACCTGTCAGTATTATCAGCTTCATTTAGAAGCTTTTGAAGAACAGCCGGGAACGTTTCTGTTTGAGGGACTCCCTGCCCGAAAGTGAAAGAATCTCCGAGGACCGCGATAACAAACTGCCCTGGTTTTGGCTCACCGGTGAAGTCATTGTCACGGAACCCCTCCGAATTTGTTCTGATTTGTACCCCTTCCCGAACAATGTCGAGATTCGGGATCATTTCATAAGTTATAGGTGTCGATGTCAGTCGGACCATGCCGGAGTGATCAGCGCTGGGAATAAATGACCTTAAAGCGATCTCCCCGAAAAAAGCCAGCGCTAATGCCATTAACGCAAGAATAAACAGATTTACGAGAATTACCTTTAAGATGGACTGCCTGGTTTTTGGCATCAAATGGGTTCCCAAAATTTCAGTAAAATTCGCATCATATTTTGCGTACGGCCAAATTTATATAAGGATCTATGGTCTTGCCGGTAAGCGTTTTGAAAACCCGGCAAAATTCCACGGCGAATGTCTTGAGCGCCCCTAAACTTGACGAATCCTTGGTTACATCCCAAATGTCGATAGAATCTCCTATTCCCAGTCTTGTTGCCGGCAAAAAGTCAGGCTTGTCCCCAGTTTCGTTTAATATTTGTTCTATCTCGTGCGCCGTGCCACCTCTGAACCCCCCTCTGAGAAGCCTTTCCCAATCGGCATCTATTCCATAATTTTTCTTCATGGCCCAGTGGCCGACGTAAAACGCCAGAGTGTCAGGCAGGAAATTTACTAAGGGAATACGAGTGACATGAGTACCTATCGGTGAATATCGATTTGGGGTCTGAGCAACGAAGAGTACGCCGCCGCTAGGTAACCTGTCCCAAATAGCATGAAGCAGGCTGTGTCTTTCTGGGGGTAAAAGATGCTCATAAACGCCACACAGTATGCAGTAGTCAATGTGGCCCAATACGGATGGTAGCTGGTCATCGGAACCGGAGGCGACGAATGAAACACGATCAAGACCTAACTGCTCCTTTTTAAGGTTACAGACCTCAATACAATCTTCGAGCCGATCCAATCCCAGGATATGGGTTTGAGGGAAAATCCTGGACAACGCGAAAGTCGAGGCGCCACAGCCACATCCAAAATCAAGCAGGCGCTTGCCAACAAATTCTTCGTCGGGCAAAAAACTCAATGTGTAGTATTTTAACCCGAGTTGAAGACCGGACGGGCCCTCCTCTCTTGTAAGTTCACTTATAAGCCTGGTAGGGCCACCCATGTCCAATAAGGCCTGAGCAACCTTTGCGCCATAAAAGCTTTCGAATGAGGTTTCTTTGAAACCATCACCGGTGATGTGATATCTGAACCTTGAATCCGGAAGTGATTCGATGTTTACGGTCGTCTCAGGTGTTCTGAGAGTGGCCATCAGTTCTCCTTTGACTCCCTGATTTGGGGCGGCCTTCAGGTAGCCTGGTTCTCAAGGTATTTAGTACATTGAAAAATTCTCAAACACTGAGACGCTGAGTCCTTTTTTTTGGGCAAGTCAAAATTTTTTTAGATTCTTTAGCGAAAATATACTATTTTTGCGCTGAATTTCAATACCAAGCTTGAAACATGAAGGACGAAATTCAGGACACTATGACTTCTGGTAACTCGGCTAAGAAAAGAGTGCTAATTATCGGTCCACTTCCACCCCCTTTTGGCGGCATTGCTACAGTTATTGACAGCATAATAAATTCCGAATTAAGCCATGATTTTTCCTTTGAAATGTTCAATCGTTCCGAGAGCGTGTATGAGCCGGGTTCAACTTCACTTGAGCGCCAGACACTCAAAATTAAAAGGGCCTGGAATTTGTTTAAAAAATCGTGGTCCGGCGGATATGACTTCGTTCATCTCCATGGGTCCACATCGGGTTTTTTGGGTGATACGCTAGTTATGATCATAGCCTTTATTGCTGGAGCGAAAGTACTTTTACATTTGCACGGCACTGACTGGGAAAAGTTCTACGGTAATGTTTCACGTTTTAGAAGGTTTTATATAAGGGTAGGACTTTTCATTCCAAAACGTATCGTAGTGCTTTATGACCTGTGGGCCAGAAATATCCGAAAAATAGATTCAAAAATAGACGTCAGAGTAATAAGGAATTTCGTCCCTGATTGCCCAGAACCAGATGAGGCGCTTGTTGATGGTCTACGCAGACGACTTCGGATTGAGCCGGAAGAATTTGTTATTTCTTCGATCGGAAGGGTTGGCTCAAGAAAAGGAAGCTTCGATATTGTGGAGGCGGCGACAAGATTGTCCCTTACTGATTCCAATTTCCGAATTCTATTGGTTGGGGGTCAGGAACGTGAAGGGGAAATGGAGCAACTCCAGAAATTGGTCAGCGACAAAGGTATGGATAAGTGGGTCGAACTTGTCGGTGAGGTCGATATTCAAGATGTTCCGCTATTTCTGAGGTTGACGGACATTTTTATTTTGCCTTCTTACTATGAAGGAATGCCCATGTCCATAATTGAAGCCATGAGAAGCGCCAAACCAATTATTTCAACTAGAGTCGGCGCCATTCCTGATATGCTGGTATCAGGTGTTTCTGGCATGTTAATCAACCCCGGTAGCCCTGAAGAACTTGCTAACTCAATCCACACTTTAAAAAAAGACCCGTCTCTAAGGAAAAATCTTTCCAATCAAGCAAGACAAACCTTTCAAACAGAGTTTGAAACCTCACGTGTCGTATTAAGCCTTAGAACGCTTTATCAAGAAATGATTTCAAGTTGAATTTATCAATGCAAGCGATTTTGGCAAATCGCTAGCCAACCAGTTTTTGTGTTGCTGCGAGGCCAAATCTAATATCGGAAAATGATATAGGAGAAAATGTACAAACAGTATCATCGTTATAAGTTGGCGCTAATAATCGCCGATTTCTGGATTACCCTGGCAATGCTGATAGTCGCTGAACATTTCAGGCCATTCCTGCCCGGGCAGGAAGTCGAACCGTCAGTCCTGATTCAAAATCAATCGATCTACTTCTTTTGCCCTTTTTTGTTTCATATTCTCTTTTCTCTTACAGGAGTCTACGATTATAAAAGAATACCTAAATTTTCATTACAAATCAGCAGACTAACATTCTCATATTCTTTAGCGGTATGGATATTCGCTGGGATACTATTTTTCACTTTCAGGGAGACCTCGAGACTGTTGGTAATCTATTTTTCCATTTTAAATTACTTGGCGCTGATTGCTGTCCGTTATATGATCTGGCTAAATCTGCAAAAGAGATATAATCAAAACAATGCCTTGGCGCTACTTATAATAGGTGTAAATGAAACCGCAGTTGTTCTGGCCAAGACTATTTCCGATGAATTGGGGGCTGTATTCAGATTGGTGGGTTTTTCAGATTTCGAAGCGCCGGTAAATCGGGACTTACCCGGTCCCTTCCTGGGCCCTATTAAAGATTTGCCACAGATAATTCGACAGAATGAAGTTGAAGTAATAATTATAACCAGAAATGAATGTCATTTCGAAAATTTGGAGTCATTGGTTAGAGATTTGGTCTGTTTGCCGGTCCGAATTTATCTGGCTCCTGATTATGTACAACTTGCGTTGGTCGAAGCCGAAGTTGAACAAATTGGCAACATGGTTTTGATCGGGATAAGGGAACCTGTAATTCAGGGTGGAAAACGGTTTTCCAAAAGAATCATGGATCTTGCTATCTCAATAGCCCTATTTTTATTAACCTGGCCACTTCTAGTTGTGATATGGATCGCGATAAAAATCGATTCGAAAGGCCCTGCCATTTTTGCGGCCTCAAGAGTTGGTGAAGGCGGAAAAATTTTCAGGATGTACAAATTCAGGACCATGTATACGGGCTCTGAAAATTTACAAAAGGCTGTAACCCAAACTGACGAACAGGGCAGGAAAATTTACAAAGTTCAAGATGATCCTCGCATAACCAGGGTGGGGAAGTGGCTCAGAAAAACATCTTTGGATGAATTGCCGCAACTGTTTAATGTCCTGAAAGGAGAGATGTCATGGGTAGGTCCCAGGCCTGAACAGCCGTTTATTACCGAGGAGTATGAACATTGGCAATGGCAGCGAGTATTAGTACCTCCAGGAGTCACAGGTTGGTGGCAGGTCTCTGGTCGGAGCGATTTGCCAATGCATTTGAATACAAATTATGACGTCTATTATGTCAGAAACTATTCTATATTTCTGGATCTAAAGATACTGATACGAACAGTAATAGAGGTATTAAAAGGTCGAGGCGCCTATTAAGTAGTTACTGCTGACCACAAAATGCAAGAATTTAACTAGAGAAACTTTCATGGACCGCGTCTTAACCATAAACAAAAATCTAAAATTATTCCTGATTACCTCATTTCTTGCGCTGGTGGGCGGCTATTTGTATGTGATCGCCCTGGGGACTGGTTTCCGAGCCTTTATCCTTATACATGGCGGGATTTTGTTCTTCGCTGGCGTAGCCATCTTTCTGAGGAACATAAAACCGTTTCTTATCTTTTCAACCCTATTTGCAATAGCTTTGGGTTATGGACGACATTTCGTTTATCAAAAACTGCCCTTTGAGTCCGTTCTTTATAGCGCAGGCATACGCCTTGATGGTTCAGAGTTAATTCTCATTATTTGTTACCTTCATTGGTTCATATCTTCCATCGGTTCTCAAGATGTGAAGAAATCATTGACAATTGGCGGCAAAATCGGGGCTGTTTTTTTGGCTTGGATAACCTACGTATTTTTGTCCTCTTTTTTGACGGCCACAAGAGAAGATTACAGCCTCTATGAAGTGCTGGTCTATGTAAAGGGCTTCTTTCTATACTTTTACCTTGTAAATAATATAAAGGACAAGAACTACCTTAAACTGATGGTTTTTGCCCTGTTTGCCGCCTGTGTCATTCAATCACTTTATATGATATTTCAGTATATTACCAAAACATCCTACACGATCAATGGTGACTGGATTCCCTATGTAGGCGCTGAGGGTTTCAGGTCCCGAGGGTTTTTTGGTAGCCCGGACGCTCACGCTACATTTCTGGCTACCCTTTTCCCAATGATGTTTCTTGCCTTATTCTTTATGCAAGACCTTTTCAAAAAAGCTGCCATATTCTCGGCGATGGTAATCGTTCTCGCTGCTATCATCTGCAGCAAGGTCAGGATCGCGTTCGCCTCAATCGGCATTGGCGTGAGCGTTGCGGTCCTGATCAGTTACGCCAGAGGTTGGCTTTCTCAAAACCAGATTGCTGGTAGTATAGTGGGGGGCGTATTGGGGGTGTTGATTATCATTCCCTTTGTTTACGCAAGGTTCGCTTATGGAATTTACGGTGAGGACCGTTGGCCTCTGGTTGTGACGGCATATAACATGTTTGAGGCCAATATTTTGTTTGGAGTGGGCGCCAACAATTACAATTTTGTTGTGCAAAAGTATATTCCACCCAGCATGACAACCGCGTGGCTTTTTACCGTACATGATGAATATCTTTTGAGGATAGCGGAGACGGGTTTTTTGGGGTTCTGTTTTTACTATTATCTGATATGGACGGTAACCAGGGAATTTTATCGGGGAATGGCCACCAAAAGCAGCTTGCTGTTTATGGTTTCGTGTGGTCTTTTTTCGGCTCTAGTGGGGTCTTTTTTCCATCGTTTTGTATCCATGTACCACTACCAGCAGGTCTACCTGCTGCACTGCGCTGTTTACGCTATGGCGGTAATAGTGAATGAGCTTCGGAAAGCGGAACCATCGGGGCCAACATGAAAGAGTGGGTAAACCCTGTATACACAAGACTACCTTTTTTTGGTCAACATTTAGTGTGCGACATTCATGGCGCCTATATGAATTGTCGGTTTTTTGGAACCAAGTATAAGGAAATTCTGGATGCATACATAAGGCGCTCCTTTCTTTCAAATAATGCCTTAAGGGAATACAGGGACAATAAACTAAAAACTTTTTTTGAACATGCTGTTAAAACCACGCCTTACTATTCAAAATTGTTTGCTGACATTGGTATTTCGACCAAGGATGTTCAGAGTTTGAACGATCTACACAAGCTTCCCGTAATGAAAAAGCACAATGTGCAGGACTGTTTTGATGATCTGCAATCTACAGATGTGTCTAGAAACGACAAAATTCTTATCAACACCAGCGGTACGACAGGGATGCCTCTTAATATTTACACGACCACTATCGGGCTAATAGAAATGTATGCTGTCTGGGGTAGATACTACCACTGGCACGGAATAACTCCGGGGAAAGATTGGTGCGCCGTATTTGGGGCCCGTCCGTGGGTGGATGTGTCACAAAAAAAGCCCCCATTTTGGAGGTACAACCACTTTGGGAGACAAATTCTATTCAGCGCATTCCATATGATTCAAGAAAACATTAAGTATTACGTATCTGAGATTCGAAAAAGACAACCACCCTGGATCCAGGGATTTCCATCACTGATTGTCCTTTTGGCCAATTATCTTTTGGAACACAGGCAAACTCTTGGTTATCCAGTAAAACATGTTACTTTTGGGGCTGAAAACGTCTTTTCCTATCAAATCGAAGCTGTTAAGGAAGCCTTTGGTGTACGGCCGCGTCAGCACTATGGCCTGGTAGAGGCTGTTGCGAATATTTCGGAATGTGAATTGGGAAAGCTGCATGTGGATGAGGATTTTGCAGCGGTGGAATTCATTCCCAGGGGTGATGGAACATTTGCCTTGCTTGGCGCCAATTTTACAAACCCTGCTATGCCTTTAATAAGATATGATACGAACGATTTTGTGACTCTGGATGAAAATGAATGTGATTGCGGTAGACCAGGAAGGGTAATCAAGGAGATAGATGGCAGAATCGAGGACTACATAGTTAAAAAAGACGGGACCAAAATAGCCCAGATGGATAGTATATTCAAAGGACTAACATCTATCAGGGCGGCTCAGTTTTATCAGGACAAACCTGGGTCCTTTACTTTAAGAATTGTAAGAGGGGAAAATTATTCGAAATCTGATGAAAGAAAACTTCTAGTCAGAATCGCGGTAAGGGTCGGACCCGAAACTGAGGTTCAGCTCGATTACGTTAATGACCTGGAGCGATCTTCCGGAGGCAAGGTCAGGTTGTTCATCAGTAAACTTTCAAGCGTTTAGCCAACCAAATACTTAGCCACAGCATTAATAATTATTAAAAATATATAGAAAAAATATTCATAACTATTTAAAAAACTGAAAAATAATTGACAGGTAAGTCAGGTTTTGATAGTAGGCCAGACGTAGGGGTTTATCCAGTAAAAAATTGGAGAAGTTCCGGAATTTTTGCTGAGAGGGAGAGTTGATGCAGGAAGCCCAGGGGCTAACATTACGGGATATCCTAAATGTTATTTACAAGAGGATATTCATATTAAAAATCGTAGTTGTTCTGCTCCCCATTGGCGTTTTCATCGGCTGTCTCCTGGCTACACCGGTATACCAGGTTGACGCTAAAATAATTGTTACTGCAAAAAAGGATGAATCTTCCCTGCTTCAGGGGACTACCCAGGGGACTTCCCGAATCGTAAATCTGAATATTGATGAAATCGACCTCAATAGCGAAATGGAAATCCTTAAAAGTCCTGACCTATGGTCAAAAACAGTGGAGGCCTTGGGTCCAAATTTTTTCAAAAGTCAGCCTACCGGTATTTTTGGAAAGATCAAGAGCGCTATTTCGACTGAAATAACAAATTTTTTTCAATCGCCCAAAGAACCAGAGAATGGTGAGAGCCGGGAACAGGTCAAATATAGGGCTTTAGCATCGAGTTTAATGAGCAGATTTGATGTTACCCCTGTCCCACGCTCGAAGATCCTGGACCTTAGTTTCAAAGATTCGGACCCAAACAAAGTTCAAAAGATCCTTTCGACACTGCTAACCGTCTACATTCCTTTCCATTCACAAGTATATTCCATACCGGGAGTTCAGAGTTTTTTTGCTGAACAGCTCGCGGCCTCTAAAGCGAAATATGACCTTTTACGGGACAAGATGGTAAATTTTAAAAAGAAGTGGGAATTATCTGTCCCTGAAAGGCAAGAAACGGACCTGATTTCTACACTCAAATTGATCGAAGACTCGCTCATCGACGTCAATTCAGGACTTCGACAATATAGTAAGATTGTTACTCTTCTCAACAAAGGTGATTTTCCTACAGGGCAACTCGCTCCAGGCGGCCAAAGAGGCGGCGAAAGCACATTAATAAATGTCCTGGCCGTCCAGGTGGTTCAGGCGGCCCAAAAACAAGGACAGGTTGGAGAAATTTTCGCGAGTAATAGTCGTGACTACAGGGCGGCAGCAGATCAATATAATGAAACACTGGTTAAATTTAAAACAGTCGTTGCAAGTGAATCATCAATATTGGAGATCAAGAAGGCAAGTCTGGAAGAAAGTCGAAAAACTGTTCTCGCACAAATGAAAAACCTATCAGAGAAAAGTGAAAAACTTCGGGCTATTCAGTTGGAGGTGTCTGTAGCGAGGGAACAATATCTCCAGTTCGTAGGAAAAGAACAAGCTGCAAGACTGGAATCTACGGAGGGCCGACAGAAACTTGTTGATGTAAAAGTTCTGGGTGAACCTTATCCCCCGAAAAAGCCTATTTTTCCCAAAACAGGTCTTTACGTAATCCTGGCGTTTCTATTTTCATTCCCACTCGGTATAGGAATTATTTTTGTGGCCACATTCCTTGATCATTCATTCGATGATCCTTCAAGGCTCGAAGCGGCCACCGGATATAGAGTCCTTGCCTCTTTTGGAAAGGTTAAAAAGGACGAGCCGCCAGGAGACTCCAAATGAAGTCAATTTGCAAAGTTAAGATAATAATGTTTTTGACTTTTATTTTGGTTGTGGCACCCAGTGGGTTAACGCACGGTCAAAGTGTAATTCCTTTGTCAGACACGGGTGTCATTCGGGAAATTATTGGTGATAGGGTATATATGCACGGAAAATTAGGAGCTTATGTTCTAGAAATGATCAATACCTGTTCATGGTGCGAAAATGGCATGAATGTGGCGCTATTTTTTGAAAGTTTCAGTCGCGCTTCTATGACGCCTAATCCCAACCCTCTTCAGATGTCGGCTGTACAGTTGTTTATTCTGAGAGACGCGAGGGATGATCTGTTCTGACATTTTTTTTTAAGATGCTCCGGAAATTTTCCTGTAAACAGAGATGTATTTGTCTATGAGGACGCTCCAGTCTCGATTTTCAATTGCCCATTCTCTGGAGCGTTTGCCCAGTTCAAGCCGATGATCCCTATTTTCCAGTAACAAACTGCATTTGTCCAAAAGGGCGTCAACGTTCTCAGGCGTAAACAGGAGACCATTGACTTCATCGGTGACTATTTCGCGGTGTCCTCCAATATTGCTTGCCACAAGTGGTTTGGCCATGGCCATAATTTCCAGGGGTTTCAGTGGCGTAACAAGGTTGGCCTCTCTGGCGTCTCGTCGCGGCAAAACCAAAAGATCAAACAGCTTATAATATTCTACAATTAAATTGTTTTTTATCCTTCCCGTGAAAATGAACCGGTCAGAGTAGGCTGATTTAGACGCGAAATCTCTCAGTTTGGACATGAATTCGCCATCACCGACCAAAAGAAGGATAAGCGACGGGAATTTAGACGCAAGCTGCTGGAAAGCTTGAGCTAACAAATCTAAACCTTCGTAATAAAAAAATGTGCCTATGTACCCGATTACCAATCTGTCTTTCAAACCCAGCTTTCCGAGCAGATCCTCGTTAGGTTCGCCAGGACTAAATTTTCTAATATCCACACCATTCGGCGCGACTATAATCTTGCTTGAATCTATACCTCTAGAGATGATCTCGTCTTTCAACGCGTCCGATATCGCAAAGCACGTATTAGCACGTTTTAGGGCCACTGTTTCCAAAAATCTGACACCCCTATATCTGAGAGAAGTTGTGGCCATACCGTAGCGGCTGGTGTGTTGGTCTTCCCAGATACCGCGCATCTCGTAAATTACGGGTATCCCGGTAAGGAAACTCACAAGGTCACCCACCAGGCCGCAAGTAAAAGGTGAGTGTGCGTGGATAACGTCCGGTTTGTATTTACGGGCAATGCGCCACGCCATCCTGAAAAGGTTGGAATTTTGCAAAATTCGAAGCGTGGCTCGGCCGTATTTGCCGTCCTTAACCTCGACTGTCGGCGCAAGCAGCTTTCCGCAGCTCCTGAAATATCTCACTCCATCTATGATTTCACTTGACTCGGAATCGAGACCTCCTGACGGCGCCTGCGACGGCGAAGTCACGACAATAGACTCGATCCCTTTAGCGAGTAGTTGGGAAACTATCTCCTTACTGCGTATTGCGTATCCATGAGCGCCGGGGACAGACCTATGGAGAATGTGAAGGACTTTCATGAAAACCCTCCGAAAGCGAATGAGGACTTCACGTGTTTTAATTTCTCAGCGTAATTTAAAGATGCGCCGGGGCGCTGAATCACGGTGACAGATTCATCGACATTAAGGATGTGGTGCGAAAACTTCAGTGTTTTGGACGGAACCATCTTACCGTAAGATTCAGAGTACCATCCTACCATTGGATTTATTGATCCTTTTGCAACGTATGAAAAAATTGAAGAAGGCTGTACCACGATCAACTCAAGAAGATCCTTGTCTCTGGAAACTATGAATCTATTTGAACTCGAGACCCGAATTTCAATTGACGGATGAAAATGAAAATAACCATCAACCAATGCAAGGCCCTGAGTCCAAATCCGGTCATAAATTATGAAGCCTTTTTCTATAACATGTAGAACTATTCTCTGATGAACGTACGAATCGGTGAAAAGCTCTCCTGAGAAAAGGCGAAAGTCATCCATGGCAATGGCGTCAACCCATTGGACATGGTAACCCGAGGCCCATTTAAAGGTGTCGAGTATCTTAACCTGGCCTGCGTTGTTTACTACAAGAGTGTTGTGACTCCGGGTTTCCCTAAAATAGGAGCGAGACTCAAGTGCGGCATTATAATGCATGGTCCCTGTGTCAACAATTATTGGTCTATTTTCGAAGTTTATCAGGATCGATAAAGCGTCAGCATGCCCATGACCGTATCCGGGGGAAATGCCGAGAGGGCCTGAATCGAAAATCATCTGAAAATAGGAATCATTGGAGACATGATACCCACCGGCAGGAAAATCCGCATAGTTCGATGTCTTGTGTCCTGGAGCGCTAAATGGTTTCATACGGCTACTATCAAACGCCTTGAACTTCTCCAAACCTTCGAGGCCTGTGTTCAAAAATGCCTCTGCAGGGTAATTTTCGATTCCCTTAGCCAGTCCAGGTCTCTCAAACAAGGTTGAACCGGCAGATAATAACCATGAGAAGTCCCAATATTCCATGAGCCTCCAGCCGATAGCCGATCCGGAATCACAATCACCGATCATAGGGGTAGCTTTACCGCAATCGGATAGCGCCTGAACAAACTCGAGTGAAGAGATAATCCTCTGTAGGGTTGTCATGGAAAAACGGCTTGCTTTTGAGCCTCCGAGAAAAATTAGTGGTAACATAAATTCGACGGCGAATTTCAAATAACCAGTTGACTGCTCCGTGTAAACTCCATCCGCAAAAATTAGATCAGGAATAATTCTGTTAATCGTACTCAAGCCAAAGGCTTTCCATGAATTCGACTCGTTGAATCCTGGGTAAATCAACGCAAACCACATTAGGGAAGAAGCTTCGCCTAGCTGGTGGTTACCAAGGGTATGATGCAAGGTTATTTCTTTTCGGAGATGGGTAGCGTGAAGATGGTTCCATGCGAAAAGCGTGGCCAGAAATTTTGGGTCCCAGGCTGGGCTGTCCATGCACATGATGTTGCAGCGCGAAATCGAAAGCAAACGTAGGCCGACTTCAAGATTGCTACTCCATTCAACCCCTAATGGATATTTCAGGCGACTGAGCCATGAATCCAGGATTTCCCGCGCGAGGAAAGCGAATTTGTGGAGTCCAGTTAAGCGCCAGGCAGCTCCAAGCCAAAGCAGGAACTGGAGTCTTTGTAATTCCCAAAGCCACTTAACATCGAAATCCGGATGGATTTTACTGTGAAAAAAATTGATATCCCAATAACGGGTAGTTTCCCAGGTTTTAAGGATATCGGCGGTATCAGCGTCTCGGATCTCCAATGAAGGGACGGAAACCGGAACAGCTTTCCACCCAAAAAGTTCAATACGGCCTTTTAAAACATCGTCGGCCAGACTCAATAATCGTTCGGTCTCTTTCGGATAGAGATGTCGAAATGTCTTCCAGAAATTGGGATCATTCAAGAATCCTTTTGGTAATACACGAACCAGATCCGAGTTTATTTTGTCTGGATCAGGTCCTCCGATGTCGCTTGATGATCTGCTATAATGCAGCCAGGCTTCGATCGAGGAAGAGGTTATGGGGCCGGAATGTTTGTCGACAAAGTCAAGGGTTCGCCTTCGCCATGATCTAATTTCCAAACGCCTTGATAAGTCATTGATAGTAATAGTCCTAAAACGTCTGTAGCGGTATTTCCATTCATTAAAATTCATGTGGAAACCAATTGCTCGACCAACTTTCTGTAAATAGGGTACTGATCCCTCCATAGCATTTTGGAACCCTTGGTTACTGCATTTGCGGCGTAGAGGAGTCTTTTAGCGGGATCTTCGTACAGTTCTATGATCTTCATGGAAAATTCATCTACATTTCCTGATTCCGCAAAGGCAATAGAATCGTTACCATACAGATGTTCCAAAACTGCCAGTCGGGATGCTACGATAGGCAATTCCATGTTTACCATTTCCGGTATTTTTAAGGACAATGCGTTGTCCATATGGCAATCTTTTAGAGCTGGATAGATTCCGATATCCGCGTTAGCCATGATAAATGGCATTTTTTCGAGGGGCACAGGGTCATTAACCTCAAAGATATCCTGAACGCCAAGATTAATTGACAACTGTATACAGTCTGTAAAAGCTTTTCCCTCTCCCCTGATTTTTGTAAATACCTGCAGTTTAATACCTGGAATTTTTTCCCGAAGGGTAGGGAGCGCGCTCACCGCTATCTGGAGCCCATATCTGAAGGCGACAGTTCCCACATAAAGTAGAATGAATTGCCCATCTTTATCGTTTCTTGTCCTAAGCGCTTTTCTCGAATTAAAAAGTCTTTCGTCAGGGAAATTAGTTATAACGGTAATTTTATTCCCAGGTATTCCTCTCTTGAGGAGATTATTTTTAAAAGTTTCAGTAGCGGTAACAACGTGATTACTGAAACGAACAGAGAGTTTTTCAAGCGCACGCTGCACTTTTACAATTAAATGATCAGGACCAATCCCCAATTTAGACTGTGTAAGTTCAGGCATTGCGTCATGAATATTGAGTATGACTGGCACACCTCGCAGTCTTTGAAAAAATGCGCAAAACACGAGCACATCGGGCATATTGTGAACATGAATCAAATCATACCTATGTTTAAAACTTAATTTGTTTACTATCCAGAACATGAAAAAAAAAGACATCCCCCAATCAACCAGATGTCCAAGCTTTTCCCTACGACGCCTAGTCATCGGCAACGGATAAACGCTGATTCTGTGATCCTTGGACTGACTGGTTTCGTCTTCGGAAGCCAGACAGATTATGTCAACGAGGTAGCCGTCCTGAATGAGATATTCCGCGTATCGCCTCACGCGGATATCCCTGGCATAAACGCTATGAGTCAACATCAAGATACGTTGGGGTTCCATGTCTGAATCACCAGAGCGTATACGATTATAGAAATCGGTACAACCACCTGGGGATGTAGAAAACCCGTTTGTTCAAGATTAAACCCGCGATTTGAGCTTCTACGGCCTTGAGGCGATTTATTGTAACATCCAGCACTTCGGCCTTGGTTGAATTGGCTTCAACAACTATGACCACCGAATCAGCGGTCCCAGCGACAATGTCGCTGTCTACAAAAGGGAGAACTGGGGGGGAATCCACTAAGATAAACTTGTAACGTGAACCCAAATCTTCAAAAAGTTTTCCTAAATTTTCCAGATAGGTTTCAGGTCCCCCGTGACCGCTCTCCATAGGAGTGGCCCCTGCGGAGAGAACTGAGAACCCATAGTTTTCAATTTTGACAACAGCGTCGAGAAAACCGAGACCCGTTTCTAAAAGATTAATAATTGGAACTTTAGGAATTACACCTAACACCTCGTGAAAGCTGGGTTTTCTAAGATTAGCTTCAACCACCACGGTTGATTCAGGGCCGAATAGGCGCGCCATGGAGGCGGCCAGCCCTAGAGTAACAGTTGTTACACCTTCCCCAAAACGAGAAGCCGTCATTTGCACGACCCTAGGTCCCTTTGCAGCTTCGGCCTGGAATAAAGCCCACTGCAATCTATGCATTTGGTCGACGTGGGAAGAAGCGAACAACCTGATCATGGAGAGCCTCTCTGGTCAATAATATAAAAACACCATATACTATGACAAGTTATAAAGTCAACATGAATTAATACATTAGATATTTAAAATAACATATTGACACTTTTGGTTCTTTTTGCTAACATTCCATCCATAGTCGTATGCGAATGACTTTAACTGAAATTGTCTTGATTGCTTGATGCCCTGAGGCAGTTTCTGAGGAATTCGAAAGATGATAACCAGAAAAAAGACTCTCGAAATGGCCACTCCGCGACGCACGGGCGATGAAGAGTCTGCCAGGACAACGGAATTAGCGCCTGTTGTTCTGGATAGGCTGGAACTACTGAGCCCGCTGGATGATCTCGAGTTTGGTGAAACTGAGTCGGAGATTCAGGCCAGTCCGCTAGAGTTTTCGGAGGAGCAGGAAAAGGCGCTGGAGCCTGTAAAGTCTGAGAAACCCGACAAGCCCGAGAAGCCTGAAAATCCAATTGTAGAAAAACGCGCTGAGAAATTAACAAAACTCCAGACGATTAAGCAGCGTTATCTAATTTCCAACAATTACAACAAATTATTATTTGTAGCTCTAGCAATACTGTTTCTGGTTATAGGTTTATATCTTTTGGGAAAACAGCCTTATACGGTTGAAACAAGACTGGTGTTTATAATTGGTGACCGAAAAGTCCTGGAAAAAGAAAACTGGTCCCCAATGAAAGAATTCTCGTTGCTCCAAAATCCCAAAACAGCGTCAATATTAGCAAGTAGATATTTCAGCGCAATTGATCCCATGAACATGTTCAACAAGGTTGAGGGGAATTCCATTGACAGCCTGTTTTCGCAGTCAACAGCCATAAATCCACTTCTTGTAAGAAGGGATTATTATAAAACTCCCGTTGAGTTTGAATCCTGGCTCTCCAAATCCGTTACCTTTGAGCCCGATTTTTATGGTGGCCAGAATGCGGTGTCAATTAAACTGATTGGTCCTGATCCTCAACTCCTGAAAGGGGTGCTGCTTGATTATGTCAGTTCCTATGTGGACATGAGACGAATGATAACAGCCCGTTCAAAGGAGAAGGCCCAAACAGCGCCCCTTGCTCAAGTCACTGATGATTCAGCGAAAACAAAAACGATGGAAAACCTTGACCAGCGATTAAAGAAACTGGATTCACTACTAACCGATTACGAGCTGGCAATGAAAAAGCTGGATTCAAATAACGGGCCGGCAAGCGCCTTTTCACTCGACCCGAGCAGTCCGGTATTCAAGACCCTGGCACGATTCCAGGACAAAATAATCCAGCTTGAGATAGAGCGAGGCTCACTTGAAACCCGTTTTACGCCCCAAAGTCGAGAAATAAAGTCAATAGACTTTCAAATTGATGGTGTAAAAGGATTGATGAGACAATACCTGACTGAACAGATCAAGTGTCTGAAAAATGACAAAGACAGTCTCATAGCTCAAAAGTCTGAACTTGAAAACAATTCTAAACCAAAAACCGAGATAGCTGAAGAGCAAGAGCAGCCTAAAGATATGGCCAAGTCATCAGGTATGTTGGCCAGCGGCGCAAAATGGTTTTTCCTCAACGAAGGTCTGTCCGTAATTAACGAAAACCCGCTTGTGACCTCCAAGCCCTTGCTTGGCAAAATAGGAGATCTGAAGGATGCTCTTTTGGCTGGTCTTTTCTCTTCCGGAAAGTCAAACGGCCGGAGAGGACCAACCGCCCAGTATGCTGGGATGGGCATACAATATGGTTCACCGCACGGACAGTCTTTTGGCCACTCCAGCTATCAGGGAGGCCCAAATACAGGAACCTCTCCAAGGCAATCCATGGAATTTTATCGCAATGACATGACTTCATTTGGGAATCGCTGATTCCCGTGTGTTTAGGACATAGGTGACATGCCATTATCAAATATTAACCCGTCGATTAAACATCTGTCCAAAGAGAGGATCGCCATGGGTTCTCAAAACAGAAGAAGAAACAGGAAAACCCGGATACGCGTTGCTCAAACTTCATATGTCAGAATCTGGACGATTTTCTGTGCAGTCTTATGCGTGATTTCAGGACACGGAATGGCATTAGCTGACCCATTGGATTTTCTGGCCCCGTGGTCTATCGGCACCGAATTTATGTATAGCTGGATATGGGGAACCATGAGCTACGACCAGGCAAGTTGTTGTGGGTTTGGAAGTATTAACGAACTGCGAAATGATCTTGGATTGCCTCAGGATAACCAGACATATCGGGTCTATGCGACCGTGCGCCCTCTGGAACACCACATGTTGCGAGTGTTTGGTAGTGTCCCAGAGTTATATCAATCGCAGAATGTGCTGAAAAAAGACATGAGGCTCACCCAGCTACCGGGCGCAGTATTTAATGCGATCTATCCTACTAGTAATACAGATTTGGTTTTTCCGAAGGGGACATTAGTCAACTCTAAAATGCAAACAGCCCAGTTCGGTTTTGGATATGATCTCGATTTCCTGACGGGGCCTGGGCACGCTGCAGGCATGCAGGGCGAACTTAGATACATAGACCTTCGGCTGAGCATTAGTGACAACAATACCATTCAGGTGCCACCAGGAAAGTTTAATTCCTACCCACCAGACACGGGCAACAGCCCGCCCGGGATGGGGTATCAGTACTACAATACAACTCTGGATGAATTAGTTCCTACCCTTGGCGCACATGCACAGGCAGTGCTTCCCTTTGGTTTCGGAAATATGTTCCCCGACCTTACTCTAGGCGGTTACACCCGTATGAATTTCGGAATATGGCCCAATTATCTGAACTACGTCGATATTCAGGCTGGTCTGCAGCTAAATTCTGGTCAGAAATGCGGTAGCCGGCGATTTCTGATCGCAAAATTCGGATTAGAACATGAGAGCATTCTCCATGATGGGCAAATGAGGACAGGCAGGAGTTTGGAGTTGAAGCGTGAGGGCCTGACTTGCGCTCTTGAGGCAGTTTTCTAATTGGTAACATGTTTGGGTTTCTTATGTGTAAAGGTATCTGTACATCTGAGGGTATGGTGGCGTCAAAATGAGAACAATCGTGATTCTGCACGGTAAAGGCTTGTTAGGGAAAAGATTACAGTTCATAGCCATGACTTTTTGCTCTGCCGTAATAGCCCTGGGAGGCTGTGTAGCAACGAGAGATCGAGCCGTAGGCCCGGTAGATCACCCGGCGCAAGCAATCGCTTCGGCAATAACGAATCATTTCCCAACTTCCCTGTATCATCTTTCTGAAGGTGATTCTCTGGAAGTCATGTATCTGACACGACCGAAAGAGACTACTACCCCGTACAAGCTCCAGGTAAAGGACGCGATTGACCTGGAATTTACCTACCATCCTGAAATGAACCGTACAGTCCGAATACGTCCTGATGGCAGAATCAGCATACCCCGTAAAAAGGATGTCGCTGTGGCCGGTATGACACCAGACCAGGTTAGCTCTATGCTCAAACAGGTTTATTCAGATCTCTTGAAAGACCCTGAAATCACGGTCTCGGTCCGGGAATTCGGAGCCAAGCTCGATGAATTGCAAAAAGCTTTAGCCACAGCTCCATACGGTCAGGCCAGGCTAATAAATATACGCCCAGATGGTCGCATATCGCTTCCATTGGTCGCTGATGTGCAGGCGGCGGGACTTACAGTGCCAGAACTGACCGAGACACTGAATAGATCGTATAAGAGCGTGATTTCAGATATGAATATTTCAGTGTTGCTGAGAGATGTGGTTGGAAACCTCGTGTTCGTTGATGGACAGGTTGAAAAGCCTGGAGTATTTACTATGAAAGGCCCGACTACTGTTCAGCAGGCTATTGCGCTGGCAAATGGGACAAAGCCAACGGCTGAACCCCGATGTGTACTCGTTATAAATAAAAACGCCAAAGGCCAGATCGTTCCCAAAACAGTTGATCTAACCAAGATAACTGGCGGAACCGACTATGTCCTCAACAAGAATGATTTGGTCTATGTCCCAAGAAGCATGATATCTAGGGCAGACATTTGGGTTGATCAAAATATCAAGCAACTTCTGCTGTTTAACGGTTGGTCACTTGGACTTTCCACCCAGGCCGGTAGGCAGTCCACAAGATAGTGTCTAGTTTAAAAAAGGGCCGAACAATTCGGCCCTTTTTTTATTCCAGAGAAGATGACGGCCGTTGCAACCGATATCCCCACTCATCGACAAATCGCCAGGGGTCCAGAGCGCCTTTCATGATCCTTTTAAATGTATTGAGTCCATCACCTGCTGTAATGGTCGTCCGCTGCAGCCTGAACAAATCGTTACCGGTATGGTTTAAGCCATGAATTGCGGTCACTGCGTAAGGATACTTACAACTCCTGGCGACCGAGATCACGTCTTGGGAAAAATCCCGATATGTTCCAAAAGGGAATGAAAGTCCATCTGGCGGCACACCGAGTTCTGTTTCCAGACGGTCGAAGGATTCCCCAAGTTCGAGTTGAACATTTGGGAGTGTCAAGGCGCCAAGACTCCTGTGCGTTATTGTATGGGAACCAATCAGAAACCCTCCCTTTTTGAGTTGCCTGATCTTCTCCCATGATAAATAGTTAACTCCCTGATATCCGCCTTGTTTTCCATCCAGAATCCCAGTGATAACAAAAAAACTGGCCGTCATGTCAAATTTGTCGAGGATCTCTGCGACCACCCCAGCGGCTTCAGCGTATCCGTCATCAAAAGTGATAGATACGGACCCGGCTTCAATTTTGCGTTTACCCTGGATTCCCAACACCATTTCGGACAGGCTTACGACTGGATGATGATCCTTAAGGAACGCAATATGGTCTCTAAAATGCTGGATTTTAAGGCTGTGAGAATCAGTGGGATTCGGTTCAATGCGATGATATGTAAGTATCCGGTAACCAGTTTTGAAATAATTGCTATTACGATATATGAGTCCACCGCCGGTGAATTCGGTAGTCCATTCTACACCCCATTTTAGGGCCCGTTTCAAAAACCAGCGAGGAGTCACTTCCGATCACTTCAATTATAGTATTTAAATCAAGCGCTTGAATTAACCCTGAGACTAAACTATAAACTCAAGCCCCAATCTGTTCAAATTGGTCCACACGATTTTTGCGTCAGCTTCCAATTTTTCCTGGTCAAATTCTTCGCCATCTTTGATTTCAATTTTATTTTCCAAAGAGGCTCGTTGTCTTCGAACCATATCGAGGATTTCAGTAGCGTTCTCATTGTCGATTTGTTCAGGTTTTAAGAGAAATTGCAGTTTAACTACATCTCCCTCGCTGAAAATAAGAACATCGAACAAATTAAAAAATTCAGCTCCAAGTCCGCCCTGACTTATATCCAGAATGTCCGCCAAACAGTCACCATCTTTAACTCTTATTCTCAAAGAATTAGGGACTCTGACCCTGATTCGGGGATACTTCCTGGCATCGTTGTTTTCTTCCATCTTGGCGCCTCCCTTTTTGTAGGAGATTGGCAGAAGGGGGTTTTAAACATACTCTTTAAAATAATTTTCTATCGTAAAGGATGAAACGCGTCAAGCGCATGCTGTTTCATGAAGTAGATCAACCGGCTTATACTTTCAGAACGGCAATCCAGTCATCAATTGTAATACCCGGAGTGTCAATTTCATAATCATCATAAAATTTCTCAATCACCAGTCCCAATTCACCTTGAAATACCCCTGTAATTTTTGACTCCAGGACCGATATGGCGTCTTGAGGGTAACAGAACCAGTCGCCAGAGAAACAAACTTCTGTATACTTTCCTTCCATGATTTCGAAATCAGCCCGGATGAGTCCTCCCTGAGCTTTATGGACTCTGTGGATTAAATTAACTCCGGAGCGTATTTTCATTTGCCTGCCATTCGGAACACGTCCGCGCCTGTAAAGCCACGACTCAGTGTTCATCAATTTCCCGAGGTCATTCATTTTTGTCGCCAATTCGTTATCTTCAGCTACGTGAGTTAATGGCCCCAGGACTTTACAGAATTCTTCGATCATGAGACGGTTCAGTTCTGAATGCGTCCATTTTTCGGCCCGTTTCAAGCCAAGTTCCCGCCGAATCGTTGTAAGATTGGCTTCCATGCTCCTGTGGACTTTATCTCGGAATTTCTCATCAGGTACATTCAAAACCCGGGACATGGTTTTGTAGTCAAAATCAAGTATAAGATTTCCTACAAAGACGATGCAATCAGCAATCTCTCCAGCTCCTGTCCCGGAAATCTTTTTCCCATCTGTTACAATATCATTAATAGCCTTGAATTGAGCAGGTATGCCGATTCGTCTATATACTTCTATTACAGGTCTCAGGAACTTCCGGTAAAACGTTTCTTTGTTAAGTGGGGCCAAAGGGGAATTTCTATGAAGAACGATCTGAAAAAAGAGTTGATTTCCATCCAGGTAAACCGCTCCTCCGCCAACCTGTCTTCGAAAAACAGGAATATCATGGCTCTTGCAGTAGTCCAAATCAACTTCCAGTCTCGCATCCTGATGATAACCTACACATACGTAATGGTTCTTGGGTGAGACTATAATCAAACCTTCACGGCCCAGCTGGGCCAAAGCATGATAGCAAAGCTGAGAGTCCACCCAGGGAACATGTCCCAACTGAAACAGATCCAAAGCGCCATTTACCTCATTGGGATGAATGAATCTGGCAATTGCCTCGGGACAAAAATGAAGGTTAACAATAAATCCGCCCTGAGCACAATTAAATCAGAATAGTTGTTAATCGATATAAAGAAAAACCTATTGGACCAAAGCTTTTCTGACAAACCTCGTTATGTCGTAAACCTGAAGCGGAACCTCATTACGCCTAACCCAAGTAGTGATAGTTCTGACACATTGCTGACATGAGGTTACTACAGCCTGCGCTCCAGTTGCAGTAATTTCCTTGATCTTTTGTTCTGTGATCTTACTGGACAGTTCCGGGTCGATCATCTCGAGATTTCCGCCGCCACCGCAGCAACAGCAATTTTCGCGGTTATTCTCCATCTCCACAAGTTCTACTCCAGGGATACTCTTAATAAGCATTCTGGCGTTTTCAAATTCTCTAGCTCCTCTCCCCAGATCACAAGGATCATGATATGTCACCTTTAAAGGGGAATCTTTAAACTTGAGACTATTTTCTTTCACAAGCTTCAAAAGGAATTCCGTTGTATGGCTGATCGAAAATTTTCCCTGGTACGGATAATGTTCCTGCCACATCCGGTAGCAGGAAGGGCAGGAAAAAACGACTGTGCCAGCGCCTTTTTGGTTCACTGACATCATATTGTGATCTATGAAATTCCCAGCGAGTTCATCAAGTCCTGCCCCAAGAAGAGGGAAGCCACAACACCATTCATCCTCCCCTAAAAGTGTGAAATCCACACCCGCAAGCTGGAAAATGTCCGCCAGGGCCACTGGAATTTGCTGGGCTAACGGATAAAACGAAGAAACACATCCTGTGAAATAGACTATGTCAGCGCTGTTTTTACAAAACCTGTCCTCAGGCTCGTCCTGACACTCTTCAACCCAGTCTGACCGTTCCTCGTTGTCCTCTCCAAAAACATTATGGCTTTCATCAAGATTTTCCCGGATCGTATCAATTTTCTCGGGATAGTACAGTGAATGATTGAGGTCTTGTCTTATCTGGAGCCACAATTCCTTCAAATGAATTCCTGAAGGACAAACCTCCTGACAGGCCCCGCACAGGGTACACTTAAAAACGGTCTGGCTAAAATCTTTCCATTCTGAAGGAGCCAGGTCCCTAAACCGGAAAAGGCGTCGCCACAAGGCTGTCCGCGATCTCAGGATCCTCCTCAACTGAGTAAGCCGATACATTCCGGAAAGATTTCCATTACCTGTGGCTTTAACGGCAGGGCATACGTCTGCACAGATCCTGCAGCTTGTACAAGCCTCTAATTCGAAAATCCTACGAAAGCTGTAATCGCTGTTCGACAACCTCTACCTCTTGTAAGTCTCTATACTGGCCAGCATCCATTCGGTGACAGCTTCCTGGCCATATATCAACTGGTTAATGTCCGCCATGTCGTTGGGTTTAATTTTATACATCCAACCAGCGCCATAGCAATCCTGGTTAATAAGACCTGGGTTGGTTTCCAGCGCTTGGTTTGATTCCACCAGGACTCCACTGACAGGAGCGAATACTTTACCAACCCATTTCCCTGATTCAATTTTTGCGAATTTCTTACCAGCGGTTAAGGTCTTCCCTGGTTCAGGGAGTTGTACGAAGACAATTTGACCAGCCATTTGTTGAGCGAAGTCGTTCATGCCCATGACTATGACGTCTTGTTCCGGGCGCACCCAGAATTGATTCTTTTCATAGTACAATTCATCCGGTAATTTGTAGCCTTGAATTTCCATTGCCCGCAACCTCCATTGCCATTATCCTTAAAAACTATTCTCTCATGAGGGTTTTGGTTGGTTACTCCTGAGACCCGGATTCGTCCTGAAACCCGTCTGAGTAATCCACTCGTTAATGAGATACCAAAGATCATACATAACATGTCTCGTTTATGAGTTCATTCCATCGAAGAATTGCTAGAAACGCCCGGAATGTTCGGCGTCAATAGAATTCAACGCTGCTACAATCGGCGCCATTATGATATGTAGCATACGGCTGAACGGTAGATAAATTACGAAAATTGCAGTTAACGCGGCATGCAGGTACCATATGTAGCCATAAATTTCACTCAAATTGCCAACGCCACTCCAAACCAAGCTTAAAACCAATCCAATAAATGCAAAATGGTTGATGTCAGCGACGCCAGTTAAAGCAATACGCGCCCCTTCCAGGATGAACCCTATGATAATGATTGACGCCAACAGGAACATGGCTGGCCAATCGCTCTCTGGCAATCCGGAAAGATTGTTTTTATTAACACGTTTTAAAAGTACAGAAAGGATTATTCCCAAAAGAACCGACAAGCCAGTCAGATCAAACAAGATAGCGGTTAGGGCATTATTTTTGTTAAGCATTTCCCAGACGTATGGGCTCTTGGGCCAAAACATGGACCCTAACAAGGCAACGAAGCCCCAGCTAAATCGTATCACAAAAGGCCAGAATATCAGTGAGTGAACAAACCAACGGGAGTGTGAACGGTGAAAGAGTCTCCTCTGGAGCAGACCATCCAGAAACAGTCCCTTTATACCGGCCAAAACACGGGCAAACAAGGCCGATTTGCCGATGGACCCACGAAAACCGCTTTTGTCAATTTTGGATTGAGCCTTTCCCGAGAGCCATACTGACGCTATAGAGAGGATGCCCAATAAAAAACCTAAAAGCGCAACCAGGGTGACAGGATCGCCAAAAGTGAATGTCGCTGCATGACACGGCATGCAAATTACACTCTTGGCTGGAAGAACCATGGCAACAGCCCCGAGGTGGTTTCCCTTTTTGTGACAACGCAAACAGGAAGTAGTCCCGTGGGCGGGCATTATCACATTGACCGAACTAATGCCGGAGGCCTTTCCAGCCTTCTGCCATACTATCCTTTTAGTAATCGGATCAAGGCGCAACTTGACCCCCGACAGATGGCAGTCCTGACATGAGATTCTGGAATGTGTGTCATGGAGTGTGGCTTCATCATGAGGAGTATGACAGTGACTACACTGCACAGTCATTTGTCGGTTATGCGCAAATGACGCAGCGTCTGCATGACAGGACAGGCAGTCCAGACTTTTGTGTCCCTTGGAGCAATGCTTCGTTTCATCAATCCTCGGAACAACAACCGATTGGTCGATGGACGTCGCATTCCGGCCATGGCACGCCAGACAAAGACGATTGACATTCAATTCTGATGTTTTATTTGCCGCGGCAGGCGCTTCGTGACATTGCATACACTTTACGTCATCAGCCTTCACGGCTGGCGGAGAATCCTTCTTGGCGTGGCAACCTGCACAGAATTCCTGCCTTTTTGATCCTGATTCCAGATTTGAGGTAGATTTTCTTTTTAATCCTGGTTGATAGTGTGGATCATGGCAAACAATACACTTATCATAATTATAGCCTTTCTCAATAGGTTTTCCTCCATGGAAACCCTTTGAAAATGCAGCTTTTATACTATCCTTGTCGTGGCAGTTAAAACATAGTTCAGGGTGGAAAAAGTGTTCTAAATTTCGAGTCACATCGGATGGATTGGGATGGATTTTTTTGTCCGACATATCCGGGTGGCAATCCTGACAGGAAAGGCGCCCGTGCGCAGAAACATGATATTTGATGAAATCAATAAACCACGTTTCTGAAGTTCGGGAGTTTGCGAAGCAGAATACCGGCGCCAGTATGGCTAACAGAATTCCGTAAAGTAGTCCTTTGGCAGTCAGATATCTTGCTGAGAGACCGTTTTGTAGATGTAAAAACACCCGAAAACATAAAACTGATAAACCAATGCGCCCCAAAATTGCCATTAGGCATGAATAGAGCCGTTTTCTGCAAGAACACATATCCGACCTTCAATAAAATATTTTCGTTACGGATTCTCTATAATTTTCAATGCGGCAGGGCAGGAAACCCCGGATTCGCAAATAAAACTTTCCTTATCTTGGGCAGAAAGGGGCTACATAAGGTCCCTCGGGGATGATGGCCACACATTTATCCTTTGAGCGCTCCACGCTTTTCCGAATAGCTTCCTGAAAAAGGTCAAAGTCCACAAAAGTTTTTACACCTGTCAATTGCAAATCATGTTCTGAGAGTCCCTGAGTGTATAGGGAAATACCCCCAATTCTCATTGGCTTAAGCTGCATTTCAGTTTGCCATTCATCAATGGCCGCCATTTTCTTGGGCCACAATTCAGCCAGGAATTTATCTGGTCCAAGCGAGCAGAGCCTCTCTTGCGCTTCATCACCGGTCTTGAAGCCCATTCCCTCAGAGCATTCTGAAACGATGAAAAGCTCTCCTCCGGGTTCAAGGACATCCATGCCTCCAACCATGCCCTTTACGGTCTGATAGTAAGTCTTATCCAGTGGGTATCCGGCGGAACTGGTTATAACAGTTGGAAAACGCCGATTTAGATTTATCACCGCAAATTGACTCATGAAATCCACAGCGCCTCTGTGACTTGCTGTGATTTCACCAAAATTTAGAAAACAAGGTCGCCTGAATTCGTCAATGACTACATTGACAGCTAATGCGCTACCAACGACGTTAATTATTTCCAGTTGTTCTTCGTGAAGAGGGTTTTTATCCAACACACAGTTTGCCGCGTAAGGCGATTCCAGGAAAGTAGCTGTATGGAGCCGCGTAATGGTGTCATGATGCGCTACTCCAGGTACAATTACCTT
>JAMCYH010000017.1:0-16630 GCA_023474025.1 Deltaproteobacteria bacterium
TTAGGAACTACATCGCAAGTTCCGCCCGAAATTATTTGGCCGTTTATAATTAATCCCGGAGTAGCAATGTACCCGAATTTCGAAACTTTATTCATATCTGTGACGTGTTCGAGGGACGCAGGCAACCCAAGATCGTTTAAAGCGATCATCACAGATTGTTCAAGCCGGTTGCATTCAGCGCAACCAGGCCCTACAACTAAAACGCTAATCGATTCCCCAGATTCCTCTTCATACGGCTGACCAAGAGATTTCCGAAATTCTCTAACAAAAGCTTTTCCGTAGTCAGCCCGGGCGGAACTTGCGATGTAGTTCCTAACACTCAAGCGCTCGAGCAGCGCCAATTCTATTTCAGCCTCGCTCATGTCAGCGTGTGATTCGGCTATTTCTTGAAACGCCTGTTTCAGGCCTGTGATGCCGATATCACAATCAGTGACGCGAATGCGAACGATGTCATCTTGATCCTGATTCATCACATTTCACCTCAGGACCGCCTACATCCCTATGCCTAAGCTGGGAAACATGGTCGCCACGCCGATATAAATACCAACACCTGCTAACAGGGCGCCCGCGGCCTTTTTAACAATGAGATTGGCCGAATGAAGCCGAGTAGCCCCGAGGAAATGCCTTGCAGCGCCAGCCGAAGTGCCAATAGCCAATATAAGAAGACAGTGGCCAATTCCATAGAACAGCATCATTAATCCACCAAAAAGCGCGCCTTTCAGAGGAATGACGCTAACGATAAGAAGTAAGGCTGGACCAGTACAGGGAAGGGAAACCAGCCCGAACATGAAACCGAACAAGGCAGCCCCCAGAAAACCCGTATATTTAGGGATCCTATCCTGGGAAATTGGGAGCTGAATATGAAAAAGATCCATAAAATGCAACCCTAACAAAATACAAATTCCAGCCACCACATAAACCATGTATTCCGATTGCAAAAAAGGGGCCGCGGCTAAACCTACGGTAAAAAGTATTGCCAGCTCAACGCTAAAACCTACAACGAATACAAGTGTAAAAAGAAATGACTTCCAGGTGGTCATCTCTTCATCCATGCCACCAATAAAGCCAATTAAGAGAGGAACCATCACAATAACACACGGATTCATGGCGGTCAGCAGTCCACCAGCAAACGACCCGCCGGCAGCCAACCATACGCTCCCGGAAGAAATCCAATGCTGAATCATTCCGAATAGTGATTCCATCAAATTACTCCTAAATGTAAAACAATTTGCTAGCGAGCGGCGCCCTGCATAGCGGGGGCTGGTAAGCCCATCCTGGAAAATACCTGAATAATATTTTCACGTTCCAGAGTGCCTTCGTTCCTGAAAAACTCTTTTCCGTCAGGTGTTAAGAAAACCTGAGTGGGCATCATTCTAATTTTGAAATCTCTTACCAGAGCTTTGTTGGCGTCCATGTCGACTGTGGTCACTATGGCCTTGCCCGCATAGGTTTTAGCCATATCCTGAAGTATAGGTTTCATATATTTGCAAGGTATACACCATCCACGCCCAAATTCCAGCATGATTGGGACACGTTTGGCGAATAACGCTTGAAGGTTAATTTGCTTTTCCTGAGCGTCCGCATTACTCCAAAATCCTAATGCGCCGAAGATTAGGGCAAAAATGACTAATAGATTAATTCGTCTCATGAAATACTTCTCCTTGTTTTCGTTGTGGCTTTGTTCTGAATCTTATGCGGACAGCCATGTCAGGATGTCAGATTCCTTTGGTAGCATTCCGGCTACCTTGACTTGACCGTCCACTACAAGCGCGGGTGTCATAAATACCCCATACTGGCCGAAAACTTTCAGGTCTTCAACCTTCAAGACTTCCGCATCGATATTGTTTTTCTTGACTATTTCACGCACCATGTCCTCCAGTTTGTGGCATTTGGCGCAACCAACGCCCAAAATCTCTACTTTCATCGGTAAACTCCTTTAAATGTTGGAAGTTGTCTAATCAATATCCTGACTCACTTACCCCAGAAATTCAAAAAACTCGCGCTAAATCAAATGAGGTTGAATTACGGTCGGGAAAAAAACTAGAGCACCATATTGAAGAGATAGCCTACAAGGATTATTCCCGCTGTAACTATCCCCACGAAAACGCCAATTAACCGAGGCTTTAGAACTTTGCGCAAGATAATGATTTCCGGAGTAGATATGGCTATTACTGACATCATAAAGGCCAGGACAGTTCCAAAAGCGGCTCCCTTAGTAAGTAGGGCTTGCACGATTGGAATAACGCCGGCCGCATTGCTGTACATCGGCACACCCATGAGCACTGCAACCGGGACAGCCCACCAGTTACCCTTCCCCATTATCCCTGCCAGGAAATTCTCCGGAACATATCCGTGAATACCCGCTCCTATGGCAATACCAATTGTGACGTATGGCCAAACTTTCAAAACGATTTCTTTAACTGCGTCAACGCCGTAACGAATTCTTTCATTCCACGTCATCTCATCTTGCTCAAATTGTGGCTGGGTTGGAGTTTGTGAATTGGATAAGAGTTCCTGGACCCAATTTTCGAGATACTTCTCCATGTTGAGTCGACTGATTATAAAACCGGTAGTCAGCGCTATCGTAAGGCCGGTCACCATATACAGCCCAGCGACTTTCCAACCAAAGAGTCCAAAAAGAAGTACGAGCGCGACTTGATTGACCATGGGACTTGTAACCAGGAAAGAAAAGGTTACGCCCAGTGGGACCCCGGCTGTCAGAAAGCCCATAAAAAGGGGTACGGCTGAACAGGAGCAAAACGGCGTTACTAGACCAAGCATTCCTGCAAGAAAATGGCTTACAGACTCTCTATTCCCTGCAAGGAGTTTTCGGGTTTTTTCAGGCGTGAAATAAGAACGAATAACACCAACTACGAACACAATCAGGAAAAGCAACATAATTACTTTTGGGACCTCGAAGATAAAAAATTCAATCGTGGAACCGAAATGCGACCCCTCCTGAAGTTGGATAAGTTGATAGGTAATAAACTTCGAAAATTCTAACAAATGTCTGTAGACCACCCACCATAAAACTATCGCCCCGATCCCAGCAAAAACATATAAAACTTTTGACCAGAAACTGTTGTCAACAAGTGAAACGCTTGCACCGTCGGCCTCACACTCCTGTCCGTCTTCAATTTCCAAAAGATCTTGTTGTCTTGTGTCCTGATAGTTTGACCACGAAGTCATCTTTTTTCTCCCTGAGTTTTGTGACACCAAGTTATTGCGTTTCTAGGTTTGTGTTTCTCTATTATCCCAAATAACCAAATATTTTGTGACAGTGAACCACGAAGTTGTCCAATTTTGGCCAGATTGTAAATGCCTGGAACAATCCACGCAACAATTTATGCGACCAAAAACGACCGCTGCGCCTCAAGTCTCCTGATTACAACATTTTCGACACACCTTGCAAAATCCACAGCGCATGGCATTGTCAGGCTATACATAATTTTTAGCCCGTCCCGGCGATCGGTGACGATGCCTGATTTCTTGAGGACGGAGAGATGTTTGGAAACGTTCGAAATCTCGGTGCCTACGTGCTCAACTATTTCACAGACGCACTTTTCGCCTGATTGTAGGAATTCAATTACTCCGAGGCGTAGAGGATGGCCCATGGCTTTAAAAACTTCAGCCTTCAGGCGGAGTCGTTCTTTTTCGCTGGTATTCATCGCTTAACTCCATTTTCCTATTTGTTCAAATAATAAAAACCTGCGGACCAATTGTCAAGATGTTTTTAGCTTCTAGAACAAATACATGTATGAAAATAACAGGTTACCCCAATACTTAACCATTATGGCAGAACTATCGTGAAGAATTATCCACGATGTTCAATGTAAGACGCCTGAAACGTTTCCTGTCTGCAGGGCGAAATCTGGACCCGATCCTTTCCATCAATATGTTTTCGTCTCTCATGGCGAAGTCCTCTTTATCATTTCGATATCTACCACGGAAGTATTTTATCACTTGCCAAAACCCTCAACAATAATTATATGCAATCCGGTGGGGCTGTAATTCCAGGGACCGTGTAATTATTTCAAATTTTATCATGTTGGTGGCGCGGTGAAAAGAATGACCCTTTTATAGTTCATGCTGCGAAACATCAACAACCTCAGCTTCTAAAGAAGGCGGGAAAATAGAGAAAGGAGACTGTAAATGCCTATGAATCCTCAGATGATGATGCGGAATATGATGGAAATGATGTGGCAGGCTAGCAATGATTCGAACATGATGCGGCTATGTAAGTCCATGATGTCTGCCCCCCTATTTCTTGATTCTCCTGCTATCATCCTGGCACAGGCGGAATCTCTCGGGCTGTCCGAAGAGCAGAAACAGAAACTTTTTGACATTGAGAATGAAGCTCGGCAGAAAGCCAGATCGGTGTTGACTGCCGAACAGACGAAAAGCATGGGGGAAATTCCCGACGAACCCGTGGCTATTATGGAAATGTGTCAACAGATGTGTGCTGAAATGGCGCCGATGATGCGAATGATGATGGGTGGACAAGGCGACCCTCAAGCTCGAAAGCCTTAATGATTACAATTAAGTTGATGTGTCGCTTTAAGTGGTGGTAAGTGTATAGGAATATTCCTCAGAACGTGACATTCCAACCAGATCAATCTATTTTGCCGCTTTGCTCAGGGAAAAGATCGAAGACACTATGCGAGGCAGAATCTCATTTCACGCTGAATCTCTCAAGTCCCATCACAGCAAAATTCTTCGATCTTTCCCTGAATCTACATCCAAACAAACCTGAGTTCCAACAAATCCTTTAAATTATGAAACGCCTGGTTTGGGGGTCTAGCTCGTTGTAATGGCGCGAGTTTCTTCGCTCCTCACAGTATTACATAAATCTTGAATTTGAAGCCAACTAGTGAAACATTACGAAAAGCATATTTAAGAAGAGAAGGGAGCGTACGATGAATCTAAAAAGCCGGCTGGGGATCGTTGTTTTTTTAGGATTGTTGTTTTGGGCCAATCTTCTGGTGGTTGACTTTGCCAGAGCGGAGGAACCCAAGAACAAGGATTCAATAATGTTAACAATCTTTTTAAAACATGACCAAAGCAAAACCCTGGAAGAAATAAACAAGCATCTTGACCAAACGGGATTCTGGAAGCAATTTCCTCCAAAAGGAGTTGAAGTTGTGTCCTGGTATGTGATGATGGGCATTGGTCAGGTTGTTACACTCAAAGTGCCCCCCGACAAACTGAGGGATGTAAATCTGGTGATAGAAAAATGCGGCTGGGGATCCTACAAGACGGAATTTTACCCTACATACGATTTTAAATCTGTGTGGGAACGCGATTTCAGGAAAAAATAGGGTTGGTAGTCTTATCTGCGGTGTTCCAGTCAAGTTTCAAAATGGCTTCAGTCTAATTGGTCTTAAGGGGAATGATGATGATAGAATTACTTGTTAATGGCAAAAAACATCAGGTCGATGTTGACCCGGACTCAAATCTGCTGTGGGTTATAAGGGAACATCTCAAACTTGTTGGCACGAAGTATGGATGCGGGGAAGGGGCATGTGGATCGTGCACGGTACATTTGGACGGAGAGCCGACGCGATCGTGCCAGCTCACCGTCAAAGACGCTCAGGGTAAAGCTATTACGACGATTGAGGGCATTCCCGAGGACCATCCTGTAAAAGAGGCGTGGATAGCAGAACAGACCTCTCAATGCGGGTACTGTCAGCCTGGTCAAATCATGCAGGCCGTCGCTTTATTGGCCAGGAATCCAAAACCATCTGACCAACAGATAGTGGACTCCATGGATGGTTTGCTATGCAGATGTGGCACGTATCCAAGAATTATTAAGGCCATCAGGAAAGCGGCAGGTAAGGGAGGTTCCAGATGACAAATTCTATGGACCGAAGGAGTTTTTTAAAGAAATCTGCCGCATGCGCTGGCTTGATGCTTGCTGTCAGCCTGAGCGGCTTTCCTCCGATATTGGCGGCAGAGAAGCGAACAGATACTGGAAACAACCAATGGATCCCCAACGCATGGCTCAGGATGACCCCTGACGGTGTTGTGACAGTGCTAATCAACAAGTCGGAATTGGGCCAGGGAACATGGACTGGGCTTGCCATGTTAGTTGCGGATCAACTGGACATGGATTGGAAAGATGTACGTGTAGAGGCCTCGCCAGTTAGGGACGAATACAAGGATCCAATCTTCGGGATGCAGCTCACTGGCGGTAGCACCGGTATCAGAAACATGTATGACACCATGAGCAAGGCTGGAGCCGCAGCCCGGGAAATGCTTATCTCCGCTGCAGCTTCGGAATGGAAGGTCCCGATCGGAGAATGCCTGGCCCAAAAAGGTAATGTGACTCATCAGAAGACCGGGAAAACATTAAGTTATCGTCAGCTTTGCTCCCAAGCGGCAAAGGTCCCGGTCCCTCAAAATCCCCCCCTGAAACCTCGTGACCAATTTCAATTCATTGGCAAAAACATGCCTAGATTGGACATGTTCGACAAGGTGAATGGAAAACCTGTTTTCGGTGTGGATGTTTTTGTTCCCGGTATGCTCTATTCGTCCATAGAAAGACCACCTGCCTATGGAGCCAAACTGGTGTCTTTTGATAAAGCGGCGGCTGAAAAGGTCCCAGGAGTCCAGAAAGTTTTCACTGTCCCTGAAGGGGTAGCGGTGGTAGCCACCAATATTGAGTCTGCATGGAAAGGGCGTAAGGCCCTTAACGCGAAATGGGATTTAGGATCCATGCCTGATCTCAATGACACCTCTTTGCAGCGTATTTTCATGGATCACATGCGCAAGAAGGGGCTCGTCACCAAGAACGTTGGGGATGTGGAACAGGCTTTCAAAAAAGCCTCCCAGCGGATGATGTCGGTTTACTCGGCGCCATACGTCGCTCACGCCGCATTTGAACCGCAAAATTGCACGGCTGATGTTCGCCCAGATTCGTGTGAAATTTGGTGTCCTACGCAGGCGCAAACTAGCGCCCTAAACGTAGCGATGAAAGAGACAGGGTTGCCGGCCGATAAAATAACAATCCACACGACCATGTTAGGAGGGGGGTTTGGAGGTAAAGTAGAGGTTAAAGTGGTCGAGGAGGCTGTAATGATCTCCAGGACTGTCGGTAAACCTGTGAAGCATATTTGGTCTAGAAAAGAAGATTTCAATAACGACTGTTTCCGTCCTGGAAGTCTGCACATGATTGAGGGTGGGCTCGACGATAAAGGCGTCCCGGTTTTATGGAGACACAAAGTAGTAGTTTCACCCATAATGGAGCGTCTTTTGCCCGCCATGGTGAAGGGTGGAATTGATCCCACTGCCGTAGATGGTATCGCAAACATGGACTACTCCATGCCGAACCTTTATGTGGAGTATGTCAAGCTTGATTTGCCGATTCCTGTTGGCTTCTGGCGATCGGTGGGCAATTCAAGCAACACCTTTGTGGTGGAAAGTTTTATTGACGAGATGGCGCATGGGGCTGGCAAGGATCCTCTGGAATTTCGTCTAAATATGCTCAAGGAAAACCCCAGAGCCGCGGGCGTGCTAAAAAAGGTCGCTGATGCGGGGGGATGGAGCAATCCTGCGCCTAAGGATATTGGACGGGGTATAGCGGTACGTTTCTCCTACGGTAGTTACGTCGCTCAAATGGCCGAGGTGTCAGTTGACAAGAAGACGGGCGTAATAAAAGTCCATCGAATGGTTTCGGCTATTGATCCTGGACAGGTCGTCAACCCTGACAGCGTCCTTGCTCAGATTGAGGGGGCTACGATCATGGCTATTTCCGTGGCGCTAAAGGAAAGGGTCTCCTTCAAAAATGGCGGCGTAGCGACATCGAGTTTTAGTGATTATCCAATACTGACCATGTCCGAAATTCCCAGGATTGAAGGTCACATTATTACCAACAATGAAAAGATAGGCGGGGTAGGGGAGCCGTGCGTTCCACCTGTAGCGCCGGCTATTGCTAATGCGGTATTTGCCGCGACTGGTCTCCGTCTCAGATCACTCCCCATGACGGCGGACAAGGTAAGAAGCGCTTTTAAGGCCAAGGCGTAATAACACATATCCCGTCACTGAGGCATGGCCAAAGTTGGTTGTGCCAGTGACGGAAATTTCATAAATGGCCAGTTCGCTATCAGTGATCCATGGCTTTGGCTAAAAGTTCTACAGGATGGACCACCTGAATCAGTTCTGTGTCGAGATTGCCATATATTTGCATGCGGCAACCTGGACAACCCGATGCGACCACGGAAGCCCCGGTTTGCATTATGGCGTCAACTTTTTTCTGCGTAATTGATGAGGCTATTCCAGGATGTTCCCACTGGAATGTCCCACCGCCCCCACAGCAGGAGTCAGCCCCCTCCATTTCAACAAAATCCAGTTCCGGGATCATTTTCAGTAGATTGCGGGGATCTTCCCTGATCGCCTGGCTCCTCGCGAGATGGCAGGGGTCGTGATATGTGACTCGATCCCGGACAGGGCCAAGAAGCTTCTTAAGATCGAAACGCGAGAGGAATTGAGAAATATCCTGTGTCCTGGTAGCGACAGCTCGGGCCGCATCGGTGTTTGCGCCCATTTCCTCGAGAATATTGGTATATTCCTTTTTTAGGGCGGCTCCGCATGTGGCGCAATCCACAATAATTGTGTCAACATTGTGAGTGTTAAGTATCTCAACATTGTGAAGGATGTTTTTAACGGCCATACTCCTGGCGCCAGACAAAAAAATAGGTAGGCCGCAACACATCTGGTCTTTTGGAATAATAACCTCTACGCCTAAACGGTTTAAAACCGAGACCACCGATAAACCAACATTTTCAAAAAAATAATTTGTAGCGCAACCCACAAAATACAGAACTCGGCCAGATACGTGCCCCTTGGGGGAAATCGTTTCCGGGTACTGACCCATCAAAGGGACTCGATTGATTCTGGGAATTTTCGCATATGGTATTGTTCCGAACTTACGATCTTTGATAAGGTTTGAAGCAAGGACAGGCCCCAGTAATCGCCCTCCAAACATTGCGAACGACAGCAAACGGGAACTGCGAAGGAGTTGAAAAGCCATTCTTTTTTGCCACTTCAGCCCGAATTTTTCTTCCAGTTCCGCTCGCATAGCCTTCATGAGCCGGTCGACTTTTAATCCGCTTGGGCAATTAACGCTGCAATTCTCACAAAGCAAACATGTGAACATCAGATCGAGAAAATGATCTGAAGGCTCGAGATTCCCTTCAATCACCTGTTTAATCAATTGAACCTTGCCGCGGGGAGACGCTGCTTCGAAATAAAGCTGCTTATAAACAGGACAGGCGTTCATACACAGCCCGCATTTGATACATTTGTAGACTTCTTCTCTTAATGAATTGGAAATCATTAGCGGTAATCCTCGATGAAACTGCCTGGATTGAGGATGCCCTGTGGATCAAACAGTTTCTTGATTCCCTTCATCAGGTTCAGGCTCGTCGGAGAAAGTTGCCGGGTCAAATACTTCGATTTGGTAATTCCAATGCCATGCTCTCCTGAGAGAGTCCCGCCCACTGATAAAGCGTAATCGACAATTTCGTCCATTGATTTGTCAACCCTGACCATTTCGTCAACGTCACGCTCATCACAAAGGATCAGCGGATGAAGGTTGCCGTCACCGGCATGAGCCAGAACACCAATAGTGACATTGTTTCGCTTACCTACTTCTATAACTTTCTTTATAGCCGACGTGAGAAAACTAACAGGTACGGTTGCGTCTTCTATCAGGCAATTGGGACGCATTCTGGCAACGGCGCCGAAAGCCGACCGGCGAGCGGTCCATATCTGATCATTGTCCTTTTCCGAATCGGAAACCCGAACTTCTCTCGCTCCCTGGTTTTTACAGAATCCAGCTACTTCGGAGGCCTGTTTTTCGACTGTTTCCGGGTCTCCGTCGACATCCATGAGCAGAACGGCTTCCGCGTCCAGAGGTAGCCCTAGCTGCGCGAAATCTTCAATAGCTTTAATAATTGTCCTATCCATGAGTTCCAGGCATGCGGGAATTATTCCCGCTTCAATGATTTTTGAAACTGTGGTTCCAGCGTCATCAATTTTGTCATAAATAGCTTGCAGTGTTCGTTTTGTGCGAGGTTTGGGAAGAAGACGAACTGTAATCTTTGTGACAACAGCGAGCGTTCCTTCAGACCCGCATATCAATCTGGTAAGGTCATATCCGGTAACGTCCTTGGTGGTAATCGCTCCGGTATGCATCATCTCGCCTGAGGGCAAAACTATCTCCAGGCTCAGAAGGTAATCACGGGTGACACCGTATTTAACCCCTCGCATACCCCCGGAGTTCATAGCGACCGACCCGCCCATTGTCGCGACCAGGGCGCTTCCAGGGTCAGGAGGGTAAAACAGATTAAGCTTTTCAACATTTTTCTGAAACTCGGCGATTACCACGCCCGGTTCGACTACCGCGTAACGGTTTGCGACGTTAATTTCAAGTATGCGATTCATCATGGTAAAGCATAGGACCGCTCCGCCATGTTTGGCCAGGGCCTCTGCGCCTAAGCCAGATCCAGCCCCGCGTGGAGTGACGAATACACCGTTGGCTGAAGCGGTTTTCATTATCTCCGAGACTTCGATGGCTGATTTTGGGAAAAGCGCCACATCTGGCGTGAATTCATGGGAACAGGCGTCATACGAGTAACAAAGGAGATCCTCCCTGGCTGTCTTACAACGCTCCGGTCCCAAAATGGACATGAATTTTTCTAGGACTTCCTGCCTCAACATACTAAGATCCTCTCTGTTACGGGCCTGTCAGAGGCACGGTAATACACTTTCGGGAAAACCAAGTCTGGCCATTGCATAGCACACGAAGTTGAACAGTTAAGCGCCCGACTAAAATATTCAGTATCTACCAATTGCTGCGTTTCGGAGCAAAGAGAAGCACCAGCACACCACCGAGGATTGCCAGAGTCGCCAAAAAATACAAACCAAGGTTAAGATTGTTGGTAATGTCTTTAATGTATCCAAGCAAGTAAGGGGCTACAAATCCGCTAAGGTTTCCGATGGAATTGACCAAAGCAATTCCACCGGCTGCGGCAGTCCCAGCCAGTATAGCTGTGGGAACGCTCCAGAAAATCGACAGAGAAGCCATTATTCCTATCATTCCTACTGAGAGGGACAGGACTGACAACCATGTATTTGTAGCGAATATAGCGCTGAAGGCCAACCCAAACCCCGCCAGGAGACCACAAATCAAGGTATGCCAGCGTCGTTCGAGGTTACGGTCGGAACTCCGTCCCAACAGGAGCATTCCAACAATGGCGATTCCGTTGGGAATCGCCACCAGCAATCCTATAGTGAACGAGTTCTTGATTCCGGTCATCTTTATCATCGACGGCATCCAGAACATGAAACCGTAAAGACCCGCGCAGAAGCAGAAATAAACGACACAGCAAATCCACACTCTCCATTCAACAAAAGCGTCTTTTAATGAATGCCTGGTTTTTTCCCTTTTTTCCTGGTCGATGTTGTGTTGAAGCAACGTCTTTTCTTCCCGTGTGAGCCAATTTGCCCCGGAGATCCCGTCATCGAGATACCAGAGAGTGATTATGCCCATAATAATCGATGGAAGACCCTCTATCAAAAACAGCCACCGCCACCCCGCCAGACCTCCTGCTCCGGAAAAAGTCTCCAGGATCCATCCTGACAAAGGTCCGCCTATTAGTCCGGACACGGGTATTGCTGTCAGGAACATAGCATTGATATGAGCCCGCCTCGCCGGAGGGTACCAGTAAGTCAAATAGAGGATTATACCTGGGAAAAAGCCAGCTTCCATGAGCCCCAGCAGGAAACGGCACAAATAAAACGTTGTGGTCGAGTTAACAAACATGGTGATTGAGGATATTAACCCCCAGGTTATCATGATTCGTCCAATCCAGATCCTGGGGCCTATCCTTTGGAGGATGAGGTTGCTGGGGATTTCAAAAATGAAATAGCTGATGAAAAAGATGCCCGCCGCCATGCCGTAAACCGTCTCACTGAAACCGAGTTGCTGCTGCATCTGAAGTTTTGCGAAGCCCACGTTGACCCTGTCCAGAAAACAAAAAATGTAGCCTAAGAACAGGAACGGAATGAGACGCCAGGTTACCTTGTTGTAGGCTGCTTCTTCTATTTTGGAGGCAACCCCACTGATCATCGAGCCGTTTGAACTAGCCATTTTCTACCTCTTTGACTTCCTGCTCAGGCCATGGATCATAGTTTGTCAGCTTATACCGTTAAGACTACGAAGCAAGAGTGCGCAATTTTCCCCACTGAAGGTCTATTGCTTTACCCATATCATCCGGGTTGATTTCAGATTTCCTAAAACGTCTTTGCAGTGACAAATAGCGCTCCAGATCCGCGCGGGAAAAATCAGGATCTATGTTGATTGTCCACCTGTTGCCATTTTCCACTTCTATTACCGGGAACAATCCTGATCTCACGGCGAGACGGACAAGTTCAATTGTCATGGAGGGATCTGATTTCCATCCCGTTGGGCAGGGCGCCAGAATCAGCAGAAAACGAAAGCCTTTTCCATTGATCGAACGTTCAAACTTTCTCCTGGCGTCATCCGGGTTCGCCAGAGAAACTGTGGCCGCATACGGTATTCCGTGAGCGGCCATGATGCCTATGATATCCTTTTTCGGTTCAATCTTGCCTTTTGTGATATTCGAAGCTCCTGCGCCGGCCGGCGTAGCGGAAGATCGCTGACCGCCGGTGTTCCCGTAGATCTCGTTATCGTAGCATACGAACAGTATGTCCTCGTTACGCTCTGCGGCTCCAGAAAGTGACGCCAGGCCAATATCATAAGTCCCTCCATCACCTGCCCAGCAGACCACCCGGGTATCTTCACAATTGAGTCTGGCCACCTGAGACATTCCTGAGGCTGTGGACGCCGCTGAAGCAAACGTGGACAGCAATACAGGAGCTTCATAAGCGCTGAAAGGAAAACCTCCGGCGGCTACGGCTGCGCAACACGCTGGAATTACCAGTTGAACATTAGTTTCTCCAATGGATCGCCTGAACATTTGAAAAGCGACAGACATGCCGCATCCACCGCAGTTCGTGTTTCCAGGTCTAAGGAGACGACCATACTGAGGAGATTCAGGTCCCTTCATTCACCTACTCCAATAAAAACAGGCGAGCCGGAAGCTTTTCGTCCGAGAGCGTCAGTAACCATTTCTTCAATATGCTCCGGTCGAACATCACCGCCTCCAAGGCCGGTAACGAAGTTTTGTACAATGGCCCCTGGCTCGGCAAGGGCACGAACTTCCCCCCATAGCGCTCCACCAAAACCGAGGCTAATGTCACGATCAATGACCGCAATTCGCGATATTCCCGAAAAAGCTTTTTTCAAAGCGTCAGATGGGAATGGTCTGAACATGGAAACCCTTATTGAGCCGATTTTCAGGCCGTGATCCCGGAGATTGTCAACCACCCGGTTGACCGTCTCAGCGATGGTTCCCATGGAAACCATCGCCAATTCAGCGTCCTGTGTCCGATAGGTCACTACTGGATCAGGAGGTCTACGTCCAAATATTTTTTCAAAATCTGTCTGCGCTTCCCTATATGCGTCCCATACCATACCCATGGCAGCATGATGTTGCTCGCGATGAACTTCAATCATGTGAGAAGTGTCAAAACTTCCGAGAACTCTAGGGGTCCCGGCCAGACGATGTGGAAGTCGCAAGCGTGGCAGAAATCTGTCAACCTGAGCCTGGTCCGCAACTTCGGTCAGTGTCATTGTGTGGGATAAAACAAAACCTTCCTGACACACCATAACAGGCAACAGCACCCGATGATCCTCAGCGATACGGAAGGCTACCAGAACAGCGTCAAACACCTCCTGGTTGTTCCAGCAATAAATTTGTACCCATCCTGAATCACGCAGCGCAAGCGAATCGCTATGGTCTGTCCAAATATTCCACGGGGGACCTATTGCCCGGTTCCCAACTACCATGACCACTGGAAGACGTAACAAAGCCGCCACTATGACGTTTTCGGCCATATAAATAAGACCATTGCCACCAGTAGTAGTAAACGACCGGGCCCCGCTGGCGGACGCCCCGATGCAAACCGCCATGGCGCTGTGTTCGCTTTCGACTTTAACTACGTGTCCTTTCTCGATATCTTGAAGGCACAAAAATTCCATGCACTCGGTCGAAGGGGTGATTGGATATACTCCACTACAAAAACCACGGCCTGAACGGTTGGCTCTAGCGGCAAGCACAACGGCCATCGCAGCGGCATGATTACCAGTAATCATCTGCAGGTCCTTCAAGATATGCTCCTTTATCCTTTAGGGCTCATTTCCATAGCATGGCGTGGACATTCCCATACGCAGATCCCGCAACCTTTGCAGTAATCCAGGTTGATTAAATAATCCTGCTCCATTCGATTTATGATTCCTTCAGGGCAATATATCAGACAAGTATCGCAATGGGCGCAATTACCGCAGGAAAGACAGCGCTGTGATTCGTCTTCACTGGAAATACCCAGGTTAACTTCACTAAAACTTTGGGTTCTTGCGGACACGTTGAGACGCTTGTCCTCATGTCTCTGTTTAGTGGGGAAATAGGAGAAGCGAATGCTGTCAGCGGTAACGACTTCTGGAATTGATGAAGATGCTTCAACGGACAATGAGGGTCGTTTCTCCAGGAAATTTAAAACATCAGTAGCGATTCTTCTCCCATTGCCGATTGCATGAGCGACTGTTCCATCGCCTGTGGTTAAATCCCCCGCCAACCAGACATTTAGGGGCTGTTCGTCAGAACACACCCGCTGATTTCTGACTATCCAACCGGATGGCAAAATGTCCATGTTCGAGCGTTGGCCAATTGCGATCAAAACGTGGTCACAGGCAATTCCGCTCAATTTGTTAGTAACTATTGGACGCCTGCGGCCGCTCTCGTCAGGGTCTCCCAACTCGACTTCAGCCAGTTCCAGCCCTGTCACGACATCAGTTCCATTAATTCTGACGGGCTGGCGATAGAGAATCAGTTCCGCTCCCTCAAGTAGAATGTCTTCTATCTCTTCCTTTATGGCAGGCATCTCGACTCTGCCTCGACGGTACACTATCAAAACTCTGTCAGCGCCACAACGGATGGCTGTTCCCGCGCAGTCCAGGGCTGTGTTACCTCCGCCTATCACTGCGACCGTTCCTTTTATTCTTTCCTGACTCGCGAGTTTTACCCGATTGAGGAATGTTAGCCCCTGCTCAACGCCAGCCAGATCAATTCCTGAGAATTCGGCGACTATTGATTCAGTCTGGCCGGTGGCCAAAATCACAGCGTCGTATTCCGTCGCCAGTTGCTTCACTTCGTCAGGTGTAATGACCTGGTGTGGCTTATGTATGATACCTAATGCAAACAGGCGGTCCAAATCGCGGTCCAGGGCTTCTTCGGGCAAACGGTAGGCTGGAATGCCACTACGCAAGACACCCCCAAGTTTAGTCTGACTGTCAAGGATAACGACCTGGTGGCCGGCCCTTGCAAGGGTATACGCTGCAGAAATACCGGCCGGGCCGCCTCCTGCCACTGCAACCTTTTTGGGGTTCCGGGATATGTTTTTAGTGACGGAGTGATTGGTCGCATGATCACCGATCCAGCGTTCCAGGCCTCGAATGTTGACGGCTCCGTCATATCGCTCACGATTGCATGATTCGATGCATGGAGCAGGGCAGACTCGTCCACAGACAGAAGGTAGCGGTTGAGTAGCAAACAGAACTTCTGTGGCAGCCTCTAGGTCCTGGTTTTCAAGTCTCTGAACAAATCCTACGATGTCATTTCCTGCCGGACAGGCGTGGTTACAGGGAGGTCTCAGGGTAACGTACCGAGGCGCCTGTGTTCTCCACGATCCCGTCTTCAATGGTGTAGGCAGGTCCTGAGTAAGTTCTGTCAGGGGGATAACTTCGATAGATGACCTTGACACGGGGCCGGATATTGGAGGGGAAAGAGGGGTTGAATTGATGGCTTCTCTAGCGATGACAGCATCATATGCTTCCTGGGCCGCTCCAAAATCGTTGAGCAATCCAAGTGACGAATACGTTTCTTTGACCATCTCTATAGGTAAACCAACTACACGAGAATATGCGCCTACAAAGGTGGTGTTCACAATTACTACTGCGCTGGTGCCGATGCCATGTTTCCGAGCGATCTGGGTTGCATTTACCGTTGCAAACCGAAACTCGTCGCAAACGCCGTGGAAAGATAAAGGGGGGTCGGGAGTATTGAGTAAAACCAGGGATCCAGGCGGAACGCCTCCCAGGATCCCGGACTCCAATAATGACGGATCAAGGATCAATAAATGGCCTGGCGTATAGATTTTGTTACGGTTCTTTATAGGATTGCGGTCAATTCGCGTGTAGGCGCGAATTGGCGCTCCCGCCCGTTCCATTCCGTAATCTCCGAAGGTTTGAGCGAAGAATCCTAAACGTGAGTAAACCAATGCGCAGAGTTTGGCGCAGGTTACTCCACCCTGGCCCCCGCGACCGTGAACCCGGATCTCAAGTGGTAACGGAATTCTTGCCAGGCAAGCCTCCATGTCAGAGCCTAAAATGATCCCGTTTCCTTTTTCTTCAGAATCTTTGGCCTTTGTATTCATTGCTATCATTCCCATGCGTCATGGTTGAATGTTTCGCGTCGCAAACGCCGTGGAA
>JAMCYH010000017.1:16640-28437 GCA_023474025.1 Deltaproteobacteria bacterium
TCCGGATCCAACCTGGCACCCGGGCGCATGACAACGGCGGCGCAAACCCGCTCACCCCATATCTCGTCCGGGACCCCCACTACCGCGACTTCCTTTATGTCCGGATCCCGTTTCCTTTTTCTTCAGAATCTTTGGCCTTTGTATTCATTGCTATCATTCCCATGCGTCATGGTTGAATGTTTCGCGCCAGTACGCCCAGTCCGAAAATAAATTAACCCGGACACTGGCCCGGCAACTGTTAATGTACTGTTCATTGAGACGGTATGAATATTTCTTAGCACTGCCCCAACGCCAAGGCAACATAAGATTGGCTAACCCTTTTTACTCTCGATAATTTTTTTCAACTCCGGTTTGGACACTTTTCCCATGGCGTTTCTGGGCAATTCTTCCAGAGCGATTGAGTCCTTAGGAACTTTGTATGTAGCAAGCCGCTCTTTTCCCCATGTCCTGAGAGAATCCGGATCCAACCTGGCACCCGGGCGCATGACAACGGCGGCGCAAACCCGCTCACCCCATATCTCGTCCGGGACCCCCACTACCGCGACTTCCTTTATGTCCGGATGGGTTAAAAGTGTTTCTTCAATTTCCAAGGCTGAAACCTTGTAACCACCTGTCTTGATTATATCAACGCTACTCCGGCCAAGGATACGGTAAATCCCGTTTTCTTCCACTGCGACATCGCCCGTGAGGAACCATCCATCCCTGAATGTCTTTTGGGTTTCATTTGGTTTGCCCCAGTATTCCAGGAAAACATTTGGCCCACGGACCACTATCTCACCTGGAGTTCGGGGCTCCACCATGCCGCCGGTTTCGTCAGTCAGAGCTATTTGAACTCCTGGGAGTGGGGCTCCAACGCAACCGGGGAATCGTTCTCCATGCAGGGAGTTTGAAATAGCCATGCCGATTTCAGTCATCCCGTATCTTTCAAGAAGGACATGGCCCGATATTTCTTTCCATCTTTCAAGGGTACTGACGGGCAGCGCCGCTGAACCCGACACCATGAGACGCATTTTATGACACCCTTCAGACATCTTGCTCCGGTCTTTTGGAGAAGCGTTTTCCCATGCGTCAATTAGCTTCGCGTAAACTGTGGGCACAGCCATAAAGACCGTCAGGTCACCTTGGCAGATTCGGTTCCAGACCTCTCCAGCGTCAAATTTTGGGCAAATCTCGCATTTTGCCCCCACCCAAAGGGCGCAAGCAATTACGTTAACGATACCGTGAATATGATGAAGTGGCAAAACATTCAGGATGTGGTCATCCGCGGTCCATCCCCATGCCTGGACAAGGCTTGTGATCTGGGCTGCAATATTCTCATGAGTTGTAACAACCCCTTTGGGTTTTCCTGTCGTCCCGCTGGTATAAAGAATCATAGCGCGTCTGTTCGGTGAAATTACGGGTAATTTGTCTGAATGATAAGCAAGCGCTTCGGTAGTAATACCGAATCTTATGCCCCGCTCATACGCTATTGACTTGAGTGGATCGACAAGGTCAGGATGAGCCACTACTACCGCTGGATGAGTATCCTCGATAACATATTCCAATTCCGGCTTTGGGTGAAATAAAGACAAAGGTGTAGCAATTCCACCGGAGCGCCATATCCCCCACTGTAAAGCCACGTAATGCCAGCCTGGAGGGGCCAAGAACGCTACAGGTCTCTGACTTAGGTCGGTCGCCCCCTGTAAGAGAAATGAAGCTACCTTTGCGGACGCGTCTAAGAGGGCCTGATAGTTAAAACTACCTTCCGACGCAATGATTGCAGTTCGTTGAGCAAATTGACCAGCTCGCTCTGTGAGAGATATCGACATAAAGCCTCCACAATTCTGGAAAATTTCTTTTAAAATATGCTTAACAAACTGGTTTGGCCTTCCTCAGAGCCAGGCAACCGAGGCTACCAGCCAGTGCTGCCGCCGCAAGCACATAGAAGCCACTTACAAATGAGCCTGACAAGTCAACCAGTCGGCCTATAATGGGCGGCAGTATCATGACTCCGGCGGCCCCCCACGTATTGACAAAACCCATTGCGACACCCGGCGTCGCTGGGCAATTGTCTCGAGCGCCGTTAAATATCCCGGCAAACGGCAGGCCAGCCATAATTCCGGTGAATATGATCGCTGCGAAAGCCATGCCTAAAGTGCTTGAGGCTCCTATCCAGAGGAATCCCAGAGCCAGTCCGGCGCACGACAAAATCAAAAGTAGCTTGGTGGAACAAAGGTGTTTCTCGAGGATCACTCCACCCAGAGGACGGGACACGATTCCAAGCAGTAAAACAGTTGAGCCGATTACGCCGGCTGTCTTGGGATCCAGGTGGACGCTCTTGATCAAAAGTGTATTAACCCATACGCCAGCGGCAATTATAGCCCCGAAACTTCCAAATTGCGCCAAGGACAGCAGCCATATGTTAGGGTTTGCCAGAACGTTTGACCAGTTGATTTTTGGACTGGTGGTATGAATGGGCGTATCGGGAGCGAAGAAATACCATAGTATCATCAAAATCCCGGCCATTGCCCCGGTTATAATAAAGACATTGTGCCAGCCTACGGCGTTTAGAAGCTGAGGAATACCATAAATTACAAAACCTGATCCAAGGAGAATGGATCCTCCATAGACACCTTGAGCACGTTGCATTTCCTTGCCTGCAAAAAACGTGGGAACGTAGCGCGCCCCCGCTATAAATGCGGCCCCTGTGCCTATGCCAACTATGAATTTCAACACCAGGATTTGGTAATAGGAGTTGGAAAAGCCTATTGCAAAATTACCGATAGTTATGATTCCAAGGGAGCACAGCGCAACTTTATAAGGCCCCAGCTTATCAGCTAACGCTCCACCGGGTATCTGCAAGGCGCCGTGTGACAGAAAAATGGCGGTGGTCAGAAACCCTGCCATAGCAAGTGTAATGTGTAAGTCCTTCACAAGTGTTGGGACCAACGGACCATGGTTGGTGTAATTTGCGGAAAAAACGAACCCAAGCGCCGTTATGAACCACAGCGCTTTCCATCTCTGAGCCCAGAAAACTTCCATATCCATTAGTTTCTCCTTCGAACCAAATTGGGGAAATCTCCAGAAAACCTGTCAACAATTCGGCGGACCAAAATTGCGTCAAGTTCTTTTTGTTCGCTTTTTCACCTCCCTATTTTGCCGCCATTTGTGATGCCACAAAATAGCTGACCAATTTGGGCAAAACGATTCAAGTTCCAGAAAATGAACTTTTTCCCCTTTGTTTTTCTTCGGTATCGTAAATCGCCAAGGCCATGCGCTGGGCGATTAAATGGTCATGCATGATTTTTTCTGCTGCTGAGGGATTCTGATTGTGAAACGCCGCCATAATAAGACGATGTTCCTTGAGGGAAGCTTCGAGACGTCCCGGCAATTTCAGTTGTCGGCCGCGTAACAGTTTTAGGAATTTACGCAAATCTCCAACGGTCTTTTGTAACCACAAATTTCCCGCCAGCTTTTGAACGGCCTCGTGAAAGATGTAGTTCTGTTCATAGAATCGATCTATATCGCCCGCCGCTGCATATTTTTCCAATCTCGAGTGGATTTCATTTAGTCGCTTAATGTCTTTAGGTTTGGCTTTGCGCACAGCGTCATAGGCGCAGCGGCCTTCTAAAAGGGCCATGACAGGGAATATTTCGTCCAGGTCCTGTTCCGTAATTTCGGAGACAAAACAACCCCGACGTGGCTTCAAAACTACCAACCCTTCACTATTTAGAACTTTTAGGGCCTCACGAAGTGGCGTGCGACTTATTCCAAAGGATTCAGCCAGGGCCTGTTCATCAATCCACTCACCGGGCTTTAGATCGTAGTTGTAAATCCTTTGCCTGAGGCGTTCCACAACTTCCTGATATAGAACTGTAGGAGCGATACGGGAATTCATAGAGTTGAATCTAATCTGAATTCATAATTGATAATTATGAATTATCTCCATCTAAACAGTCCTGGTGTCAAGAAATTTCTGGATTGAAGGTTCCGTCAGGTTATTACAGACTTGACCTAAAGTGGGCCAAATTGCAACGATGCCTAAAAATCGTAGAGTTGTCGTGATTACTCCATTATCTGTCACCTAAAATAGTTTTGGCCGTGATCAAGGATGCGTCGATGGCCGGCAAGAACACTTTGAACTCAGTCCCTTTGCCTGGTTCACTCTCGCATGTTATGTGACCACCTAGCTGCTCCACTATCCCTTTAGCTACTGAAAGCCCAAGCCCTGTTCCTCTCTTTGAGCTCCTTTGTTTTGTAGAAAAGAACGGATCGAATATTCTTGCTAGCGTCTTCTTATCCATTCCAAGGCCAGTATCAGATACGGAAACCATGACATGCTCTCCTGGTTTGGCGCCACGCCGCCGCCGGCAATACTCATCGTCCAGGGAAACGGTCGTTGTTACAATCTTTAGTCGCCCACCCCTCGACATGGCCTCGGACGCATTGATGATTAGGTTAACCAGGACTTGATATATTTGATTATGGTCAGCACGAATCATTGTCGGCTTATCCGCCAAATCCAGCTCGACTTGAATGGTCTCGGGAAGGGTTCTGGAGACTATTGGGGCAAGATCCCGAATTTGACGGTTCAGATCCAGGGGGACTGGAATCGCCTGACCTTCCTGGCTGAAGGCCAGTAGCTTCTTGACCAGATCGGCCCCTCCCTGGCCTTGTCGGATTATATTTTGAAGGTCCTCGTATCCCGGCTCACCTTTGGTCTTATCGTCCAAAAGGAGCTGGCCATATCCGATGATCGCTGCGAGCATGTTATTAAAGTCGTGAGCTATTCCGCAAACAAGTGTGGAAAGAGCTTCCATCTTTTGAGATTCAAAGAGTTGAGCCAAAAGGTCATGATTTTCTGTTTCTACTCGCTTTTGTTCAGATACATCGGTTACTATGCACTCGATGGCGACAGGCTGCCCGATTTCATTGAGTACTAGAACATTCCGCTGATTCAGCCACTTAACCTGACCAGATCTATGGATAATTTGATATTCATATGTGTCAGGAAGGTCTCCATGCAGCGCTTTTTCCCATTTTTTCTCGTAATCATTGGCCCAATCAGGGTGAATAATCTTCTTGATGAGTGATGGATCAGAATAGAATTCTTCTGGAGAATAACCAAACACGTTAAGCGCCGCAGGACTCATATACTCATATTTCCCATCGGGAATACTTTTTCGGTAAATCACGTCTATAGCATTCTCAGCTAAACGTCGAAATCGCTCCTCACTTTTCATCAGTTCAGCGGTTTTCATCCGGACCAGTTCTTCCAAATGCTCCTTATGCTGGCGCAACTCCTCCTCAGCCTGTTTTCGTTCGGTGATATCTCTGGCCACACCGGCATACAGATACCGGTTCCCCCGTTCATCGTAAACTGGAAATCCTTGATCTTTAATCCAATGAATTGAACCGTCAGGACGAACGACCCGGTAAGTGGCCGCCCAGGGCGTTACAGTTAAACGATGTTCGTTGAGGATAGCCACAACCTGGTCCCGATCTTCTGGATGAATTGTGTCGACAAATGACGAAGGAGAATCATACAGACTTTGACAGGTTCGGCCCCAGATTTTCTCGTAAGCCGGACTTATATAAATCATTGTGTCTCTTTGAGGCGTGGCTATCCAAAAGACTTCCTGAATGGTCTCGGCAATAAGCTGGAGATGTTTCTCTCTCTCTGCAAGCTTCTTTTCCGCTCGCTTGCGCTCCGAAATGTCCGTGTAATGCCAGAAACGACCGTAAGGTTTCCCGTCAACCGTTATCGGAACGAAATCTCTGATGTACGTTCTCCCGTCTATTAAATTGATTTCTTCCCCTTTGATCGATCTGTTCTCAGCGACGATTTCCATAATGCGTGAAAAGGTTTTGTCGGGGTCGGCAAAAACCTTACTAACTTTCTCAATCAGTTCTGGAGCCTTCAGCCCATGCAACTCCTTGGGAATATCCCCGATATCGAACAAATCACAAAATGCTTTGTTGGCAAATTCCACATCGCCATCATTGGTGACAAGCAGCAGGCCACCACAAAGGTTTGACAGGATTGCGTGAAAGCGACCAAGAGTCGATAGCAAATCATCCCTGTATTTCTTGCTCTCGGTTATGTCCGTCATTATGCAGAGGCCCGCCGGTCTACCTTCCCACATGATCAGGGCTGATTTCATCTCAACCCACTTTATTGAACCGTCTTGACAAATGATTCTGAAATCATAGCAGTAAGGAGCTTTATCGCCCTGCAGCCGGCAAGCGTGGTGTTGAGAGACCATCTCCCGATCGTCCTGATGAACAAAGGCCCCAATCGCATCAGTAGCCAAGCCTTTCTCATTTGAATAGCCGGTAAGTTCCGAGCAAGCCTGGTTTGCAAACTTAATCCACCCGTCTTGAACTATGTATACAGCCTCATTCACCTTATCAATCATTTCGAGATATATTGATTTCTGTTCGTTCGACGTTTTGACGGCGGACTCAAATTCGCCCATCTTTAGGCGCAATTCGCCCAATTCTGCTATTAGCTGCTCTTTGGTCTTATCGTGATCTTGCATGTAACAATTCCCTGTTTAGATGGAAGCGCCCATCAATAACAATATAAATCGGCTTTCGCTCCTGGCTATAAACTCTGGCTCAACGAGGGCCAAGGCTTCTTGCATTGTGGCTTCCATTATTGCTAGCATTCTTTCTTACGACGTTTTGTAGAATATGCTTCCTCTATTCCAGACCGGCAAGATTATACTAACCAGCCCCTTCCGTAAATGCGGACCACCTCATCGTGTAAATGACATGGATAAGGTCCATGACAGACGGAATAACTGTTATCTTAGTGCGCTTTCTTGTGTGATCTTTTGTCGCTGGCTTTCATGATCCGGATCCAAAACAACACCAGCGAGCCTCGATTAGTTAAATGGCGCTAATGTTTCCTGTAGCTCCTTTTACTTGTCAAAAGAAATTCCTGAATCTTGACAATGAAACCAATTGGGATACCGAAACCCCTCCAAACATTGGTTACTCCCAAAGGAAAAATTAGAAGAGCGCAAACACGAATTGCGCTCTGTTTAGAGTAAGCGGTAATTGTCAGGGGACAAAAAGATCTAAATCAATACATCATTCCACCAACGTAAACTCTAGCGCCTACAAAAAGGTCTCTACCACGTGCTCTGTAGATATACATAATTTTTTTTAACGGAGATTTGTGGCCGGGTCTGGGCCACATGTATTCGACCCTTCCGTGACCGACTGTTTTAGCCAGGTTTACAAAGCTTACAAACAGCGCCTTTTCTGTTGAATCGGTGATTAAGAGGCAATGGGGAAGTTTGGTGAGTTCAGATTGCATTGGATGAGCCAACATCTTGCCATCCATATTCATAAGAAACTCATAACTGTCCTTCCAAACGAACGGTCCCTCACGGCCCGCAATTTCCTTTATGGCTTCATCCAAACCTTTGGAATTGATTAGCGCTGCGGCTTCATGGCGCTTCATTACACATCCTTCTTTGGTTCCATACTGTTGAGCCCAGGCCAAAGCTGAAAAACAGAGAATCAGAAGCACGAAAGACGTGATAACTATTTTTTCATAATGTCCTCCTTAGCTCTTTCACGAATGTGTTTGACCATTCAACATACAAAAACCTCCTTAATACCAAGATTACCATGCATTTTTCGCGTGACGCGAATAGAGCGACCGGAGCAATTCAACGGGCGCCCAATACTCCGAAGTTCGTGAGCCCTCATCATGAGGAGCGCTAGCTTGCCATCGATAAACGTTGTAACTTTTCAGACGGGACTATGTGGACAGTAAAAGTAGCGGATCCACTTCGGACATCTTACCAGTTCGTCACTTGTATCAATTTAGCACGAATTGTGCCGTTTTTCACCCTTGTGCGCACAATTTACAGAAAACATCGGCCAATTTCAGAAAAAATATAGTAATTGGCCGATTCACTTTCATAAAAACTGACCGAGCTATGAAGAAATGTCAAACTAAGCTCAGATGTAGCGTCCTACAGCCTCAGCCACCGGTTTTAACTCGGCCATTAGCGCATCAAATTCCTCTGGCCGGAGGCTCTGCGCCCCGTCAGACAGGGCGTTCTCAGGATCAGGATGTACCTCAACAATGAGGCCGTCGGCTCCCGCGGCGACTGCGGCACGGCTTACCGCCGCTACGTATTCACGTTTTCCGGTGCCATGGCTCGGATCGACAACTACCGGTAAATGGCTTAAGGATTTAAGGACGGGGATTGCGTTTATATCCAGTGTATTTCGTGTGTAGGTTTCAAATGTCCTGATTCCACGTTCGCAGAGAATTACTCTTGGGTTATTATGAGACAGAATATATTCAGCCGCATTAAGGAACTCTTCTATAGTGCTGCTAAGACCTCTTTTCAGCAGCACAGGCTTGTGGGATTCTCCGGCTGCATTAAGTAATGCATAATTTTGCATATTCCTGGCGCCAATTTGAAGGACATCCGCATATTGCGCAACCAGCGGAACTTGCTCTGGCGCTATCACCTCGGTCACTATAGCGATTCCTACCATATCTCTGGCTTCAGCAAGGATTTTCAAACCCTCTTCACCCAGTCCCTGGAAACTATAGGGGGATGTCCTGGGTTTGAAGGCCCCGCCCCTCAAGGCCAATGCCCCTGCCTTTTTTACTGCCAGCGCTGATTCAATTAATTGCTCTCTACTTTCAACAGCGCAAGGGCCAGCCATGACGATAATTTTCTTGCCACCAATATGGGAGCCATCGATGGAGAAGGATGAGTTTTCTTTCCTGAAATCACGACTGGCAAGTTTGAAAGGCCCCAGCAAAGGAACCACCCTCTCCACACCGTCGAGAGATTCGAAAACACCGGGTTCAATGTTGCTGTTATCTCCCACGACACCGATAATTGTTCGAATATTTCCGCGTGATAGATGGGCCTTTGATCCCAGGGATTCTATTTTAAACAAAACCCTGGATATCTGATTTTCATCAGCATTCTTTTTCATCACTACGACCATTTGTTCCTCCAAAAAAAAAGATGCGGAACATTTGCTCCGCATCTTTTGGTTATGCTATTTCCAGCCTGTGTCAATCGCAGGAGCGCACGTTACCCTCCAGGGGCTATAAAATAATAAAACCCAAAAAAATGATTGACAGTGCAAGTCTGGAAAACAGTGTTCATTTTGGTAAATTCCTCATTGATCTTACATCTACTATTGACCGGGAGTTGTGTCAAGAAATTTGCAACAACTACAAAATGTTGGCTTGGACTTTACAGTCAATCGCTACGTCAGGGCCTACGGACTATCGGCAATATCCACCTGCCGTTTCTTCTTCACATCTATCTGATAAAAAGGTTAGGCAACCAAAGAGAAATCCCCGGGAAAAACAGAAGAATCAAAAGGCATATGCTCATGCCGATTATATAGGGGTAACTTCCCCGGTAAACAGTCGCCGTCGATTCACCAGTAACGCCGGAAACAACAAAAACATTGATCCCCATAGGCGGAAGGATAACCCCGATCATTGTGACCACACCAACGATGACTCCAAACCATACGGGGTCGTATCCGAGTTTTAGGACTACCGGCAAGAAAATCGGGGTAGCCAGAATCAAGAAAGCCAAATGTTCGATAAAAGATCCCCCTATGAGGTAAACCGCTATTATTATGAGCATTATCAGACTGCGATCAACATGAAGGCCGGTTAACCATTCCGCTACCATATAAGGAGTTCTGGTCACTGCGAAAAAATGTCCAAGAATGGTTGCGCCAGCTATCAGGGTCAATACCATGCAGGCTATGCGCAGAGTCCCGCCTACGGCTTTTATAAAACCCGGCACTGACATTTCCCCCTGGAAGACAGTCAAGATAAGTACTGCAAACGTGCCTACACTTCCTGCCTCAGTTGGTGTGAAAAACCCCTGCATCAGGCCGCCGACCACCAGCGCAAAAATGACAAAAACCCATATAACGGGTGGCAAAGATGCAAACCGCTGTTTCCATGAAGATTTTTCGCCTTTTGGTCCTAGAGCGGGATTGTAGGTGCACCAGCCAACCACTGTTATCAGGAAAGACAGCGCCACCAAAAGTCCAGGCAATATCCCTGCAAGGAAAAGCTTACCAATGGATGTTTCAGTGAGTATTCCGTAAACTATTAGCACTACACTAGGCGGAATTATAATTCCCAGTGTGCCAACTGTGGCTACTGTGCCGCACGACAGTTTCCTGTCATATTTGTACCTGTCCATTTCAGGGACTGCAATTGTAGCGAAAGTGGCGGCTGTAGCCGGGGCAGAACCGCATATAGCCTTGAATGCCGTAGCTGCTGCAATGGTGCCTATAGCAAGTCCGCCAGGAATGTGTCCGATAAACCGGTATGTAGCGTCGTAAAGGTTTCTGGCCACTCCTCCGCTTGAACCCACCTGTCCCATCAACACAAACATCGGGATTACAGTAAAACCGTAGGAAGAAAAAACGCTGTAAACATCTTTAGCTACTAGACTCATCGCAGGTTCGAGGCCTCGAACTAGCGCGAATCCTATGAATCCCGCCAACCCCATGGCAAAGCCAATCTCAAGTCCCAAGAGAAAAAACAGGAACAATAGCCCAACCAAAAGCGCCGCTAAAGTAAGGAGACTCATACCCGTTTTTCCTCCCTATCGAAAATTTCAACAAAAAGCACCAGACATTCCACGAAACAGCAGGCAGCAATGCCATAACAGATTGGATAGAAAGGAAGCTGTAAAGTTGGAGTGGTTTCCCCTGTTTGTCTGAAAGTATCTCCCAAGCCTACAAGGTTCCAGGCTATAAGCGCAAATGTGCCAATTGCAAGGAGCCTGGTTAAAACATGTAATGCCATCTTCGGCCCATGAGGCAGGCGCTGGGTCAGGAAGTGCATGATAACATGTCCTCGCATCCTGGATGTTTCAGGAAGTGAGAAACCTATTACCACGGCCCCCAGCAGTCCAACGAGCTCAAAAGTTCCAGTTATTGGGTGCTTAACAGTGCGTAAAATCACGTCGCATACCGTGAGGAACATGCTCAAGGTAAGCGCTACCCCGGCGATAACATACATGGCGCGAGCAATAACTCTGGTCATTGAAGATAAAGAAGTCACGATTACCCCACCAAACTGGCTTTATACCTTTAGCAAGTTACAATAACGTATAACGCCAACAATCTTACGGAAGAGCAGGCTTCCGAAATTTGTAGCACGCAGTGGCCTCTCGTAAACGTGCGAGTTTTTACACGTAAGATTTTCCAAATCTTTGTCTCATGGATTTTCCTTGAGCCACTTCAAACAAAAATCAAGCGCTTCCTGGCCGGGGAGGCCTTTAGCTTTCATATTCCCGACATATTTTATTAACAACGGTTTACAAGCGTCAGCCCAGCGTTGGTCTTCTTCCTTGGAAAGCTGAATTACCTGATTGCCTCTGGAGAGAGTAAATTCCTTACCTTCCTTGTCCATCTGATCCCACGCTTTTCCAGTCTTGTCTATCCATTCCTTGTTGATGTTTTCGATTTCTTTCTTTAACTCTGGAGCTAAAGAATCCCATTTCTTTTTGTTCATGGTGACAAAAAAGGCGAGGGTATAAGCCGAACCGAAATTCTCGGTAGTGGACTTAATGACCTCAGCGAATTTCCATCCTTTAAGGGTTTCTATCGGAGAAACCAGTCCATCTACGACACCCTTTTGTAGCGCATCGTAGGTCTCAGGTTGGGGCATAGCGACCGGGGTTGCGCCAAGAGCCTCTACAACCTTGATACTGGTTCCTGTCCCGCGGATCTTCATTCCTTTAAGGTCTTCCATGGTTTTAACAGGTTTTTTGGTATGAAAAAT
>JAMCYH010000107.1 GCA_023474025.1 Deltaproteobacteria bacterium
TATTTCCTGTTGTTTTAAACAACGTCATCAAGAAATCTTTGAAAGAGAGGAGTTCAAATCATGCCGAAGTATGTTATCGAACGTGATCTGCCAGGCGCTGGAAGCCTTTCCGAGGAGCAAGTTAGGGCTATTTCACAAAAGTCGCGACAAGTACTGGACAAACTGGGACCACAGATTCAATGGGTTGAGAGCTTTGTGACGGACGATAAGATTTATTGCGTTTACATTGCCCCAAACGCGGACATGATCACAAAGCATGCTCAGGAAGGCGGTTTCCCGGCTAATCGGATCTCAGAGGTTAAGAGGATGATCGACCCAACCTCTGCAGAATCCAGATAATTTGAATCAATACTCAAGGCTTTTATTGGACTGTCCAGCTTCTGACATCGGGTAAAACCGTGAAGCCATGGAGGGACAAAATGGCGCAAGTCACAGTCGTGGCCAGAGTAGTCGCAAAACCCGGTATGGAGGACGTGGTGAAAAAGACCCTTATGGGGCTTGTGCCTCCAACTCGCAAGGAATCGGGTTGCATAAATTATGATCTTCACATATCCACTGAAAACACTGCGTTATTCCTGTTTTATGAAAACTGGACCAGCAAGAAAGATTTAGATGATCATCTCGCTATGCCATATCTGCAGGATTTTCTTGGACGCGCGAGTGAAATTCTTGCTGAACCGGTTGATATAAGTTTATGGGAAAGGGTCCCGTAAAACCGAGAGCTTACGTTCCGCTTTTAGGAATTCCGGTTTACTTCCAAGGGCGTTGTTCCGTCAGATGACAGATCGATGGCCCGGGGGGGAATGGATCACGAAAATATGACTGGGCCAAGATCAGTTTATAAAATCCGGAGATAGGCGTCTCGAATTTCAGGCAAACAGTGTGCCAGGTCGGTGATCATAACATGTCCGGGTAGTAATCATATGATGCGCCGCCTGTCTATGCGCCTGTCTCACTGGTCTTGGTTTGTCATCGGTCCGGGGGTTTTAGGTCGAGCTTAGAATACCGGACATGTCTCTGAATTTAATTATTTACCAAGCAATTGTCGTGAGAACATGAGGTTATAACTTCCGATCATGAGGGAACCTCTTATGTGCGGCGCGCCTTTTGAGTATTTGCGAACGAAATGGATGGTCACTCAATCCTCAGAGAAGGGGGGGTGGTAATTTTCTTTACAGTTGAGGAGAGTACCGCCCAGAAGGTGGATCTCTGGTCGCGTGGAGGACGTGACCAGGAATCGACGAAAATCCTCCCTATTTTGAGGAAGGTGTGGAAATGACTACCGCAGTTCTCGTTTTTATAAGCTTGATGTGGTTCCCTGTTGCGTTACTTTTTCTGGGCAAGGGGGAACCAAAAGGTACTGGGGCCGCTACTGGTTTTGTAGGAGTGCTGGTTGTTATCGGCGCTGTTCTTCAGGCGGCAGTTTTCAAGGACCCCTTCGTCTCGGGATTGCTATTTTGCCATGGGATTCTCTACTGCACTGTTTCATATGCGCTGTTAACAGGAATTGAAGATATGAGGTCAGTAGGGAATGTAAGTTTCACCGTGGCTATAGTCTCAATTATTTACATGGTCCACTTTCTTGTTGGCGGACCAGTTCTGGAAGGTGGCAAGCAGTTGGTCACCAAAAGCAACTACCTTGCGTTCGCTTGCGCTGGTTACGCGGTACTGACACTTGAAGTGTGGCTGAACGCTTACGGGAAGTTCCCAGCCTCTGCCCTTGCATGGTCGTTGATTGTTTGGGTGGTATTTGGGCTCTGGATCCCGGCTTTCTGGTTGATGGCCGCTGGGACACTCCCATTCTAGAATTTTTCTTTTCACCAGCAGTTCAGGTTTAACTGTAACTTGGGACTCCCAAGATCTTACTTAGCGCAGGCCGTGAAATTGTGGCCTGCGCTTTCCTGAAACCCTATGGATATCAAACAGTGTTATATTGGTTTTAAGCCACTTCTTGATACCGGCGCAATAGTCGACGCCTTGACCAATGACCCTCCTGACTGTCGTTGGCGTTTAATCAGAGATATTTACAGATTGGCCGATCAGGAAGACAGCTACGACTTGACTTTGAAAATTCAGGACCGCCTGAATCAGGTTCAGGACTTCAGGATTCAGTCTCGTCTTATCCTGGCCTTGCATGCCCTGAGAAACCCTGTTTATGCCGAGGGCTATGTCCTGGTAAAGGGCAAGGGAGCGTTTCACGAAAGTGATCTGAAATCCATTACACTACGGGGTGAGCCACGAAATTTATATCTTCGGCAAATGAGTCTGTGCCCAGTGGTGGATTTTCACGTCCATCCCCAACTACCGGACATGAAATTGTTTGTCGATATGCGACTCGCAGATGTTTCAATCGGGGTTATTCTGGCTACCGATACTGATCCTTCGGACCTGGATCGAACCTCAATAAGGGACAGTTTGTACAGAAATTATGCTAGCTGTAATCAGAGCCGTTGGCTGAACTTTGAGCAAATTCTGTCGCACCTTAGGGTTAATCTATATTCTAATACCCATGTTACCAACAAAGACCTTGCCGCCTGGGTAGATGACTATCCTGGCATATTGTATGGTTTTGGTTCAGTGAACCTCTCAAAGGACCGAACATATGTGGCAAGAAAACTTGAGGAGATTGCATCTCTTGGTTTGAGAGGAGTGAATCTTCTTCCGTATGCCCAGTTCTTCAACCCCTCAGAAAACGATAATATAGATCTATTGTTTAAATATTGTCGGGCAACAGATTCAATTGTAGTATCTCACTCTGGTTGCGGAAAGGGGCCGTTTGATATACTTGAACTTAGTCGGGATTCCAATCCAAAACTGTGGGAACCAGTCTTAAGGAAATATCCGGATGTGCCATTGGTCTTGTCGCACTGCGGTTCCTTCAGTGCGTTCATTCCGGGAATCTGGCTTTGCGAGGCATTGAAATTGGGTAAAGATTTCCGAAACGTCTACGCTGATATTTCTGCTGTAGAATGGGTCCTCGAAAATGACACAATTGTGAGAGAGATACGTAAAACAATTACATTTGATAGAATACTATTTGGGACCGACTATCCCTGGCCACTGGCTTCCGGTGTGAGTTTGGCCTGCTTGGTGAGTTCAATACGGGCCAATCGTCATTTAACCGAAAAAGAGAAGCGCAAGGTCCTTGGTGAAAACGCGATCAGGTTGTTAGGGATTGCATAGGCAACTTTTTGTTTTCCAAGGAAATCCCCAGACGCCATGATATTCAGAATAGCGGTGAGAAACTCATGATCAGAAGCAAAGTCGCAGTAACGAAATACAGAAAGCCATTGGAATCATTACGTCAATGTGTTGAAATGTCCGAAGGATTCCAGAATTTACCGAAGGCGGCGAAAGTATTCATAAAACCAAATATTGTTCTGTGGAGCGATGTTGCGGATTTTCCCAAATGGGGAATGATTACTACCTCAAGAGTAGTCGAAGACGTGGTGACTATACTAGCAGAAAGGGGTGTAAGCGACATTAGTATTGGCGAAGGCCCCGTTCTTTTGGATCCCAAGGACAGAGATGTGACCGATCGAGCGTTCGCTGGCCTCGGTTACCAATCATTGAGGAAACGCTATGGAGTGAAGCTCCTCAATTTACACCGACTCTCATATGAAAGGATTAACCTTGGAGATGGTGTGGATCTCAATTTCAGCTCAGACTTTGTCAGCAGTGATTTCATTGTCAATGTTCCGGTGCTGAAGACACACTCCCAAACGGTGGTCAGCCTCGGGATCAAAAACTTGAAAGGTGTCATTGATGTCAAGTCCCGGAAGATGTGTCATTCGGCTGATCCTAAAAAGGATCTCCATTACATGGTAGCGATGCTTGCAAACGCGCTGCCTCGGGCATTGACAATTTTGGACGGCATTTATACCAACGAGCGTGGTCCAGGATTCGACGGTAAGATGCGAAGAAGCGATCTGCTCGTCGTGTCAAGTGATGTTTTGGCTGCTGACAAGGTTGGGGCAACGTTGCTGGGCTATTCACCGTCGGATGTTCCTCATCTTGTTCATGCCGCCGCAAATCAAAACAGGCCTGTCGATTTATCAGATGTGGAACTCGCAGGGGAAAGTATTGATGACCTGAAATTGAAACTTCAATATGAATTTTCATACAATGATACTAATAACTTACCTCTTTTCATGGCCAAAAAGGGAATCCAGGGAATCTCCATTCCGAAACCAGACACTACGCTATGCACATACTGTTTTACAATGACCGGGATCATTATAGGGTCCATCGCTCAGGCCTGGGATGGAAAACCTTGGGAAGGAGTAGAAGTGCTTACAGGGAAGATCATGCGTCCAACGCCTGGAATGAACAGGACCATACTGATAGGTAAGTGCATGTACCAGGCAAACAGGAACAACCCTGATATAAAGGAGATGATAGCAATAAAGACCTGTCCACCTTCAAAGAAAGAAGTCGTAAAGGCTCTTAAGGAAGCTGGAATAGCCGTGAAACCAGCCCTTATTGAGCATCCTGAAAATGCCCCTAGTTTGTCCTACAAAAAGTATCTTGGAAACACCGAGTTCGATGAGTCATTTTTTACTATTCGGTAAGCCTACTGTAAAATCGACTTTAAAAGCTTCTGCCAGTTTAACTGCCATTAAAATAGCAGTTCCCATACAAACAAAAAAATAGTTTCTATTGGGGTTATATGTCCATTTTGACCCCAATCACGATTATCACGTAGAATCCTAAGGAAATTTCCTAAGTTACGACTGTCTCCAAAGAAGAATATAAAGTCATGTTACAGCCTCCCGGCGTGGTCTTCCCATTTTTTCGTGCTCCATAAATTTATTTTGTAATATCCGGAATTATGTAGGCTGCTGGTCGAAATCGTATGACGCTGATAATACAACATAACTTCCAAAAGTCCCAGACGATCCACTAGTGCTGGAATTGTCAGGCACATGGCTTGCATTGTTTAGCTTCCGAAAAAAGCCATGGCTCGTTGGAACACAGTCATCCCTGAAAAAGCCATGTAACTTCGAAGTGATTTTTAGTGAGGTGATGACGTTAGTGTTCTCATGGCGGCTCGTACAGGACTGAGTCAAGAATGAATCATACGGTCCTTTCAAAGAATCCCAGACCGAAAGGGGGATGGTACAACTTATCTTCTTGGGAGAAATTACTGATTCACGGAGAGGGCTTTAAAGCCGCGACATTAATTCTCTATGGATAACAGTCATCACGAATGTGATGAGGAAGGAGACTTTGATGGCAGACTATAAGTGCGAGCCGACAAAATGGAATGAAATGAAAAAGCCTGTAGAGGGGGGCAGATCAACTTATCAGGCGAAGAGTTGGAATCCCACGAAGAAAAAATGGGGCCCTTATACCAAAACCGGGCCTGCGCCGGTCTGGTTCTCTGAGGCCAATGCGACGAACTGGACTGAGTCAATGATTTGCAAGGCGAAGGATCTCTTCTATGAGGCCAAGCTTAATGAATGCTTTCAAAAAGGCGACGAGGTAGCGATAAAAATCCACTACGGAGAGTGGAACCGAACAGCCATACTTCGACCCGAATATATAGCTGCGATAGTGGAAGAGGTAAAGGCTTGTGGCGGGCACCCATACGTCGTAAACGATACCACATTGTCATATCACACATTTGATAACATGGCCATCTCCCAGTACCAGCTGGAGGGAGCGATTCGTCATGGTTACACTGACGCCACCTTCGGTTGCCCAGTCCTTATCGCTGATGGGTATGCTGGTGAAGATGATTACAGGGTTGAGATCCCAGAAGGAAACATCCTGAAGGAAACATACATCGGCAGAGCCATTGCTGAAGCTGACGCCATGATAGTCATGGCGCATGCGCGAGGCCATTCGATCACGATGTACGGTGGTGTCACTAAACAGTTGGGCATAGGCTGCCAATCTAAACGAGGGAAGTATATTACACACCTTGCTCATTGGGGTGATCCTCATGACGCCATTGGCTGGCCGAAGTTCACCGATCAGTGTCCAGGGAAGGCCTGTAAGTTCCATCAGATGTGCGACGATTCATGCCCGAGGCAAGCGCATCATGTAGTCGATCATGGAAAGGTCTTTTATCCTGAACGTTGCAGGCTCTGTTACTCATGCCAGGTTACCTGCATATTCTCTGGTATGGCCGGAATTACCTTTGAGGAGAGCTATTTTCCCAACGCTATGATCGCTCATGCTGACGCCGCCTTGGGGGCCCTCAAATGCTTCGACCGTGGCAAGGTTGGATTCATGAACTGTGCCATTGATGTGTGTCCAGAATGTGACTGTTTTCCGTGGGCCGGATTAGCTGTCTGTCCAGATGTCGGTATTTTCGCCGGTAAGGACCTGGTGGCTGTTGAAGAAGCTACACTTGACGCCATCGACAACATGCCTATATCTCCGGGTTCAGTTGCTGAAGAGAAGGGACTTAAACCAGGCTTTTTCATTTCATTC
>JAMCYH010000334.1 GCA_023474025.1 Deltaproteobacteria bacterium
CGATTGTGCCTATAGGAACTGGGGATTCATCTTCTTCCACCTTAGATAGCTTCCATGTTCCGTTTTCTTTTACGAGAGTAGCGGTGAAAAGAACTTCTTCGTCATCTTCCCCTGGACTACGGAACCCGGCAAAACCCTTGGATATGGCTAGGTCAGGCGATTGAAGTTGAACGTCGAAAAGCGCCACCTTGGCCTGGATGCCCTTGTGTTCAGAAAAAAGCTTTTGCAAGACGGGCCCTATTTCACCAGGACCTTTAGCGCGTTCTCCGTCCCTACCGATGTACGAACCGTCTCGGCTCCAATGCGCAGCCGCAGTCGAGGCGTCTCCACGGTTGTAAGAGTCCTCATAGGATTCAATGGCTTTACGAATTGCGATTTCATCCTGACTCAAGGCGGTTTTTTCAGCGCTCACTCCGGAAACCATTATAATTGAGCACATTATCACAGCTAGTGCGACTCTACCCACCATAGCGTTCCTCCTTACTTGGCAGTCCAGCTTTTTAGAGGATAACCTCTGATCCGAAATTGTACAGCTCTGGCGTCATTTTTGTCGACCTTGGGGGTAGTGATCAGGCATCCGGTGGTTCCCCCTAAACTCAAAATACCGTAGTTGCGTGTTTCAAAATTTTTCCTTATAGGACACACTTCCCCAGTTTGAAATTATACCGCTTCAGGTGTCTCATGGTCAAATATAATCTGAACGATTCCGGATCAATTTTCTCTTGACGGGGTCAGCTATTTAATTCACTATGCAAGTCATCAAAATTAGTTAACATTTTCAAGGCATGACAGCTTCCATCAACGCAAGACAGTCGTTTCCCCGACTTTTGTCTTCGTTCATAGGCTTGTTCGCTCTCTAAGTGGTTTTGTTTTCGGAGGCGTTGAACATGAAAAGACTTTCCCAGCTTGCCTTCTGTCTCGCTATTCTCTTTCCCACGTCTCTTTTGGCTCAAACTCTCTCTTCTAACCTCATTCCAGAAGGTTTGCCTGTGGCGGCGTCAATGAGTCAGGCTACAGAGGGGGGAGTTTTCGGCTCGAACTTACCACTCGTCAATGGCCTGAAAGTCGGAAACATCCTGCTAAGCCCGTCAGTACAATTCGGTTACCAACACCTCGGCACTAACTTGACTCTCCCGACGTCCGCTGTTCCAAGAGGGTCTAATCAGCTTTTTATCGGTACGATGGATGTGACTTTGCAAAATTTTGATTTTTGGTATGGAACAGCAGGACTTAACGTAATAGCTGATAAGATCAACCTCTTTGGATCAATAGGGGGATATGCGCCTCATCTTTTTCAAATGCAAGGAACGGATCCGATTTCAAGCAATTTGGGCTATATCGCGCCGAACCTGACTTTTACCGGCTCTAACCTTAACTTTTGGACAGCTCAGTGTGGAGCGGGGTATACAGTCTTTGGAGATCTGTCTGTCCTGGCTGGCTATATCTGGACACACACAGCCGCAACATTTACGGATCCTCGAGTGGGCTCCATTCCCATTCCCAACCAGACCCTGACAGGCGACGTCTCGATGAACATTGGCGTGCCGTTCATAGGACTTCAAGTCCTCGAGAAAGGCTTTTATCGTGGCGCTTTTATGTATAGTCCCTGGGCTACGTCATCGGGAACGCTTTCACTGAACACTACGTCGCCGGAACAGTCTGACTTGAGCTATTCGTTAAAACAGCCGGGGAATTTCTTCGCAGTGAACGCTGAGTATTATTTTCCGTTTCAACCCCCGGTAATTTTAAGTTGTTGGTTTCTAGGCACATACGTCAACATTCGGGGCAACTCTGACCTGCAATTTACAGTTCCAGTGGCGTCTGTCTCCAGGGATGTGACCATCACGAACACTCAATACGGCTTAGCGGGTGGAGCTATCTTTAGTCTAGTATACTGATCCTTCGCCAAGAGGAAGGTAGTGATCATGGACCGTATTTCTTGACCGCGGATCAATCCGACTTCTGAATTGATGTTTACAGGCGAAAGCGGATTCTTATTCTTTCATATTGATTATCCAACAGAATGGGTCAATATACAGGAAAGTGTTACTCAAATCATTGGGAGCAGGTAATGCCGCAAGGACGAATACTTCTACTAACGTTGGTTGCCATGATCGCTTTTGCTGGAAATTCCTTACTTTGTCGTGTGGCGCTCAAACTTGACCAAATCGACGCGGCAAGTTTTAGTTCAATTCGTATCATTTCTGGCGCCCTTGTTCTTTGGCTCATAGTGAGGATACGTGGCGGCCATCACATTTCAGCGGGCAACTGGCCGTCCGCCCTCGTGCTATTTTCATATATGGCGAGTTTTTCATTCGCCTATATCAGTCTGCCGGTCGCCACTGGAGCGCTTGTGCTGTTTGGCGCGGCGCAGGCTACGATGATAGGCTACGGACTGTGGACTGGGGAACATTTGAAAATAGGACAGGTAGTGGGTCTGATAATTGCTTTTGGCGGACTGCTCATCCTGTTGGCGCCTGGGATTTCGGCTCCACCGCTTTATGGCTCTATATTAATGCTTTGGGCTGGCGCATCCTGGGGAATCTACTGCTTGCTCGGGAAATTCGCAGGTGACCCGATACTGGTAACAGCGGGGAATTTTAGACGGGCAGGTTATTTTGCGCTAGGAATGAGTGCCGCCCTGCTCCCTTGGGCATCTATCGATAGACCCGGTTTTTGGTGCGCATTTTCTTCTGGGGCACTGGCGTCCGGTCTTGGATATGTAATATGGTATGCTGCGTTGAGGGGATTGAAAGTAACAAGCGCTGCCACAGCGCAACTCAGTGTACCAGTTATCGCAGCGTTAGGCGGGATTGCCCTCCTCGGTGAACCTGTCAGTCTACGTCTCTTCATCGCCTCTACGGCGACTTTGGGTGGCATTGCCTGGGCAATCCTGGACATCTGACGATGGTGTGGCGGTTTCGGATGGCCGAAAAGAATTTATAATCGCAAACTGTCTTTTCGTCAAACTGCCGCCTAGTTGCAGATGACTCTCCGGTAAATCTCTTACCAATTTTGAAAGCCCTCACGGCTGCAAGTCTAATCGGTCGAATTTTCGGACGGTAAGACATGGAGAAGTATCAAGGATTTGCCTTTAGCATCATCTCCTTATTTGACCAAAACTTTTTGTCTGGAAATATCCATGGCAATACCATAAAATCAACGCGGGACAGGCGTGACATGGATCTGTTCGCCGGCAATACCGTGTACGCTGCATAGCGTCAACTTATTCTAAACGGGCAAGTTTGGGGTTCTAGCCACTGATGGTACACCAATAAGCATGAAGATAGTAATTGACGGAAGATGCATCCCTAATCAACTGGACGGAACCGGACGGGTGGCCATTAACGTTATTAGGGCCCTCTGCGAGACAGATCGCGATCTTTCCATAACGGCGCTCATTCGATCAGATCTTGCGACTACGATTCGTCACAGACTTCCGGAGACTGTACCTTTATTAGATATACCATACCGCCACGTACACCCCTTCACGGTACTAAAATTGGGAAAAGTTGTTGACAGATTGGGCGCTGACCTCTTTTTCAGCCCACACATGCTTCAACCTCTATTTATGAAAACACCTAGTGTCATCACTCTAAATGACACAATGTGGTTTGGTGACACGTCTACACAGGCGAAGGGGAAGCCACTGAGAATGTTCGCCGGAAAAATTTATTTCCGTAGCCTGGTCGAACTCTCGGTGCGTAAAGCAAGCATGATAATCGTTCCATCACAATCAACCTACAATGATATTTCCAGGTTTTGGCCGGGGCGGGTCCGGGATTGTTCTATAGTCCTTTACGGTACAGATCCAATGTTTGCGCCGACCGTCCAAGATTGCAAAAAAAATAACTCGCTCAACAAGTTTGGGTTAAGGGACAACAGTTTCTTTTTACACGTGTCAAACGGTAAGCCTTACAAAAATACTCCCAGAGTTATTGAGGCATTCGTAGAGGTGTCCCGTAATTCTGATCTATCTTTGGCAATAGTCGGCCGTCGCAGTGTATTTACCTCGGAGATCGAGTCTATCATAGCAAAATCTCACGCCAGGGAGCGAATAACATTTTTGGGTTCAGTAGATGATGAAGATGTGGTCTCCCTTTTCCAATCAGCCAGGGCGCTAATATTCCCTTCACTGTTTGAAGGCTTCGGTCTTCCCGTAATAGAGGCCATGGCCTGCGGATGCCCTGTAATCACCTCCACAAGGGGCTCGCTTGGGCAGGTGGCGGGAAAGGCAGCGCTGATAGTAGATCCGGAGGATGTCGCTGAAATCACCGAAGCAATGCGCAGAATTGAGAACGATGATTTATTGCGACAGTCCCTGATACACAAGGGGCTTAAACGAGCGCAACAGTTCTCCTGGGAAAAGACTGCGTCGGAAATGTTAAATGTATTCAAACGAATAGTATAACCTAAAAATATCAGCCTTGATGGGCCATCGTCCTTGACATCAAGCTGATCTGGCATGATACTTTTCACAGGATTTCCAAAATCTAATCACATAAAAGGATGGCTCGGAGACAAAATGTCGGAGTACGATATTCTTCTCGGAGACTCGGGGACAAAAGCCAACCTCCTGGGGAATTATGCTTTTGTTAGGGGTATGATCGAAAGTGGTGTTCAGGTTGCCACATGCTATCCCGGTAGTCCTACGGCCGAGATGGCAAATGCTCTAATGCAAATATCAGAAAAGGCAGGCATCTATTTCGAGATCTCCACAAACGAAAAAGTGGCCCTGGAGGTCGCCGCCACATCCGCAATCATGGGCCGACCGTCAGTTTGCTGGATGAAGTCTGTCGGCCTAAACGTGGCAGCCGATTCCGCCGTTCAACTCTCGTATATGACCATGCCTGGGGGCCTCGTAGTTATTCTTGGTGACGACCCAGGTTATCTGAGTTCACAAAACGAACAGGATAACCGTCATTACGCCAGGCTCGCATATGTTCCTTTTATTGAACCGTCTGACCCTCAGGAGGTAAAGGATTACCTCGTTAACGCAATGAAGATTTCGCAAAAATATCAGGCTCCGGTGTTTATTAGAGCTACGACCCGCAACTGTCACCAGATCGGTCCTGTAACATTTGGAGAGCGAACCTCATCGAGCGTAGAAGTTAAATGGGACAATGAAACCATGCGTAGGGATGGGGGGTACATTCCCTTACCAGGGACTTTCCTTCCCATGAAACGCAAGGCGTTGCAGAACCTCGTGAAGATAGGGGCCGAGTTCGATGATCTGGGTATAAACACTAAGGTCAAGGTAGGAACAGGTGATCATGCAATCAGCATCATCACGTACGGTCACACTTTTCAGTCAACTGTCAGCGCTTTGAATCACCTCGGAGCAAGCGCAGAGATTTTGAAACTTGGTGTTACACATCCTCTACCTAAAAAGGATATCGCGAGCTTCCTTCAAAACAGAGCGGAAGTTCATGTCCTGGAAGAACTTGACCCGATCATTGAGAATGAAATCAAGACACTTTGTTATGATGAAGGGATCAAAACGAAGATAATTGGTAAGTGCGGATTGTCCGATGAAATTGAATTAAAAATCGGAGAATATGACCCAACAAGATTAGTGAATGTACTAGCCGTCAGGCTTGGGATAGAAACCGGTTTGGATTATGCTGAAAGCTCGATTCCTGTTCCTGTAAGGTCCCCCCAGCTTTGTCCGGGCTGTGGACACAGGACTGCTTTCTACGCGGTTAAAAAGGCTTTGGGGAAAGACAGGGAGGCCTTCTCAATGGCCGACATAGGGTGCTACTCACTTGGTTTTCTGCCACCCTATGATCTCGGCAACCTGTTATATTGTATGGGGTCGGGAGCGCCAGCGGCCAGCGCTGTTTCCAGAGCGTTTCCGTCAGAGAATGTAATTAGCTTTGTGGGTGATTCAACATTTTTTCATGCGGCCATGCCGGGTATTGTAAATGCTGTCTACAATGGACACAGACAGGTCATCATGGTTATGGACAACGGCATCACTGCCATGACCGGCCATCAACCCAATCCGAACAGCGGTTTTGGAGCTAATGGCCCGTCGCCACGAATATCAATTGACGAAATTCTGAAGGCTTTTGGCGTCCGATTCATAGAAAGAGTTCCATCATACGAATGCGCTAAAGTCGAAGATGCTCTGAAACGAGCCTTTGAATTTACAAAATCACCGGACGGTGGGGTAGCGGTAGTGATCCAGGAAGAGCCCTGCGCCCTGCGTAGATCCCGAATGGAGCGTAAAGCCGGAACCCTTCCCAATCCGCTGAGAATAGATCCAGACATTTGCCGTAACATTCAGAACTGTCTTAAGAACTTCTCCTGCCCTGCGATCGAGAGAACCAGCGATCAAAAGGTTTTTATCAACACAGACTTATGCATCGGTTGCGCCAGTTGCGTTCAGACCTGCCCGTTAAAAGAAAAACCTATGAAAAGAATTTTGATGACAGACCC
>JAMCYH010000116.1 GCA_023474025.1 Deltaproteobacteria bacterium
GCTCCTACATAACCTCTGTAATCTCAGGGTGATATTATTCTTGCCTCGCGATTCGTGACCGCCTTTGGGTTAAATCCAATTGAATCAGGTCCATCAAGGTCCACTAATCTATTAAATATTCCCGAAATAGATAAAATCCCTTCTTAACGCGCGTGTTCTTATGGCCGTGTCACGTTTTTATTTAGTGGAACTTAATTCCAACGCGAGAAACTTTATCTGCAGGGGTAATGCTTTTATATCAAGTATTGAATTTCGAAAAGAGAGGCCGTAATGAAAAAAATTCAGCATATGTTTATAGCATTGATAACTGTCGCGGCTATGGTGGCGGCTTCGACCAACGCCATTGGGTTTAGAGGCGGCGGAGGACATGGCGGCGGCGGGCACTTTGGTGGTGGAGGTGGACACTTTGGCGGTGGAGGCGGGCACTTTGGCGGTGGGGGCGCCTCGCTATACCGAGGTGGTGGTGGGTATGGAGGCTACGGAGGTTATGGAGGAGCATACCGAGGTGGGTATGGAGGCTACGGTGGTGGCGGGACATCGAGAGGTTTCGGCCGAAGTGGCTCTGTGTACCGTGGCGGTAATGTTTCCCGCGGCAGTGGTAGTTATTCCAGACCTTCATATACAGGCCAAAAGCAGTTCAGGGGTACAACCGGACAGTCCAGGGCGACTCAACCCCAAGTTCAGAAATTCCTGGGTCTCCGTCAGACTGGCGCAGGAAAAGTTGGAGCGGCAGCCGTCGGAGCCACCGCAGGAGCCATGGCTTTGGATCACTTTTCAAGGAGCGGATCGGTAGCTGGTTTAAACTCGGTGAGCGGCCACACCCCAGTCAAAGGGACGAGCTTCAGTAACCGGGTAGGCCCTCAGACAACTCAGCGACTCCGAAACAATTACTCTCAGCAGTATGGTAACGCATTTAACAGGAATTGGTGGCGTAACCACCCATACATAAACAACTATTACGGCTACGGTGGGTGGGGTGGCTACGGTTGGGGTTATTGGTGGGGCCCCGCTACTTGGCTCGCTCTCAGCTCGTGGATCCCCTGGGATTGGGGAACCCCCCTATATTACGATTATGGCTCTAATTTTTATTATGACGATGGTTATGTTTATCTTAATGGCCAGAGACTTTGTTCCGCCCCGGAGTATTATCAGCAGGCTGTTCAAATAATCGACAAAACGCCGAAAGTTACAAATAACAAGGACCAATGGATGCCGCTAGGTGTTTTCGCATTGACACCGGATGCTGGAAAACCGTCTAACATGGTGCTTCAACTCGCTGTTAACAAGGAAGGTGTAATTCAGGGAACTTATTTCAATAAAGAAAACAACAAGGCCAAACCAATAAAAGGTATGGTCGACAAGGAGTCCGAGCGCGCTGTCTGGACTTTCGCAGATAAGAATAAACACGCAGTGATAATGGAAACCGGGATATATAACCTTACCAAGGATGAAACAGGTGTACTGGTGCATTTCGGTAAAGAACAGACCCAGGAATGGCTGATGATAAGACTGAAGGAATCACCCGAAGGAGATCAGGCTTCACCCGTCCCTTCACTATAAGCTTTGATTTGGGCCCATCTTAACAGGAATCAATAGAGGGAGTAGATGCGCCTTTTTTCATAGGGTTCAGGGCGCCCTTGTTAAGGATAAGGTGGACCCATAACGCCGACCACGACCGGTTGAGGGGTTATAAATTATTAGCCGACACATGGTTCTTGCTCATAAATATTTAGAGCATTATTTTACCCCCGTGACATGGGGCAGGAGATTTACTCGTTTAGCGGGTAATTGCGTCCATTGTGGTAACATTATTATAATCAGCGTCGAACTTCAAAAAGCGAGACCGCAGTGAGAAAAGTAATTTTCGTTTTAACTGCGTTCATGTCCATTTCTTTTTGGCTATTCACTTCGGTCGAGGCTGAAAAAGGTGATCATGAACGAGGACGAAAGAGTAGGGGAGTAGCTCCCCGCGGCAGTGGTCAGGTGAAGCGCGGAAACCAACCAGCAGTTCATAGGCAGCAGCCTGCTCAGAAGTTTGAGAAGCCTAAAGCCGGTCAATATTCCAAACCTCAGATTCCTGGGACAAAACAATTACATGTGCCTCGAACTGATACCAGACAGGGGGGACAGAAGATCCCAATTCAGGGTCCTCGCCCCCAGTATAGGCAAGAGTTGAAGCCCAAAGCAGGCCAATATTTCAAACCCCAGATTCCTGGAACAAAACAATTACATGTCCCACCAACTAATGTTAAACAAGGGCGGGAGAAGATCCCAATTGAGGGTCCTCGCCGCTCGTATAGACAAGGATTAGAGCACAAACCCACCCAGGGACAAGTCCAGCACTTTCTTAACCTTCCCAAAAGTGATGTCGGTCGTCAACCTGGTTCCAGCCTGGGAAGAGTCGGCGCAAGCGCGTTAAAAGGGGCCGCAGGCGCTATGGCGCTGGATCATTTCGTAAGCGGGGGTAGATCTCCAGGCGTCCATGACCCTGTAGGTCATATGCCTGTGAAGGGCGCTCATGCTGGTAAGAAGTTCAGCCATCGGTCAGCGCAACACATACGGGACAATTATTCCGTACGGTACCGTAATTTTTTCAGCAAGGAGTGGTGGGCTCGACATCCTAATCTCACGAGGTACTACTGGCACAATCATATATGGCCCCACCACCCGTGGAATTACTGGTGGCGTCCGGCTACCTGGATCGCTCTTAGTTCATGGGTGGTATGGAATTGGGGGACGCCTCTATACTATGACTATGGATCCAATTTTTATTATGACGATGGTTACGTTTATCTCAATGATCAGAGGCTTTGCTCCGCCCCGGAGTACTATCAACAAGCTGTCCAGATAATCGATAAAGCGCCGGAAATTACCAACAACGAGGATCAATGGATGTCGCTAGGCGTTTTCGCATTGAGTCCTGATGCGTCCAAGGCATCGAGTATGGTCCTGCAACTCGCAGTTAACAAAGACGGTAACATTCAGGGTACGTATTACAACGCAGAGAATGACACGACCAAGCCTGTCAAAGGTATGGTTGACAAAGAATCCCAACGTGCTGTCTGGACTTTTGCGGACAAGAATAAAAATGCTGTGATTATGGAGACAGGGATCTACAACCTTACTAAGGACGAAACAGGCGTATTGGCGCATTTCGGCAAGAATGGCACTCAAGAATGGCTGATGGTGAGACTCAAGGAGCCGATCGACGGGGATCAGGCTGCTCCAAATCCTGCACAATAAACTGTAGCTGTTTTGGTCCCTGGTTCTGAGTTTTAGATTACGGATCGAGTCAGCGCACAGAAAGGCCAAGCAACTCCAAGAGGATATCAGGGCGTTTCCTGATAATATATCTTTAATTTTGAGGAGGACCCACGTGACTAAATTGTACCTGATTTCATGTCTAATCTTTTTGTTATTCGGCACGGCAGCTATCGCCGGGCAGTCTTTTCAGACGGATGTAATCAAGACATCCGGCGGCGATCTTAAGATCACTTTTATTGGGCACGGCACATTGATGTTCGATTATGGAGGGAAAATATTTCATATAGACCCATGGGGTAAGTTGGCTGACTATTCCCAACTTCCTAAAGCGGATGTGATAGTCCTTACTCACGAACACCAGGATCATCTGGATCCGGCCGCAATAAAAAAAATCCGAACAAAAAATACTGTGGTTGTTCTTACTGAAACTTGCGCCCAAACTGTACCTGGTGGAATCATAATGCATAACGGCGACACAAAAACCGTTGATGGAGTTAAGATAGAAGCTGTTCCGGCATACAACCTGGTTCACATGCGGGCCCCCGGCGTGCCGTATCATCCAAAAGGAGTGGGAAACGGCTATATCTTCACTTTTGGGGATAAACACGTTTATGTTGCTGGAGATACTGAGAATACTCCGGAAATGAAGAGTCTCAAAAATATTGATGTGGCTTTTCTACCGATGAATCTGCCATACACAATGACTCCGGAAATGGTGGCTGACGCTGCAAAGGCCTTCAAGCCAAAGATTTTGTACCCGTACCACACGGGGGACACTGATTTATCGAAGCTTACAAACCTGATGAAAGGTGTTCAGGGAATCGACGTTCGCCTCAGAAGCATGAAGTGATAAAATCTGTCAATCCTTATGTAGTTTGTAACGTAGTGAGAGATCTGTCCTGTTTCCGGGAAAGGTCTCTCACTACGCTTCTTCGAGATGACATGATCACACATGTAGTGTCACTTTGAGATATACTGGAAATTTATCCAGAGATAACGGCCTGTAATTCCTCTCGGATGTCCCTGAGCTTTTCAAGGTCCTCTTCGGACAATTTTGGCGCCTTGGTTGCTAGTTGTTGCTTGAACCTTACTATTTCGGCTTCAAGTTCTGCTACCAGAGCGAGGGTTTCCCCGCGCAGATCGGCGTAAACCGGTTCCGGGGCTAACTCTCGAGCCACTCCTACGCCATCTAGAGCCAATACCTCTCGCCATTTCGGCACATAGGCGCGCATGCCGAATGTTTCGTGGATCTTGGTAGCCAATGCCTCGCTGGAAGCTGGCTCACCGTGCGTTACAAAGATGGTGGGGGTCGACTTCTTGGAGAAATGACCCACCCATGCGAGCAGGTCGTCCTGATCAGCATGAGCCGACAGACCACCAATGGTAAATACTTTTGCCCTTACGGCTACTTTTTCCCCAAAAATTGAGACGGTCTTGGCGCCATCTACGATCTGCCGTCCGGTGCTTCCCTGTGCCTGAAACCCCGCAATAATAACACTGGCTCCGGGTCTCCAAAGGTTGTGCTTCAAATGATGTTTAATTCGCCCGGCCGAACACATTCCGTTGGCAGAGATAATGATAGCTGAACCGTTAAGTTCGTTAATTTCCATTGATTCCTTTGTTGTTGGAGTCAGGGTCAGGTTCGGCATGTCGAAAGGATCAAATCCCTGGTGGACCATTGCCTGAGTAGCTTCGTCGTAGTATTTCTTGTTTTTCCGAAAAATCTCAGTTGCTTTAATGGCCAGCGGGCTGTCGAGAAAGATGGGAATATTCGGGATCTTCCCGGTCCGGGAAAATTCTCCGAGAAGATATAGCACCTCTTGGGTTCTCTCCAGAGCGAACGCGGGGATAATCACCTTTTCCCTGTTCGAAACCGCATAACTAATAGCTTCGAGAAATTCGGCCTTGCTGTCTTCGAAGTTGCGATGTCTGCGGTCACCATACGTCGATTCAATAAACAGGAAATCCGCGTTACCTATCTCAAAAGGATGCTTAACGATCAGTTGATCATGTTTGCCAAGGTCACCCGAAAAGACAACCTTCGTTTCCTTGCTTTGATCTTGAATCCATAGCTCAGCGATACATGACCCAAGAATATGTCCAGCATTTCGAAGTCTCAGCTTTATTCCCGGCTCCAGTTCAACAATCTGGTCAAGTTCGGTAGGGGCAAGAAACTTGAGGCTTTCGATTGCATCATGTGTGGTGTAAAGAGGATGAGTTTCTTTCTTTGCTCGCCTTCTGTTTTTCCTTGTTTTCCACTCTGCTTCCATTTCCTGCACATGAGCGGAATCGAGAAGCATTACTTCACAAAGTTCAGCAGTTGGAGGAGATGAGATGATTTTTCCCCGGAAGCCATCCTTGACTATTTTTGGAATGCGTCCACTATGATCGATATGGGCGTGTGTCAGGATGATATTTTTGATAGTTTTCGGGTCGTAGCCCCAATCCTCCCAGTTTCGGAGTTCCATTTCTTTGCTACCCTGAAACAGGCCGCAATCTATGATGATTTTCTTCCCATCAGATGTTTCAAGGAGATAATTTGACCCGGTAACCGAACCGGCGGCTCCGAAACAGGTAACCCTAATCATACTTGTTTCCTTTCTGTTGCAAAATAGTTGAATTTAAATAGTCAGCAGCTTTTGACCGGATTTGATGATATCAGTTAAAGGCGCACCCCAATATATCACTTCAATACCCATATTTTCCAAAATTTCGGTAACCCCTAACTGATCCGCGCAGGCTTTACAAGCGGATATTTTTACTCCCTCAGAAAGGGCCTCAGTTATTTTCCGTTTAATTGCAGGCTCTTCCGCCGAAAGTTTTGCGGTAGTCCCCCAAATAATCAGGGTGACTTTCTTCCACCAACCCCTTTTTAGGCTGTTAACAGCATACATGAAAACCATTTTGTCAGCAGCGATTGGATCAGCGTTTGTCCACAAGATGTACAAATGGTCCTGGTTCTCCATGATTTGCTCTCTTTCTTAAACTAGCCAACTGATTTCAGACAACGAGTAAAAATTATGAGAGTTTTGTAACTGACACAAGTAATTTGATACGACACATTGTACAAAGAAGTAAAATATTTTGGACAACTGACATATGGGAACAATGTTCTTGACACAAAACACTGTTCAGTTTTAATGTCACTTAGCTCAAATTTAGCTCTCATTGCTCATCTATTACTAGAAACAGGAGGGAGCCGAATGAGTCTTCCCGACAGAAACAATCCGTATTCATTCGATGAGTTCTTGAATAACCTTAATTCAGTGGACTTTTATCTCGACGACCCATTTCTCATAAAATGCGTAAAGCGCTATTGCGGTGACTTGCTACCAAAGTTGCACGAGAAAATTGTTGAGTTCGCTTCAAAAGTTTCCGTTCGATGGAGAGTATTAGCGGACAGGATAGCCAAACCGGAATTGAGGCCATACATCGAACACTACGATGCTCACAATCATCGGGTAGATAGGATTATACGACCGGCAGAAACAACGGCGTTGGAAAAGGAAATCTTCAGGGAAGGCCTTTTTTCGTCCAAGATGGAAAAATGGGAAAGCTTCATTAAGAGATATTTGCTCCAGGAAATCGGGGAGTCGTCTGTCATGTGTCCCATGGTATGTACCGAAGGACTTATAGCTCTTATTGATGAATTTCCAGAGGACAGGCATCCGGATTTAAGCCGGATTCTTGAGCACTGCAAGGAAGGAATTGATGGGGATTTTGGGATAGGAGCCCAATTTATGTCGGAGATCCAAGGTGGGTCCGATATCCCGGCCAATCTCCTTGAAGCTGAACCCCACGAGGATTATTACCAAATTTATGGTAATAAATTTTTCTGTTCCGCAGTCCACGCCGATTACGCCGTAATTACCGCTAAAGTAAAGGGTAGTGAAGATGTGGGGACGTTTATAGTTCCCTCCTGGTTACCGCAAAAAAAATCCAGTGAGCAACGAAACGGATGTCGTATCAACCGTCTGAAATGGAAGATGGGAACTTCCGAACTCCCTACAGCAGAAATAGAGTACGATGGAGCAGTAGCTTACGCTATTGGCGCTATCGACCGTGGGGTCGCCAACGCCGTTGGAATTGTGCTCACACTTTCCAGGATTACGGTTGCACTGTCAAGCGCAGCCGCAATGACACGCGCGGTACGGGAAGCCACAATCTACAGCAGGTTTAGAAAGGTTTTCGATAAGAGAATTTGTGACTGGCCCCTTGCCGCAGGCCAACTGGATGAGATTATGCAAGCGGCTCAACGAACAACGGCTGGCGCCTTTAAGGTCTATGATCTGTTCATTCGCTTGGGAGGCAAATTGCAATCGGGGCTATCCTCAAATGAACCGATTGAAATCCAAAAGCTGCGATTTAATCTGAGAGAACTAATTATATTGCAGAAGTTGGTTTCTGCATACGAAGCTGTGGATGTCATTAGAAAAGCCATTTCCATATTTGGTGGCCATGGTGTGATAGAAGATTTTTCCTCTTTGCCAAGACTTTTTCGTGACGCCACGGTAAATGAGTTATGGGAAGGGCCTCGTAATGTTTTACTTATTCAAGTCTACCGAGATTTGCATCGCGTATCGTCCTGGTACTCTGCTGAGGAATTTGTAGGATCTGTCCTGGAAGGAGCTGCCCAAGAAAATATAGAATCTTTATCTTCAAGTCTGAAGGATTTCCTTCAAGGGCCTTCCTTCCTTGAGATTAAGCCCGGCGCGATCGAACTTGCGACGGCGTGGGAAACTTTTTGCAGTTCCTTGTTCCGGGCGTATCAGGAACTGGCTCTCAATGAAGTGGCTAGTTCATCAATGCCCGGCTGAAGAAGGACAGGATCATTTTCTCAAATTGTTGTGGTCGGATCCGTAAATATCAGATCCAGTTTTATGGAGGGAAATCATGAACTTCAACATTGCGGAAACCCTGATTCACCGTGCGAGGCTGACTCCTGACGACGAAGGGTTCGTTGGCCAGAATTATCGTTACACATTCAAAGAAATAAATATGAGGGTAAATCGCTTTGCAGCGTACTTGAGAGAGCAAGGGGTATTACCTGGGGAAAGAGTCGCCGTTTTATGCAAAAACAACGATCACTTGGCGCTATGCATTTACGCTTCTGCCAAGATAGGATCTGTCACGGTTATTCTTAATTGGCGTCTGCAGACAGCGGAATTGGATTACATCCTGAACAATTGTGGGGCCACGTTCCTATTGTACGACGGAGAATTTGATGATACGGTAAATCAACTTAGGAACACTATAGCGGTGAGGTCCTATCTGCGAAAGGGGGAGCAGTCTCCGGATGTTGAGTTCGAATCAGCGCTAGCAAAACAAACAGATTCAGAGCCACAATTGTCACAGGGTGGTGATGACGCTGCGATAATAATGTACACGTCAGGAACTACTGGTAAGCCGAAAGGAGCGGTCCTGACTCACAATAATCTTTTGTGGTCTTCTTTAGGACTTTCACACACGCTGGACTGGAATTATAAGGACCGTTTTCTTTTACTGGCCCCGATCTTTCACATCGGTGGATTGGCTCCTTTGGTAACCAATGTTCACAAAGGCGCTACGACGGTCTTTGTTCCAAATTTCGACCCTAACAGTATATGGGCCACAATAGCTTCAGAAAAGATCACCAGCATGATGTCAGTACCTTTAATGCTTCAAGCGATGCTCATAGTAGCTCGAGCCAAAAAAATCGATGCGACAAGTCTGAGATGGCTAATGTGTGGCGCCTCGGCAGTGCCCGAGTCCCTGATCCGAGCCTATCTGGAAATTGGTGTCAGGGTCCAGCAAGTCTACGGTATTACAGAGTTTTCAGGTGGAGTTACCTTCTGGTTACACAACATGCCGTTGGCGAAATGCCATACTCACGGAAAACCGATATTCTTTTCCCGACTTAAAGTTGTCGATCCTCTAACAGGTGTTGAGAAACTTCCAGGGGAGGTGGGCGAAATCCTTTGCAAGGGTCCGGCTGTTTTCAAGGAATATTGGGACAATCCTAAAGCCACTGGCGAGGCCATTGTTGATGGTTGGTACCGTTCAGGAGACCTTGGCAAAGTCGACGACGAAGGATACTTCACGGTCGTTGATCGGCTTAAGGACATGATTATCAGTGGAGGTGAGAACATCTATCCAGCAGAACTGGAGGCTGTAATAATGACGCACCCCGCAGTGGCTGAAGTTGCGGTGATAGGCCTTCCGCAAAGTAAATGGGGTGAAATCCCGATAGCTCACATAGTCACGAAGCCTAACGCCTCTGTTGAACCGGACGACATTTTTCGGCTGTGCAAGGAAAAACTCTCATCATTCAAGTGCGTGAAAGAGGTCCGCTTCCTGGAATCTCTACCGAAAAATCCAGTCGGAAAAATCCTGAAGCATGCTCTGAAGGAATCAGAATAGGTGGAACTTCGGTCGAACAATTTGAAATAGGTAACCAATTCGAAAATTGCTCCAAAAAGCAGACCCTGGTTCAGGATGAACCTCTCGTGAAGACCATTGAAATTGTTGAAGCTAGTCTTAAGATATGTTTACGGGAATCTTCGGGAGGGCGACCAGGATAATTCCGGAAGGTAATCAGGATTCCGTTGAGTGATGCGAAAAAAGCGTGTGAGAGCAACCTTACTTGATTTTGTGCGCCGATACTTTGGAACATCTCGTCGAAAACATCGAGGAGTTTCCTTTCCGCGTCATTAAATTTTTCCAGGGCCTTTTTGCCTATTTTCCCCGTAATCATGAAGTGTGTCATCATCTCAAAAAAAGTAGAGTGTTCCAAAAGGTGAGTGACAAACGTAACGGCCATCTGTTCTAACGAGACGCCTGTGCCCAAATCTTTAAGATGACGAATCTCTTCACTAATAATTCTTCCCTCCCGCCAGAGGGCTTCCGCAAACAAATCATCACGATTCGAAAAGTATCTGTATATAGACGCTGGCGAAAGACCGGCTTCGGCGGCTATGTCGCGTATCCCCACCTGGTTGAAAGTCTTTTTTGCGAAAAGCCGTACTGAGGCGTCGATGATGAGATTTTTTCGAACCTCCCGCTCACCTTCTCTTATCTTGGTTAGGATCGCCTTTTTCTGGGGCATAGGAGACTCCATCATTTACAAAGAATTGATATAAAGAGACAAGCAGGCCTGAAAAAGTCATAAACCATGCCAAGCATGCAATATATATGAAATAGTGTGGAATTTGAGAAAGAAATGTGAATTGGAAGGCCTCAGAGAGTTTGGCTGTGCATGCGGTATACATGCCGAGGGGGAAGACCATGCTCCAATATTCCACCGAGTACGACAGTTCATAACCTCGAATAAAATGACGCCAAAACATCAGGAAAAAGAGTATGGGGATCCACCATGTGGCCACTGTCCAACACATCAAAGTAAGCCCTGACATGAAAGGGACAAAATTGCCAAACGCCTTGCCGCCATGAAAGGCTTCCAAAAGGACCGAGCCTGCTAGCGTACTGATAGCCACCGCCCCCATGTTTATCCAGTAGGTCGGACTGAGGTCTTCGGGACCAAATTCCTTAAAAATGAGGCGATGGAATATCAGAGTTATAACAATCAAATACAATACACACCCGAGCAGAAACATACACATCGAAAACAAAAGAATGATTTCCTGATAAAATGGGAACTTATCAGCCAGTCTACCACCAAGAATTGACAAAGACTGTGTGCTAACGGTAGCCAAAAGCCAGGCGCCGTTAATTCCATCCTGGATCAAAGGCTTGACAGATCGGACTATAAAGCTTGAGAACACCGTGTATATCGAGAGGATCCAAATTCCCAGACCCAGACAGAATAGGGTCATGCCCAATTGATAGGCTCGCTCGAGGATCACGAACTGACTTCCTAAAATACAGGTGCCCGCGACTGTGGTCATGTAACCAAACCCCCGATTAAAGTCCCCAATATCTCCAATAAATCGATCTGAGTGGCATATTATTCGGGCTATAGTGAGCATCCAAAGGCAAACATAAAATACCACGTTTAGCCAGAGCAATCCCACGGGTAGTAGCTGGAAGCCTACAAATTCCGATGCAATCGATACGATGCCCGTTGCCATCACCATGGCGAAATAGGCCGGTGGTAAGTTTTCAATAGCTAATGCCAGTCTACAATCCCTTTTCAATTAACCTCACGCTTTCCGAACCTGATCAAGGGATATCCACAAACCTACGGCGGACAGAGATATATGGCCGGAGAAAATATGTAACTGGAACGCTCCAAATGTGGACCAAACGAGTGAACGGGGAAAATGCTAACAACGCAAGCGCCAAAAGAATATGAATCTTATACGACCATGGGACCGGGGCCATTAGACCCTGGTCCGGGTTCAGAGTTACAATCCCCCTAATCCACGGGGCTATAGTGTAAAGAACATCAAATCGTTTGAAGTAACTGTTATATGTGCCAAGGAACACGACAATGACCAGCAGAATCAATAGCGCTATATCATTAGTAGACGACGTTGCATGGACCCTATCCTTTCCAAGTCTTCGCCTGAGAAGAATTAACAATCCGACAAAGGACATTGTCCCAAATAACATTCCAGTGTAGAGAGCGACAAATTCGTGCATTCCGGCCGTAATTCCAAGTTTGTTCAAAAAATTCTGTGGGGTCAGTAATCCGAAAAAATGTCCAAAGAATGTAAATATTATACCCCAATGAAACATCGTTATGCCTACTTTCAGGCTGTCACGATCGATCAATTCACTTGATTTGGAGTTCCAGTGATAGCGGTCAGTATAATAGCGGTAACTATGCCCGACAACGAACACAGTCAACGCGATGTATGGAAAAACCTGAAAAACTAGCTTACTAAATAGCGCTTCCATGAGTTTAAACTCCTCTGGCTACAATTTGTCGGCATGTTGTACAGAGAGCTTCCATTACATCCTGATATGGGTCGCCAAGTTCCTTAAGTCGACTGGCCAAAACCTCCAGATGAGGGATATGACGTTCAAGGATATTAGAGCATGTTCTATCTGAGCATAAGGACAAAAATTCGAGCACTACCGGCAGGTAATCAGGTAATTCGGAATCCGCTTGCTCATAACCTGCAATTTTATATAGTTGTCGAAAATTTGCCAAAGCTGCCCCTCTCTCGGGTTGTTCGCCATGTTCATGATAAGTGAGGTTGAGACACGTCTCAGCGCTGAAATCGAAGACCGTTGCGTAATGTTCCTGCATAGGAATTAATGGTGTACACTCGAGAAGTTTCACGAAATCTTGACAGGCCGTCATGACAGGGTATTGAGAGAGGTTTGAGAATTCCAAACGCAATTCATCCACAGATTGCAACAATTCTTCATTTGGATAATCCAGCAAGACGGAAAATAATTTCAAAATTCTGCGTCTATCTTCCTGAATAGGCATCGGGTTCATATCCTCTAGCGATTCTCTACAAATCCGGTTTTTAATCGCAAGTCAGTCGATCAATCAATAACAGGCTGGGATCCCTGAGAGAAACCCAGGATACCTCGACCGTCGTGCATGTTTTCGGTATCAGCCCGCTTTGTTGCTGGAATGACGAATCGGTCATCGTGTTTGGCTATCGCAAGAAGCTTGTACATCTCCTGGGCCATCTCCTCGGTCATTTGGGCTTCGTCGAGAACCTGAGTGTCCGGATGGTGTTCAACTCTTACTGATCTCATGAACTTGCGAAGAGCCATGAGGCGTTTTAGCGCAAATCTTATCGGCGTCTCATCACCGGCTGACAGCAAGTTGGCCAGGTATTGGAATGGAATGCGCATGAAGTCGCTTTTGTCCAGGTTCACTTCCGATTCTTCCATCCCGACAATTAATGGACTTAATGGAGGCACATACCAAACCATAGGTAAAGTTCGGAATTCGGGATGTGGAGGAAATGCCAGTCCCCATTCTACGGCCAATTTGTAAACGGGGGACCTTCTTGCAGCCTGCAAAATGGTTTCAGGTATTCCCTGAGCTTCCGCTTCACGGACAATCTCAAGGTCATATGGATTTAGTAATATATTAAGGTGAGATTTATAAACTTGCCGATCATCAGAAACCGAAGCAGCGGAACATATTCGGTCGGCGTCGTACAAAATAGCGCCTATGTAGCGTATGCGCCCTACGCAAGAGTGAGCGCACAGGGTTGGAAGGCCGCTTTCAATACGCGGATAACAAAACAGGCATTTCTCTGATCGCCCCTCGGTCCAGTTGAAATAGACTTTTTTGTAAGGGCACCCGGAGACGCAGTAACGCCAACCTCGACATCTCTCCTGATCGACAAGGACTATGCCATCCTCGTCTCGTTTGTAAAGGGCTCCTGATGGACATGACGCAACGCAGGCGGGATTTAGACAATGTTCACAGATTCGCGGAATATGAAACATAAACACATCTTTGAATTTGAGATAGATTTCCTTTTCCAGCCCTGAAAAATTGGTGTCTTCGACTCCAGTTTCGTTAACCCCAGCAAGGTCGTCTTCCCAATTTGGGCCCCAGTTGATGTCCATATTACGGCCAGTAATAGCAGATTTTGGCCTGGCTGTGGGTTGGCGTTGACCTGATGTGCATGAAGTAAGCTGCCCGTAGTCGTATGTCCATGGCTCATAATAATCGTCGATTCGAGGCAAATCAGGATTGTGAAATATTCCGGCGAATTTTTTCAGTCGCCCCCCGGCGCGCAGTCGAAGTTTGGAGTTACTTTCCTGCCAACCACCCTTATGGATCTCCTGGTTTTCCCATTTTCTGGGGTAGCCGATGCCAGGCTTGGTTTCAACATTGTTAAACCACATGTATTCCGCCCCTTGCCGATTGGTCCAAACCTGTTTGCAAGGGATACTGCAGGTGTGACATCCGAGACATTTGTCAAGGTTCATGACCATGGCTATTTGCGCTTTAATCTTCATGCCACTTCACCTCGCCTGACTTTCGGACTATGATGATTTCGTCTCTCTGGGCGCCCGTAGGGCCATAATAATTAAACCCATAACTAAGTTGGGCATATCCACCAATCATTAGAGTCGGCTTAACCATTATTCTTGTAACACTGTTATGCGTCCCTCCAGGTTGATTGGATGATTTAGGTCCCGGGACTACCAGTCGCTCCTGAGCGTGATACATGAAGGCCTTGCCCATGGGTATGCGGTGGCTAACTACCGCTCGGGCTATTGTTATGCCGTTGACGTTGAAACATTCAACCCAATCGTTGTCTTTGAGCCCGATTGAGGCCGCGTCATCATTGTTAATCCAGATCGCGTTTCCACCTCGAAACAAGGTCAACATGAATATCGTCTCGGCGTATGTGCTGTGAATTGACCATTTTGAGTGTGGTGAAAGGTAGTTAAGAACAATGAAGTCTTTCCCCGAAGTGTCGACATTGGTTGATCCTAATGATTTCATGTCAAGAGGAGGCCTAAACAATGGAAGAGCGTCACCAAAAGCCAGCATCCATTCATGGTCCAGGTAGAAATGGGCCCGACCAGTTAGTGTCCTAAAAGGAATTCGATTCTCAATGTTCATGACGAATGAAGAATATCTTCGATGTTCCGACTCCACACCGCTCCAAATAGGCGAGGTTATGACTTTCCGAGGTTGAGCCGTAATGGATTCGAACGAAAGTTTTTCTCCTTCCCGTTTCGAACTCATGTAGCGCAAGTTGAGACCTGTTCTTTTCTCCAAACTTTTCCATGATTTTACCGCAACTGCTCCGTTAGTTTCAGGAGAGAGCGACAGGATTGTCTCAGCGGCCTGTTTCGCGGACCGCAAGTCGGGCATTCCCTTGCTGATTCCGGGCGCTTTTACGGCGCCAAGGACCTTTTTCAATTCCTCGTATTCCGTGGAGGCGTTCCAGTTTACGCCCTTGGCGCCAATATTCGCATTGTTAACGAGCGGCCCGAGTGACGACATCATCTTGTGAATATTCGGAAAGTCTCGAGTTACCACCTCGAGATTAGGCGCAGTTTTGCCGGGAATCAGCCCCGTCTTCTCTTTTTTCCAGTCAAGAACCCTCGTTTGAGCAATTTCACCGGGAGTGTCATGAAGGAGAGGAGTTGCTACAATATCTTTGCAAACCCCCAAGTGTGAGGTGGCCAGTTCGGAGAACTTTTCCGCAATAGCCGAGAAATGGTCCCAATCGCTTTTGGCGTCCCAGGGTGGATCAATCGCAGGATTGAAAGGATGCACAAAAGGATGCATGTCAGTTGAGCTGATGTCATGAACTTCATACCAGCTTGCAGCAGGGAGAACGACATCGGAATATAGAGCGCTGGTAGACATACGAAAATCAAGGGTCACCAGGAGATCGAGTTTACCTTCCGGCGCCGGGTCTCTCCATATTATTTCTTTCGGCCGCAACTTGGATTCCTGGCCGAACACTGAGTTGTGCGTTCCTAGTAAGTTTTTCAGGAAATATTCATGTCCTTTTCCACTGGCGCCCAACAGGTTCGAACGCCAGAGAAAAAGAATGCGAGGAAAGTTTATAGGGTTGTCTGGGTCCTCAGCGGCAAACTTCAATTGCCCATTTTTGAGTTTGTCTACTACGCCGGCTATGATTTCGTCATCGGTTTTAGCCCCATTGGAAATGGCGCTAGAACAAAGATCAAGAGGATTTTGGTCGAATTGGGGGTAGGATGGAAGCCATCCCAGTCTAGCGGCAATCACATTAAAATCCGCTGGATGTTCGGGCATGCTCGCAGACGCCCAAGGGGTGGCTATGGTCTTTGCGTCCAGAGTGTCATGCCGCCACTGACCCGAAGCAAAATAGTAGAAAGATGTGCCGTTATGCTGACGTGGAGGTCGTAGCCAATCCAAGCCGAACGCTATTGTTGTCCAGCCCGCAAGAGGACGGACCTTCTCCTGTCCGACATAAAAGGCCCAACCACCTCCGTTAACGCCCTGACAACCGCACAATGATGTGAGATTGAGGATCGTGCGGAATGTCATGTCTGAGTGGAACCAGTGATTGGTTCCCGCTCCAAGGAATATCATAGACTTGCCTTGGGTCTTTTCAGCGTTTTCCGCAAATTCCCGAGCAACCTTTATTACGTCACAGGCCGGGATCCCGGTTATTGATTCCTGCCACGCCGGTGTATACGGTGTTGATTCATCATAACTTTGAGTTGTGTCCCCACCGTGTCCACGATCTATGCCCACATTTGCGACCATCAAATCAAAAACCGTTGTGACCAAAATTTCCTGTCCTTGTGCTACTATTTTCTTAATTGGAACTGCGCCGTTTTTTGATTTAGGTCCTTCAAATCCGAACAAAGGGAATCTTACAGATACCCAGCCATCATTGTCATTGTCAAAACTCAGAACAGGATCGACTTTTAAGCCTGTGGCGGAATCCTCAAGGTTAAGGTTCCATTTACCGCTCTCGTTCCAGCGAAACCCCATGCTACCATTAGGAGCTACAAAAGATTTGGAGTTTGAGTCAAAACAAACTGTTTTCCATTCTGAATTATCACCGCTTAGACCAATCTCAGACGACGTCACGAACCTGTCCGAAATATAACCAAATTGTTCCTGTTTCAGACGGACAGCAAAAGGTAGGTCAGTATAGCTTTTGGCGTATGTTATGAAATACTCTGATGGGTGATCAAGATAGAATTCCTTGAGAATTACAAAAGTCATAGCCATGGCCAGAGCGGAATCAGTCCCGGCTTTCACTGGCAGCCAATGATCAGAGAATTTTACATATTCAGAATAATCTGGAGAAACCCCGACAACTTTGGCGCCTCGATAGCGGGCCTCAGTAAAAAAGTGAGCGTCAGGTGTTCGAGTCATGGGCAAATTGGCGCCCCAGACGATCATGTATGTTGATTCGAACCAGTCCGCGCTCTCAGGCACGTCTGTTTGTTCTCCCCAAACCTGCGGAGAAGAGGGAGGGAGATCGCAATACCAATCATAAAAACTGACAGTAGACGCGCCGATTAGCGAAAGGAACCTGGCGCCGGAAGCATAACCGACCATTGACATAGCGGGGATGGGAGAAAAACCGAAGACACGATCGGGGCCGTAACTTCTGATTGTATAGACCAAAGAAGAGGCTATCAGTTCTATAGCGTCGTCGGTCGATATTCGGACAAAGCCCCCTTTGCCTCTGCATTCCTGGTATTTTTTCTTTAGGGCCGCATCTTCAACGATGTTTTTCCAAGCCTTTACAGGATCTGGTTCTCGTTTACGGGCTTCTTTCCATAGTTCAAGTAAGTTTGAACGAATGTAAGGATGTTTGATTCTAACAGGGCTATAAGTGTACCAGGAAAACGTGGCGCCGCGAGGACACCCTCTAGGTTCATGGTCAGGAAAGTCAGGGCCACAGCCTGGGTAGTCGGTATTCTGAAGCTCCCAGACGATTATGCCATCTTTGACAAAAACATCCCAGGAACAGGATCCAGTGCAATTGACACCATGGGTAGATCGGACCTTTTTGTCATACTGCCATCTTCGCCTGTAGAAATCTTCCCAATTCCGGTGACCGCAAATGACTTCTCCCCAGTTCACACAAAACTCTTCTTCGTTGCAACGGCTCGTCTTGCCCAACGATTTCAGCCATCTCAATGAAGGCAGAAGCTTGTTTCCGGACATTGGACCCTCCATCCCAAAAAGCGAACACAACAAAAGGTTGTCACGTTGCACAAATATCGCCGACCGTCTAAACCCGCATAAAACTTGTGCCTACAACGAATCCAATTTGGCATTGGAAGGCTCTGACTGCGCTATCCTCATCGCTCCCTGTGGCCTTTGTTTTAAAGGTCTTGCGACAAGGATGCCAAAAAAAGTTACTATACAAATAGCTTCCAGCCAGAACTGATCAGGGTACAATCGATCAATATAGAACAGGTTTAATTTGTCGATCACGTGAAATTTGGAGCCAGGTTCTAGTGGACCTAGAAATGGCCAGAACAGTACCTCTGGCTGCACGAAATCTCCCATAAGATGGGATGCCCACATGACCACACCGGCGACAAGTGTGTCGGGTTTAAAATTGAACCGTTTCCATAGGATCAGACAAATGGAAATGACGGTCGCGAAAAAAACCAGACTGTGGCTCATGCCTCGTCCAGGCATACCCAACAGGATGTTGGCAGGTTTGTCGAGAAGGTCTGGACCTAGAGAGGCCAGTGTCAGAAAAAGGAGGCTCTCCTCATGGAAACGGGTTCGCTTTGCTATGCCTGCAATGGCAAGATGTCCTAATATCATGGACTTCAGTATAATCCCGTGGTATCCAAAAAAGCAACATGCCCCGTATAAACAGGCTGTTCATTAGGCTCATGTTTTGTCCCTAAGTGTTGACACACAAAATCCCAACTGGTACACAACATTGTCAAAATATCGCATACGAGGTCCCGAACTTATTTAATGAAGTGGCTTGTCCTTGTATTGAAAAAAATCGCCCGGTTCTCCCTGAATCGTCCCTGGCTGGTCATCGGGGCCAGTATAGTTTTGTCGTCCCTTGGTTTTGGGAGCATGCCATGGATTGTGACCAGCACGAATCTCTTGGCGGGTGTGGGAAAGGCCAACCCCGTCATAAACCTTACCAGGGAAAATAATCAGCATTTCGGGGATAGAGAGTCACTTGTCCTTGTACTTGATTTTCCCGAGCCACCCGGCCGCAGTCGCCTGGAATTTATTGAGGGCCTAGCTGACAGTCTTGCGAAAATTCCAGGGATAGATCGGGTGAGGTACAGGCTGATTGATCCCGATAACCGAAAAGAAGTGGAGGCGCTTTTTAAACATTTTCTCTTGGGAATGGGGTCGAGAGAAAGACTAGGTATACAGAAAATACTGAGCCCACAGGGTGTGAGAGACGCATTTCGTATCACACGCAATCATTTGATTCTATTAGAAAACTCTCACCTTGAAAAACAGCTGTTGAGCGATCCTCTCGAATTAAGCAATTTTGTGGCGCATTCCATGGAAAAGCAAACCGGCCCAATTGGTATGGGAGACCCCTACCTTCTTATTGCGAGCCCGGACAGCACGTTGTATCTGATCCAGATAGCTCCCAATTTTCCCAGTTCCGACATTGTAAAAGCCAGAGAATTGGTAGAGAAACTCCACAAATTCATCCCAGAGAAAATCCGGGAACTCAATGCGAAGGTCCATGTTGTCAAAGACTTGAAAGATTTGAAATGGGACCTTACTGGAAAAACCGCCTTTCAATACGAATCGGATGTGATTTTTGACGAGGAGACATCGAGGCTACTTATCATTTCTTTTGGACTAGTCCTGGTAACTTTTCTTGCAATCTACAGGAGTTTTATTTCAGCGGCCATTCTCATGATTCCACTAGCAGCGGGGATAGGACCGAATTATGGACTGCTGTTTCTGGCTTACGACGAAGTCAATCCTGTAGTAATGGGGGCCACAGGAGTTTTATTGGGACTTGGGGCTGAGTATGGAGTTCATTTATGGGGACGGTTCAGGGAGGAACTGGATAGGAATGGGTCCACTACTGAGGCTGTCTTGGCGGCGTATGAGCACACGGGCCCTCCAGTCATTCTGGGCGCGTTAACAGGGATAATCGCATTTCTCTGCTTGTGTTTCTCCGATCAGTCGGCGCTCGTGCAATTTGGTTTTTTCGGGGCTACCGGTTTGGCGTTGACTATGTTGTCTACCATCTTCCTGTTTCCAGCCATAGTCTCAGTGCTGAGTAAGAGCCAAAGAGGCCGTTTTCCCAAGATTCAGGTGTCATTCGGTTTCCTGGCGAGCTTGTACAGGCGTAATCCAGGGGTGATAGTTGCTGTCTCGTGTGTGCTAATTGGCGTGGGAGCGTTCTATGCCACCAAGGTTACTCATGAAAAAGACCTTTTTAAGGTTTTTCTTGCCAGAGACATGAAGTCCATGGCTGTTTCGGACACAATTTCCCATAAGTTTCATTCAAATTTTTCTCAGTCGACTCAGTTAACTTTCGACGTTGAAGACTTTGAGTCAGGTTTGACCATTCAACGAAAACTGGATCGAATTTTGGAATCGCTTATGGTTAGACCATCAGAAATAGCTTCTTTTGACTCTATTTCCAGATTTATCGCTCCAACTAAAATCCAGGAAGCTAACCTCAAGGTTCTTTCGGAAATTGTAATGAATTGGCCCAAACTCAGGCAGGTTTTTGCTGATGAGTTGAGTGATTCGGATTTTTCTCCAGTGGCTGTCAAAAAACTCCAGGACTCTTTTGACTCCACGGGAAAGATGATAGCCGATCTAACTGGGCGAGACAGGGACAATAAGGAAATTATCCAACCGGAAGAGAAGAATTTATATGTTGCGAAGATTGGCGGTAAATACCGTTTCCTTACCGATGTTCGATATTCGGATACCATAACTAACCCTGAAGATTTGAGGAATGTCGATAAGAAAATTATGAACGCTGTGAAAGGACTTCCTGCTGAAGTCCACATTTCAGGGACCCGACAAACGATGGATGCCATTTTATCAAGCATTGTCGATGAGTTGTTCCGCCTTGGAGCCTACGCCTTCGTGTCCTTGGTCATGATTTTTCTGGCTGTGTTTCCTAATCCACTTGGGGTGGGTTTATGTCTGGTCCCAATGATAGGGTCTTTTGCAATAACTTTGGGGGCCGCCGGTTTCATGGGCGCTGGTTTACCATTTTCTGTGGTCTGCGTGGCGCCTTTAGTGTTTGGTTTCAGCATACATAACGGTATCCATGTAGTGATGGGAAGTTTGCACGAAAAAAACAGCGACATCGCCAGGACTATGTTAAGGGTTACGCCCAGAGCTGTTCTAACTTCGTTGACTATAATGGCGGGTTTCGTAGCCATGGTCACGTCGAGACATTATTCGATGGAGTTCCTGGGTTGGTCCATGATTGCCGGGATGGTGTCCGCTGTTCCCTTGACCTTGGTGACACTTCCGGCTCTTTTGCTTCTTGTTCAGAGAGGGAGACTGTCTAAAATTAGAGGCCAGCATGATTCGCCATCGGAACAAACAGGCGTGGCGCCTAAGTCTGAGCGCTATCCGGGCGGATCTGGACTGATTATTCACCAGAATATTGCAAAAATTGATGGACAGGAGTCACCCTGTCTCCTAAAAAAATAATATTGATTCTTATGAGAAATCCTCCGAAGCATGTGGGGAAACCAGGTTGGACCGTTTGGTAACGCAGAAGGCAAATACAAACAAAATTCGAGTCGCATTCTTTCTTGATTCTTTTTTTCAGCCTGCCTGGGTAGATCGGGTCGTCAGGGGCATCACGGGATCAAGTTTTGCTGAACTTCCTGTCATAATAAAATATGAGGCTACCGGAGATAAGACCCAAGGTTACAGTAAGCCACTGACCTGTAGCTGCAATACACTAATGTGGAAAACATATTCCCGGTTGGATAATCAATCTCTATGCCCCTACAGTGACCCCTTTGAGGAATTTGATCTCAGGTCTGCTATTGGGACTGAAACCAGACTCTTACTGGTAAAGGCGCTCCTGAGAGAAGGAAGAATTTGCATTGATACTGATAGTCAAAAAATAATCCGGGAGGAAAAACTCGACGTAATAGTTGACCTGGGAAACGTCCCACTTTCAAGAGATTTCTATGGCCTTTCCTGTTACGGCGTCTGGATAGGTGGCACGTCAGCCAATTCGAAATTCCTTAAAGGACCTCCAGGTTTTTTGGAGGTCATGCAAAATGAGACAACAGAACTAACACTGCAGGCGCTATTCAGACAAAAAACTTGTGACAGGACCATTTATCGTTCGTGGACAGCGACGGATCGATATTCGGTAAAGGGTAACAGAAGCAAGGTTTATTGGAAATTGGCCAACGCCGTAGTCACAGTGTTGCGCAATCTGCATGAATCTGGGCAGCGGGCTTTAGAGATGGAAGCAGTCTCGCCAGTAATTGTTGAGAGCGGGCCACGCGCTAGTCTCCCTGGCAATATCCGGATGCTTCAATTTCTTTCCAGGATAGCCATCAGGCGGTCCAAGCTGTGGTTTCGAAACTACACCCGTAAAGAACAATGGATCCTGGCGTATAGTTTGGGCGCCACACCAATTATCGAGCGAGACCTTAGTGAATTAAAATACCTGGAACCACCTAAAGGCAAATTTTGGGCCGACCCTTTTCCTGTACAAAGGGATGGGAACTACTATGTCTTTTTTGAAGAATTCCTGTATGAATCTATGAAAGCGCACATATCGGTCACAAGAATGGATCCCCAAGGTTCCTGGTCTGAGCCCGTGAAAGTTCTGGAAAGAGACTATCATCTTTCTTATCCATTTATTTTTGAATGGGAGGGTACCCTTTATATGATACCCGAGACTAAGGGCAATAAAGCTGTTGAGCTTTATCGGTGCTCCGAATTTCCCCTGAAATGGGAATTTGAAAAGGTTCTTTTAAAAGATGTGCTGGCCGTTGATAGCACTCTTTTCGAAAAGGATGGGTTCTGGTGGCTTTTTTGCAATATCGGGGGGAAAGATTTCGCATCAAATGACGAATTACATATTTTCTACAGTGATACCCCTCTAGGCCCGTGGACACCGCACAAACGCAACCCGGTTAAATCCGACGTCCGTTCATCCCGTCCAGCCGGTCGTCTGTTTTACAGAAATGGCGACCTCCTTCGACCCGCCCAGGACTGTTCTGAAAGAATGGGAGGGGCTATGTGTCTGAATCGTGTTACGATTCTTAACAGGGAAGATTTTCAGGAAGAACCGGTATTACGAATTGAACCCAATTGGACGAAAGGATTACACGGGGTCCACACGTTGAATACAGTCGGCAGGTTGACCATGATGGACTGCTTCAGATACATTCGAAAATCGTCAGCATGAATTTACCAGATCGTATTCGAGGATTGATACGTGTGGCAAACAGCAATTATACGGCTCATGTTGACACCATGTCATCTCAAAACGCTACTATCCGATTGTCGTGGCTGGACCTGATCGCACTGGGGGGATTTGCCTTATTCGCTATCTCCGTGTTTATTGGTAGATGGAAAGGTCTTTCTCCTTTTGTATTCCTAAGCAGTGACGCTGGAATTGTTTCAAGCTTCGTGTCCGCGTATCAACATCCCGACTTGTTTCGGGGGGATGTGCTGCTTGGTGATTTTACAAATTTTCGGTATTATCTTGCGATCCATCCATTACTGATTCTGGCCATCGACAAGTTAACCGGGGATTATGGACTCGCGTATATTTCTCTGTTGCTGGTCACCGTGTTTGTTCAATGTTGCGGTTTCTACTTGCTGGGTCTAACGCTTTTCAGAAGCAGATATTGGGCCCTGCTTCTGGTGGTGATAAATCTGGCTCCAATTGCTTTACCGGTTAGAGAATTCTGGGGAATTTATGACGACCCGTTGCCTAGATCACTTTTTCATGCCTGTCTCCCGTTCCTTTTAACAGCAGCGTTTCGTTTTAAATATGAAGTCCGTGTTTGGCCCTGGATAATGGTGGCCACTGGACTCATTTTTTACACGCATCCAGTCAGTGCTCCACCATGGGCGCTTGCCATATGGCTCGGTTTCTGGATTTTTTTACCGGCAAAATGGGGAATTTTGAAAAAGTTCGCCTACATGTTCATGTTGGGATCAATATTTGTTGTGACTGTAACACCATGGGTGTTAAACCTGATCATGGTTCATGAACGCCCGGCCTCCGCTGCAATTGGGTACAATGAAGTTGTGGGGATTATAGCGAACCGTGTTGGTCCTGAACTTTTAAATGTTGGGTTCGCGTTGAAACTGTGGTCGGAATATATCCTTTCATGGCCCTTTTCGTTGTACGCCATTTGGGCTGCGGCGGGTACTGTTTTGTTGTGGCTCTTCAGGAGAGACTTGCGCAACGATCTCAAACTCGTTGGAGTCTGGTGCGTCGCAATTTTATTTGTAGCCGTAGGCCTGACATTCCTTGAACAAACAATTTGTCAGATGTTTGATCTCAAACGTTTCCAGATGGATTCCGTGAGGGGCGTAAAGTATCTCGTACCCGTTGCTATTTTAATGTGCGTGTGGTCCCTCGCTGGAATTTCGGCGCAATTTGAGCGCCGTAGTCCAAAAAGAAATCTGATAAAGCTTGTGGGTCTTATAATTACCATCTTCTGGGTTTATCAGAATCCGCCTGCGGGCTTTATTGAGACGGGTAGGGCATGGGCCAGAGGGCGCTTGACTCCGCAGGTTTCCCGAACTGAGCTTGATACTATTGAAGCCGTAAAGGCTGTCAAAAAGCTTACAGCGCCTGGGTCGAGAATACTTCCCATTGTCCTTCCACTGGAAATTCGTTACGCAGATATGAGGCCAATCGTTTACGCATACAAGGACGGAGGTATTTTCGCTGACACAAATCTCGGCCTATTGTTAGAATGGGACAGGATTAGAAAACAAGTAGAAAGAATTGGCTCAACTACTGACCCTGATTCAAAAATTGAGATGACGCTGAATCTGGCGAAAAAGCTAAAAGCTGACTATGCGTTGACAGATTTTCATATGGATCAAGATACGATTCTACCTTTTGGAGTCAAGTTGTTGTGGCGAAACAGGTCATATGCGTTACTCAGCGTCGACAGAGATACGGGAAAACGAAATTGATATGAATCGGCCCTCGCAAAAAAACTGTCAGCCTGATCAGCAAATCTTCGTTTCGAGTCGAGACTCTTCACTGCTTACACTTCAATTGGGACTGGCTCTTGGCGTCTTTAGTTTGAGCCTTGCCCTGTTAATTGGCAATATTGGCTTTGAAGGTGATGACTGGTGGCAATTTTCTTGGCCATTCTGGTTTCCGTTTCCGCAGTCGATATGGGAATACGCAAAGGATTCGAGCAGGCCGATAGAGGGGGTTTACACGGTTCTTGCGTTTGACGCGTTTGGTTTGAATCGCGTGCCTTATACTCTTATTTCGTTATTCCTGGCCGCTGGTTCTTGCCTGTTGCTGGCGAGTTGTCTGAAACGGGCGTTCCCTGCCAGATCAACGTTAGCCATAATTGCCGGTTTTATGGCTTTCTTCCTCACTCCGGTTTCGAATCTTGTATATATGATCCACACTGACAACTCTCGTATTTCAATGCTTTTCTTCTGGCTTTGTGTTTTTGCTTTTCAAAGGTGGGCTCTATCGGGCGCTTCATGGAGAGGATTGCTATTACCAGTCATTCTGTATCTTTTCGGGGCTTTCACATACGAAAACACGACGTTCCTGATTTTTTGCGTACCGTTGCTCGTTTGGCCTGTCTACGTCCGTCATCCCAAGTCGTTGCCCACTAAACCTTTTCCAGTAAGACTTTTTTCAGGAATCCTGGGTGGTTTCGCTATATTTGTGATGGCCCGGTTTGTGGTTTTTTCAGGTGGAGCTGTCAAACAGAACTCTTTATTTCCACCACTTGGTTTAATCTGGTCATACCTAACCAATCTTGGATTTTATATCATATGCCCAGTAACTGATGTTCCCCATGATGTGGTTTCGTGGTTATGGGCTGCCCCGATCGCCCTGGTATTCGCCGCGTTTGTGCTATATTCCTCGAAAAGCGACGCTATAGCTCAAGGTTGTGGGGAAGGGCGGCGATGGGAACAGAGTGTCCTGTATGTTATAATATTAGGTCTTTCGTTTGTAATCTTTGGAACGCTTCCCTATCTTTTGGCTGGATATCATTCCGATTTTGGTTTCACGAGCCAGAGCAGAATCTATTCCGCAGCGTCTTATGGAGTGGCTATTCTTGGGGCTGCGCTGTTTACGGCCTCACGTTCATGGCGGATTCGGGCCCCCATGATGGTGGTGGCTGTGGCCCTGATTTTTGTAATGGCTTCGTTTCTGGCCGGATTACGGACAGAATGGCGACAGGCCGAAGTCGAACGCTCGAAGATTTGCCGTAGCCTCATTGAACAGGTTCCGGATGTGGCTCCCAGAACCACATTTCTTTTCCTTGGGTTACAGTCGTATATTTACAGTCATGGGATTGCCAGAGCGGTAGTATTTCAGGGGGTTGACGGGTTGGGGGAATGGATAAAAATGCTTTACGGAAGCAAAGATGTCTACGCCTATTTCATATACCCAAAAACTGAAGTGGTTGATGACGATAAGGGACGACGAGCTTCCGCTTCGCCATCAGGTGTTAACGCCAGGGGAAGCGCTGTAAGGGGACCGATTCCCCTTGATACGATATTGATTGTTGAAAGACTCGGAAACAGGATGCGTCTCCTGGATAAATTGTCAGAGAAGGATGGGGTGGCTGCGATTGATTGGCAAGACGTTTCTGAAATAAGGTCCAACACGCGATTAATTGTGCCTGCGCCCCATGTTACAACCGGTTTTAAATCAATATGTGGCCGGTGAACATAAAAATCGGGAAAATTTGTTATAGCGTTTCTCTAAAGTTCTGTCGGAACGGCGCAAGTCCTAGTTTTTTCATCTTTTCTGTTTACGAGCCAGAGGTGTTCGATGGGATTAAGATCCGGTGAATAGGGTGGGGTGTTATGGCTGGTTTGAGCATCTCTCTATTTCTTTGGTCCATTATTACCAAAATTGACTACTCCAATGAGGTCAAAAACCATCAATTTCCCAAAAGCTTAGGTAGGGCGCCAACAATGTTTAGTCGTAGAACAGACACTCTTCTGACAAGACCAATGGACGCTTTTCTTTTTTCGATCAGGAGAGTATATAGCCTCGAAGGACATTGAGACCCCGGGCGACTGCGCCGTGAAGAATGTAAGGAGAATTTCCATGACTAATACGGTCAGGAGATCCGTGTGCCCGTATGACTGTCCGGATACGTGCGGGCTGCTGGTTGAGGTTGCGGAAGGTAAAGCCGTCAAGGTGACAGGTGATCCGGATCACCCCTTCACACGCGGTTTCCTTTGTTCCAAAATGAACCGGTACCAGGAAACAGCGCATTCCCCCAACCGGCTCACCAGCCCACTTCTGAGGATTGGGAGCAAAGGCTATGGACAGTTTCGGCAAATCTCCTGGCAGGAAGCTATCGCTCGAATCTCGGCACGTTGGAACGAAATCATTGCCGAGCACGGGGCTGAGGCGATCCTTCCCTACTCATACAGCGGCACGATGGGAATGGTTCAGAGCAACGCCGGCCATCCTTTCTTCTACCGTCTGGGCGCTTCCAGACTAGACCGGACTATCTGCTCCCCTGCCAAGCATGCAGGGTGGAAGGCAGTCATGGGTGGCACGCTAGCCCCGCACCCGGATGAGGTTATGGAAAGTGATCTGGTGATCCTCTGGGGCATAGACGCGGTGTCCACCAACATCCATTTTCTCCACGGTGTGCAAGAGGCTCGAAGAAAAGGGGCCAAAGTATGGGTTATCGACACTTACGAAACCCCCACGACCGGAATGGCGGATCGTACATTTCTGGTTTGTCCCGGAAGCGACGGCGCTCTGGCCCTGGGGATAATGAGCGTGTTAGTAGCCGAAGACCTGGTGGACCGGAATTTTCTGGCGGTTCACGCGCAGGGATTTGACGAGCTGTGCAGGGATGTGCTGTCCGACTTTTCGCCTCAAAAGGCGAGCCTGTTGACAGGTCTTCCAGTGGAAACGATTCGAGACATGGCCCGCGCCTACGGAAAGTCCATCGCTCCATTTATCAGGCTTGGGAGCGGCCTTTCGCGGTATGCCAACGGGGCCATGACGTGCCGGACCATCGTGTGTCTGCCGGCTCTAGTAGGCGCCTGGGCAAAAAGAGGTGGAGGCCTTCTGGCCAGCGCTGCCAGTGGGAGCGCTTTCTCCACAAAGGCGGTTACGCGGGAAGACTTTATGGTTCA
>JAMCYH010000250.1 GCA_023474025.1 Deltaproteobacteria bacterium
TAACTTGCATAAAGGAGGGCTCTATAATATGCCTACGCTTGAAATTGAAGGAAGAACCTTTGAAGTTGATGAAGATGGATTCCTTCAAGATCCCGATCTGTGGAACGAAGAAGTCGCTACTCTTTTCGCAAAAACCGAAGGTATCGAAGAAATGACTGAGGAGCATTGGAAAGTTGTTCATTACCTCAGAAATTACTACCTCGAATTCAACATTGCTCCTATGATTCGTAAAGTGTGCAAAGACACTGGTTTCAAACTGAAAAAGATTTATGAGCTGTTTCCTTCCGGACCAGCGAAGGGCGCCTGTAAAGTTGCCGGGCTACCCAAACCTACCGGGTGCGTTTAACCTTCCTTCAGTTTTGTTCTCAAGGAGTTCCGGACCGCCCGCATTAGAAGCGGGCGCCGACTCCAGGATTGTTTTTACTCTCCAATCTGGCTGTTTATTTATCGGCAGTTTTACTCAGCCACTCTATTGGCGTGTTTTTCTGTTGTTGGATGAATAAGTTAGTTTGAGCGGTATGACAATTTAACGCGCTTAATCCTCTTTGTCCTTCTGGATTTTGCGTTTTTCCTCGTCTCTAATCTCTCTGCGAAGCAGTTTCCCAACTTTAGATTTTGGCAACATATCCCGAAATTCTATGTATGACGGGACCTTGTACGGCGCGAGTTTTTCTTTGCAGAAATTAATGAGGTCCGTAGCGCTTACGCCTTTTGCGTCATCCTTTAGAACAACTATCGCCTTGACCCTTTCACCCACTTTCGGGTCTGGGACCCCTACAACACAAGCTCCTACAACCACCGGATGGTCTTGAAGGACCGCCTCCACTTCAGAGGCCGTCCACTATGACCTTGGTTGTTTGAGTATATCCGCCGACCTCTCGACATACACTATAAGACCATTCGAAAGACTTGTTACATAATCGCCGGTGCGATAGTAAACCTCCCCGTCGATACTGACAAATGACCTTTCTGTCTCCTCCGGTTTGTTTAGATATTCCTTCATCGAATGATCGGATGTGACCAGCAATTCTCCGACCTCTCCAACCTGAACCGTTTCCAGGGTGTCCGGGTTCACTATTTTGACGCGCCTGGACGGAAGCGGTTTGCCTATGGACATTGGATCGGGTTCGCCATCCTCCAGGCGGCTGTAACAGACATGGCCTGCTTCCGTGGACCCATAGACTTGATATATCGGCCAGCCCACCCTCTCCTTCCAGCGATGGAGCACTTCACGAGGGAGCACATCACCACCACAATAGCAATAGAGAAGCGAACTCAAGTCATATGTGTCCTGACGGTCATTCTCAAGAATCATACGATAGAGAGCGGGGACGCCGAGCATCCACCGGACCCGGTAACGTTCAATAGCCGAAAGGATCGCGTCAACCTGCGGAACGGGCATTAACACAGTTGCATTGCCGCAATTCAGCCCTACGGCCATTAAAAGTCCCAGGGCCATTATGTGAAACAGTGGATTTATAGCTATGTAAACGTCAGTCCCGAATTTTAGATGGCCGGAGAAAACAACGTCTGTAATATCATTGACATACGATGTATGGCCCCAGTGATTGCCGGCCACTCCTTTGGGGAAACCAGTTGTTCCACCTGTGTAAAGTATGTAGGAAAGGTCCTTGATAGGGTCTATTTCAACTTGGGGCGGGTTCGGATCAGACTTGAGCAAATTCCGGAATGGAATGGTCTCAATCCCTCCTTTAACCCTGCCGTGCGGGGTTTTATCAAAAAGCCCTGCGATTACTCTTTTCGGAAAAGAAATCAAATCCAGGAGATTCGTGTAAATTATATGTTTGAGTCCGGTGGCGGCTACAGTTTCTGAAACATAGCCGTAATTTGTGTCATGGCAAATTACTATCCTGGCTTGGGAGTCCTTGATCATATATTCAAGTTCATGCGATGTGTAAATTGGGGACACGAGCACAACAACCGCCCCAATTTTCTGTACGGCCAGATAAGCGATTATCATTTGAATGGAGTTCGAGAGATAAAGCAGGACCCGGTCGCCCTTTTTTACTCCAAGCCCGCTCAAGCCCGTCGCAAACCGGTAAACCTTATTTTTCAAGTTGCGGTATGTGAATTTATCGCCCAAAAAGATAACAGCGGTATTGTCAGGATATTTTTCACACGCCTGTTCGAATCTGGTAAAAGTATATTCAGGTTTCATACAGGGAATTCCTTATCAGTTCCCAAAGTATGCGGACTTAACATCCGGATTATCCAACAGTTCCTGTTTCGACCCTTCGACGACCGCCGCGCCGTTCTCAAGTATGTAACCATAATCTATTATGGGGATAATCGGACGCGCGTATTGTTCAGAGACGATTATGGACATGCCTCTTTGATCCCGAATTTCTTTAATGGCTTTTGCCAATAAATATTGAATCGCGGGACTCAATCCTAATAGCGGTTCGTCGAGCAACAAGACCTTCGGTTGCGCCATCAACGCTCTGCCGATAGCGAGCATCTGCTGTTCTCCGCCGCTTAAAAATCCCCCGAAACGCTTTAGAATTCTTTTCAACGCAGGAAATGTCGTCAGGACATAATCCAGGGTCTCCGCTGCTTGGGCGGTTGTAGCCAGATATGAGCCGATCCTCAAGTTTTCGAGCACTGTACTTTCAGGGAAAATTCTACGACGTTCCGGACACAGGATGATCCCTTTTCTGGCTCGAAGAGAAGGCTTGTCGGACATGATATCTTTGCCTTCGTACACAATCCTGCCACGGATCGTCATCCTTTCGCCTCCTGCCATCTCCTCTTTCTTACGTATATCCAGGATGATGCCGGACAGAGTGTACATTAATGTCGATTTCCCAGCGCTATTGGCTCCGAAAACCCCTACGATTTTATTTGCGCCGCATTGGAGGCTAACATTGTTCAAGGCCAGCATATTTTCATAGAAAACCATTAGGCCGGCGGCTTCAAACATAGTCATAGACCTCCTCGGAACCGAAATAAGCTTCTTTAACTTCTGGATACTCCATCACTTCGCCCGAAGTGCCCTCCGCAATCTTGCATCCAAAGTTCAGCACAATTACCCTACCAGCAAGTCGGAATAGCTCCCGGAGGCGGTGTTCCACCATAATCAACGTTATCCCTTCCATTTGGAGCTTTTCAATAAGAGGAACCATGCTGGCCATTTCACTCATACTTAACCCTGACAACACTTCATCACAGATAATGACTTCCGGTCTTAAGGCAAGGCAGCGAGCCAGTTCCAGTCGTTTGAGATAGCCTGTGGGCAGGGATGACGCCATCTTGAACGGGACATAGGAATCACGTTCAAATCCGATCTCTTCAAGAATGTCAACAGCTACAGTGTCACGACTACCCATTTTCCCGCCGCCCCGCCAACCGCCGGTCTTCCTGGCACGAGGGGAAAAAAGCGGCACGATCAGGTTCTTGTAGGCCGGTAAGCTAAAGTACGGCCTCATTACCTGAAATGTTCTGGTCAGTCCAAGCGACGCTATTTTATGGGGTTCCTTGTTGGTGATTTCCTGCCCCTTGAAATGGACTGATCCTGTATCGACCTTGATGAATCCAGTTATGGCGTTGACTAGAGTCGTTTTTCCCGAACCATTTGGCCCGATGATCCCCACTATATCGCCTGAAAAGACATCCAGGCTGACTCCTGACAAGGCAAGGACCCCCCCGAATTTTTTGCTTATGTTGCGGACTGATAATAATGGTTCTGAACTCATGAACTGCTCCACCGTTCAAGCACGGCGCTGTTTGTCGTTTCGACATGAGGGGGAGATATCCATCCCGCCGCCGGGTAAAATTACTCGTCGTGAGACTCCTCAAAATGGTAGCCCATTTGTATTACTCCAAACTATATTTCTACCCACCTCTCGAATTGCTCATATTTTCTGGCGGTATATATCATTATGCCTTCAGACTTAAAAACGATGAACGCTGTCAGGACTATTGAATATACTGCGATTCTTAGTGATCCAAAATCCCGTAACAGCTCAGAAACTGGGACGAGGATCAGGCATCCCAGGACCGGCCCCACCAGCGTTCCTCCACCACCTACTACTGTAGCGGCGATAGGAATGATTGAAAAATCGAGGGCGAACTGCGACAAACCGGCCCACATGTACATATGGGTGAGACACGCCCCTCCGAGACAACCCAAGGCCGAGGCGATGAACACACCAAGCGCCTTGTATTGATTGATGTTTATCCCCGAAGCTTTGACAGCCTGATCATTGTCCTTAACTCCCCTGAAAACCAGACCGATATCTTCCTCGACAAGTCGTCTGAGCGCAAAAACCATAACAAGGACGCATAGTACAAGGAAGTATTGCTCTACCCAGACATTTGAGAACCCATCAACCCCAAGGATGCCGTCTGTACCGCCAAATATGTCCAGGGCCTCAACAATTCGCGCCGCAAGCAGTGGATACATAAGGCTCACTATTGCGAAATAGACCCCTCTAAGGGGCAAACAGGGGAGAAAGAGGACGGTGCAAATTATTGCTCCCAACAAAGTCGCCATAGGGATTGTGATCATCGGGGGCAGCCCGAAATGAGTGTTCAAAAGGGCCGCAGCGTAGGCCCCTATCCCTACGTAGAAGCCTCCGCCTAATGATACCAGGCCAACATAATTGGCAAGAAAATCAAACCCCATCGCAAGTAAGGAATACACACAGATGATTGAGACGACGCGTTGCCAGTATGGAGTTGCGCTCAAAACCAGGGGAGCGAGCGCAAGCCCCAGAATTAACACCAGGCGAGGAGCGATCAGATAGGTTATCTCCTTCCAGGAGGAAATGGCGTATACGCTGTCAGATCTGACCTTGATCCCCCGGTCTATTCGCTCTTTACGACGATCCCCTTTGGAGCTGGACATATCAGACTCGTTCCTCCAACTCTTTTTGCCTTCCAAACAAGCCGCTGGGACGACAAATCAGCGTGATTACAATTGCCAGCAATGCTACTACCGCCTGGTAATGGGCCCCGAAATACACAACCGATAATATCTGGGCAAAGCCAATTATGAAGGCGGCCAGGACCGCCCCGGTCCAGCTTCCCAGACCACCCACGATGCACACTGCTACAGCCATTATCAGGACATGATACCCGGATTCCACTGCAATGCTTCCTAGCGGTAGCAGGATAATTGCGGCTGCCCCCGCCAACATGGAGCCTATTGCAGTGGCCGTGACAGCCATACGGTCCGAGTCGATACCCAGGGTCAATGCTGCCCGTTCATCCTGAGCCATTCCTTTTAGGGCAAGCCCAAGTTTGGTATTGTTAACAAACAGCCACAGAGCGCCCATGAGGGTGGCTCCCAGAATGACGACAAATATCCGTTGAAAATCGACCGACACCCCCAGGACCGTCACACTGCCCTCGACGAACGGTGGCAGCCTGAATGTGCCACCTTTAAGACCTCCCCAACGTAAGCCTTCAAGGATTGCCAGACCAATAGCGTAAGAGGCTATGATTTCAGAGATCGGCATGCCTCGCACGCGTATGAGAACAAGCTGATACATGGCGGCCCCGATCAATCCGGTTAGACCGAGGGCGATTATTGCGGAAAAAACATAGTTCAGCCCTGCCCTGTTCATTAGTATCCAGGTCAGGTATCCGGTGAGGATATAGAGCGCCCCGTGAGCAAAATTCGGTAGTCGGCTCACTCCATAAACAAGAGTGAAGCCAACCGCCATGAGCGCCAACGACACGCTGTTGATAATCCCGTAGATTATGATGTCCATGAAACGCCTCTTTGGGCCCCCTATGCGAGTTACAAAACTCTCACTGGTCGGGGACCCGAAGTTAATCTACTGCGAGGGCTTATTCCTTTTTCATCCACGGCGGCAGGAGGATCTTGCCTGTTGCGATACTTTGTGGAAATACAACGACGCGTTTACCAGCCTGCCATTGGAAAATCGTGCCGACAGCTCCCTCTTTAGGGTTCAGGCTCGGGACAATCTGGTTTGTCTTTGGATCAAACTTTATGCGACCATAAACGCCCACCATGTCCGTTTTTTTCAGGGCGTCCACGACCTTGTCAGGATCAAGAGACCCTGCGCGTTCTATGGCGTCTTTCAGGACATAAACAGCCATGTAGCTGGAAGATGTCCCATAGCCTTCTGGTTCAAGTCCATACTTTTTCTTGTAAGCGTCGACGAACTTCATCGTCCAGGGGGTGGCTTCGCTGGGAACGTTCCCTGCGTTGACCACATTGGCCAGACAGTACTCCCCTTTCCCTTCTGTAGCTTTCCAGAATCCTGGCTGCTCGGCGGCGGAAATGATAATGCCAAATGGAAGAGCGGGCACTTTCATATCATACCATTGTTTCAAAAGTATCGCGGACTCCGGCATGTCCATCCAGATTATGATCACCTGGGCATTTTGCTTTTTCGCGTCCAGCAATCCCATCGAGAAATCGGTGGTTCCAGTCGGAAAAACCATCGGCTCGCCAAGGACTTTCCATCCTTTACCACCCATGATTTTGGCGAGGATCTGACCACCTGCTCGAGCATGTGCGACGTCCTGAACCATTATCATAAGTCTGTCCAGGCTAAAGGTCTTTCCAATGTATTCCAGACATGGAACTATCTCGCCCGTTACCATCCATTTCGCTTCCCCGGAAATCCTGAAGCAATACTTGTATTTATCCGGGTTTTTACCGACTGTTTCATTGTACTTGGGGGTGAGCGAGCCTGTCGTCAAAATCGAAATCATCTTATTCTTTGCCAGTAGCGGCATGGCCGCAAGCGCAGCTTCGGACCTGACAGGCCCCCCAATAAGGAAGTTTACCTTTTTTTCAAGTATCAGTTTTTCAACTGCGAGTAAGGCCTCGCTTACTGGAACACCCGGTTCAAGATCACGTGTGTCGATTACATCGACTTTGAATGGGCGTTTCTCATCGCCCACTTTCACACCACCCGCGGCGTTGATTTCATCAACAGCGAGCTTGATTCCACGTTCAGCGGCCCATCCATAAAGGAAGGCAGTGGAAAGAGGCGCTCCGATGATTATCGGTTTTTGAGCAAAAGTAGCTGAAACCATTAAGATAATAGCCAACAGTACAGCCGACACAATGACACACTTCTTCTTGCCAGTCATTTTTGAACTCCTTTGAGGACATATTTGACTTTGACCGAGAATAGCGCATATGGGAAATCGCTATGGCTTGACGCCCGAAAGAAGGCTGGGCCACATCGCTTGTCACACGGGATTTTTGTTGTGCTGTTTTTGCTTCAACGCCACGGAAAATTTAAGTATAGATTATACAAGCGGCCCAATAAGTGTCAAATCAATTCTCATCTTTGAAATTTGCCTGTGACCCTGATTTGGGGTATGATATCAATATTTCCATTTAAAATCGGGTTATACGCTCGATACAACTCTAGAATTCGTTTCTAACCATACTGCGGGGCCGCAAATTCTGTTAAGCGACCTATTGGATTCGATTCTCACCTAACGGGTGTGTCCGAATAGGCAAATGAAAGCTTGGTCTTCTTTTTTATTTTTACTCCTTTTCCTGATTTTGGCCGTTTTCCTCCCTAAAACAGCCTTAGCTGCGGAAGACATCCAAGATCACAACTTGCTTATAATCCAGGGTAATGCGCTAGACTCATGTGGAAATCCCTTAAGCGCCGCTGCTGTAACACCTTTCCTCAACGGCAGGCCCTTAAAAGCGATTGCAACTAACAGCCTTTCGAAAACAAACCAGGAAACAGGACCCAATGGCCTGTTCAGGATTGAGGTCCCTGCAAAAGAAAACGACATCAAGTCTGGCAAATGGACGATAAGGGTCACTCGATCAAGTTTTGCGCCATCTCAACTCATCGATCTGAAAGTATTGGATGACGGAGTCCTGGAAGGAGGGATACACGGATGGATCGCCAACGCCTCCATCCAGCTAAAAAGGGTACGGGGGATGGCGTTCTGGATCACTCTGGTCGTGTTCGTAGGCATTTACATCCTTATAGCCTTCGACATCATGCACAGGACCCTGGCTGCTTTTCTGGGCGCAGCGCTTGTCTTACTCATTACCCACACTGTCGGTTATTTTTACGAGGAATACCGCATCATCACCTGGAACCAGGCTTTACACGCCATAGACTGGAACGTGATTTTCCTGCTGATGGGAATGATGATAATCGTGGGAGTGCTAAAAGTTTCAGGAATTTTTCAATGGTTGGCGTATAAATCGTTCCACGTCGCAAGAGGCAACATATATATACTGGCGACTGCGCTATGCATAGTTACAGCGTTTGTGAGCGCATTTCTGGACAATGTTACCACAATGCTCCTGCTCACCCCGGTAACATTGGAGATTGCGCTGGCATTGAAGACCTCTCCGTTCGTGTTTCTCCTTCCAGAGATACTAGCCTCAAATTTTGGAGGGACAGCTACGCTGATCGGTGATCCGCCAAATATCATGATAGGTTCTTATGCTGGTTTAACATTCAATGATTTTGTAATAAATCTCACACCTGTCGTAATCGCGGCGCTCATTGTTCAGGTGATCTATAACAGATTCCTGTACGGGGCTGATTATGATAGAGCCAAAGTAGTCGACACTCCACAGATGATTCAATTCATGAGAAAAAAGTATAAGATAACTGATCCCAAGTTACTATGCATTGGTGGGTCCCTGCTTCTTGGTGTTATAGCCCTGTTCGTTTTTCACGGATTTTTCCACATGCAAGTCAGCGTAGCCGCCATTTTTGGGGCAGCTCTAATCATCATCCTGTGCAGAATGGAAATTGTTGACATAATTGAACGGGAGATTGAGTGGCCTTCCCTAATTTTTTTCATAATGCTTTTCATAGTTGTAGGCGCCGCTGATCAGGCCGGGATTCTTCAAGTTGTGGCAGACTGGATCAAGAACGTTTGCCAGGATAAACTGTGGTTAGCGGTGGTTGTGGTTGTTTGGGTATCTGGACTCGCCTCCTCAATAATAGACAACATTCCTTACACCGCGACAATGCTTCCCGTTGTCGCTTTCCTTAGCAAACAACTCCCTGGCGCTGAATCGGGGGTTCTGTGGTGGGCGCTTGCTCTTGGGGCTTGTTTCGGAGGTAACGGAACAATTATCGGGGCCTCAGCCAACGTCGTAACAACGGGAATAGCTGAAAAGGCCGGTTACAAGATAACTTTTATGGAATTTTTGAAGCAGGCGGCGCCAATGACCGTAATCAGCCTTATAATTTCCACGATATTTCTATTGGTCAGGTATGGTTGATGGCCGACAACCTTTTGTGGGAGCCTTTACAGTTTTTAAAGCTATCGAAAGGAGAAAAAGTCATGATAAAAATTCGCGCGTTTAAGAAAAATGAACTGTTTTTGATGTCACTTGTATCGTTTTGCCTTTTCGTGTTTGCTCAGTTGTGCCAGGCGTCGATGACATCTGATTCGGCCCTGACGTTGCTGAAAGAGGGAAACCTCAGGTTTTCCCAGGGGAAACTCTCCAGCCCTAATCAGGACATTGCCAGGAGGACCAAGACAGCCGATGAAGGACAAAAGCCGTTCGCAATAGTCCTTTCATGCTCTGACTCCCGAGTTCCCCTGGGACTCATTTTTGACCGTGGAATAGGTGACATCTTCGGTATTCGCGTGGCCGGAAATGTCGCTGGAACCGATCAGATGGGTACAATTGAATACGGGGTCGAACATCTTGGCATCCCGCTAATTGTGGTGTTAGGTCACACGAAATGCGGAGCGGTTACGGCCGTGGTCGAAGGGGAACACGCTCACGGAAACCTGGAGAAACTCGTAGAAAAAATTGTTCCTGCTGTTAAAAAAACTAAAAAGCTTTTCCCAAACTTGCCAGAGGAACAGCTTGTGGACAAATGCGCAATGGCCAACGTCAGGCAGGTTATTCATGACCTCAAGACCCAAAGCCCTCCGATCAAAAAGGCCATTGAAAAAGGTGAACTAAAGATTGTTGGCGGTTATTACGACATTAGTAGTGGACGAGTAGACTGGCTCGATAGCCTTTCTGAGAATGGCTTGCGTAAAGGGAAATAGGCCAGGGCAAACTGGTTTAAAATCATCTCTTCATTTTGCCGGATTTGCTTTAATTTGGACAAATCCCGATAAGCTTTTGCAGCAGATTCTATGGCAGATTATTATCTTCTCGGCCTCAGCGTCTTTGCCGGGGCCTACATGGCATGGAATATCGGAGCCAATGACGTAGCCAATTCCATGGCGTCGTCTGTTGGAGCTCGAGCGGTAACTTTGCGTCAAGCGCTGATTCTTGCCACTATATTGACTTTTCTTGGATCGTCTTTGGTCGGTTCGCACGTTGCTCAAACGATAAGGAAGGGAATAGTCGATTCCCAGGCCATAGGCGATCCAAAGGTGATCATGATGGGCTTGTTGTCAGCACTACTATCCGCTTCCCTTTGGGTGTGTCTGGCTACCTATCAAAACCTTCCTGTCTCAACTACCCATTCAATTGTGGGAGCTATGATTGGATTCGGGATAGTCGCCGGCGGGCTAGCTGCGGTAAACTGGAAACAAGTCATTTACATCGTTTTGTCCTGGATCCTGTCTCCATTGTTGACCGCCTGTGGCGCTTTCCTAATGTTTCGATTTCTTGACAAATCCGTGCTTGCAAAGTTGGACACGAGCGGAGGAATCATCAAGACGACTCCTATGTTGATTTCGGCCACTCTGTGCATAATGACACTTTCACTGCTTCTTGACACTCCTTTGGGGAATAAACTTCATCTTACAGTCTTCGGATCATTTGCAACGTCCCTTGGTGTGGCTATTGGAAGTTACGCTATCGGTAAAGTGGGGGTCACCCGGTTCTTAAGAAAAAATAGCATCACGTCCGCCGGACAGGGTGACCTGATCTTCCGGTATCTTCAGGTAATGACAGCTTGTTATGTAGCTTTCGGTAACGGAGCGAACGATGTGGCAAACGCGATGGGACCACTTGCCGGCGTTTACTTCATATATTCCACTGGGACAACAGCCGAATCTTCTCCTATACCCGTAGCCATGCTGGCGTTTGGAGGATCCATGATCTGCCTGGGTATTTTCACATGGGGGTACAGGGTCATTGAGACCGTCGGTTCAAAAATCACGGAACTCAATAATTTGAGGGGCTTTACGGTAGAGTTTTCGGCCGCGACTTTTATACTAATCGCCTCAATGATGGGGTTACCGGTATCCACCACCCATGCGGCGGTAGGAGCCTACATAGGAGTAGGATTGGCAAGAGGCCTGGCGGCGCTCGATCTAAATGTATTGTGGAAAATCATGCTTTACTGGATAATTACAGTACCAGTGGCTGCTGCGACATGCGCTGTAATATATTGTCTTCTGTCTGCCATATTTTTGGGGAGGTGATATATGAGAAACCCATTGATGTCCCTATTTAGGGCCTCGCCGTTTGAAAATACTTATAAACACTCCCTGAAAGTCGCCCAATGCGGACCTCTTTTTGTCGAAGCGATCCAAAGCTATTTCAATGGAGACAGAGACCGTTTTGAGATCCTTAAAGATGAGATTAGAGACCTTGAAGCTGAAGCGGACAGGATTAAGCGAAACATTAGAGCTCACATGCCTGCTTCTCTGTTGATGCCTGTGGACAAATCAGTTTTTTTCGCTTTCCTGAGAGAAGCTGATAAGGTAATTGACTGTATCAAGAACTCTTTGTACTGGATGTCATATTACAACTTGATACTTCCTGAATATTGCATCCAGTATTACATCACTCTTGCTAAAGAGGTTGGTGATTACCTGGGCCTTTTACCCGAGATGGTGCTAAGAGCTCACCACTATTTCAATAGCCGGACAGAGACAGATCGACAGTCGGTCAAGGACATGATTCGTGAGATACGGTGGCGTGAAAAAGAATCTGACGATCTCGAAAAGACTATTTTCATAAGATTGTGCGCAGATGAATCGATTCTCCCCAAGGTATTCTTTCTCACAGTGAAGTTGGTCGAAACTACCGGCTCCATAGCTGATCATCTGGAGAATTCCGGTGACATGATGCGAGCGATGATAGCACGCTAGAATTAGAAGCTAAAAATTTTGCATTTCGATAACGATTCAGAAAATTCGCAGGAATCGTTAGTCATAACGAACTCTTTGTCACGTCGCTAAAATGTTTCAAAAATCGACATTACTTTGGCGTTTCTTTTGCTCCCACATGGCCATATTGGTCCTGGCTTTAATATTTTGCGGCTATTTCGCGATTAATGAATTCCGGGAATTACAATTTGTTACCACATCAGAAAGTCTCAAGAAACAGGCGGAATTTATCGGGGAAATTCTGGCTCCGAAATTGCAAGATAGGGACATTAAGGATATAGACTCTCTTTGTGACAGATTGAGCGCCAGGACGGCTTACAGGATAACCGCCCTGGCGCCTGATGGGACGGTCTTGGGGGATTCCGAATCAGACCCGGTCAGAATGGAAAATCATGCCAACAGACCAGAGGTCAAGATGGCCATGGCCGGATTGACCGGGGATTCGGTTCGATATAGCTTTACTGTCAACAGGAACATGGTCTATTTGGCAGTCCCGGTTATAAAGGACGACAAACTGGTTGGTATAGTCAGGACGTCTACCCCTACAGAGAACCTTAGCCGGGTCCTTCAGGGATTTTACGCTAAACTAGGCGCCATGATACTTCTTTTGGTAGTTTCCGCCGCCGTAGTCAGTCTGGCGCTCGCTAACAGAATTAGTAGCCCAATTACAAAGATAAAGGAAGCAGCGACCAGGATAGCTCGCGGTGAACTTAAGCAAAAGGTTGGATCAGGGGGATCGAAAGAGATAACTGAACTCGCCGCCGCTCTTAATGACATGGTTGATCAGCTTCGTGAGCGGCTCAACATGATGACCAGACAAAAAAACGAATTGGAATCCCTGCTTGGCGAGATGATAGAAGCTGTAATAGTTGTGGACAAAAACAGGAAAATAGTACGAATGAACCAGACGGCCGAAAATATTTTTGAGACAAAATTTGCCTTCGCTTCCGGCAAAAACATGATTGAAGCGGTTAGAAACAAAAGCCTGAATGAATTTGTCATAAAAACTCTGTCGAGCTCATCGCCCATTGAAGAGGAACTCACAGTCATCGGAAATCCCGACAGAGTTCTCCAGGCCCACGGTACTCAAATATCGGACTACGCAGGCGAATCCGGAGGGGCCTTAATAGTGTTGAACGACATTTCCAGATTAAAAAACATAGATCAGATCAGAAAAGATTTTGTAGCAAATGTGTCTCATGAACTTAAAACCCCTGTGACATCGATCAAGGGATTTCTTGAAACCCTCAGGGATGGCGCTATTAGCGATCCAAACGCTGCTGAACGATTCCTTAACATCGCCATAAAACATACTGACCGCCTCACGACAATCATCGAGGATCTTCTGAAGCTTTCCCGTGTTGAGCAGGAGGCGGGACGAGGCGCGATGAAGCTTGAGAAAGGCCCTGTTTGCGCCGCAATTCAGTCAGTCACAAAATTTCTGGAAGTCGTAGCACAGGAAAGACACATTAGAATTGTCGTGGAATGTGATGATTTACTTGAGATTAACATGAACCGCCCGTTGTTCGAACAAGCGTTGTCAAACCTTGTGGACAACGCCATTAAATACAGTCAGCCCAATTCGGACGTTTCGATTTCGGCCAAAAAGATTGATCAGGAAGCAATAATTGAAGTAAAGGACAAAGGATGTGGGATCCCGAGTGATCAACTCCAGAGGATTTTTGAAAGGTTTTTCCGTGTAGACCGAGCCCGGACCCGAGATAAGGGCGGCGCAGGACTTGGGTTGTCGATAGCCCGACACATAATCAATCTTCATGCCGGCAGAATAGAAGCCAGTAGCGGCATCGGTCAGGGAAGCGTTTTTACCATACACATCCCCTTAGGGCCCGAAAGTCCGGGCATCATGAATTTACATGGAAACCTACCATGAAATACAAAGCGATTATTTCTTCGGATTGGAATGAGTGCCTTGCCCCTAGTGGGCCCTTTGACCCGATAGCCTTTGCTTACCCGAGTCTGAAACCCGAACTGGATGCAATATTCAGGAAGTATACAAGTAACGAAATCCCTCTCTCGCAAGCTGTCGCGAGTCTACGGGAACTGTTGCCGGCGCCTCTAACCATTGAACAAATGGACTTTTACCTGGAAGAGTCTTTTTCAATATACAACGGAGTATATGAATTCATCGAATGGGCTAAAAGCAGGGGCATACTTTTCATGATCAACACCACTGGCATGCAGGGATTCTTTCAACGGGCGATAGCCAGAAGATTGATACCTGATGTTCCGCTTGTAGCCGCAAATCCGCTGCTAAATTTTACCGATGAATCGAATAAGGATTGCTATCGATTCGTAGTGGAAGAGATTATGGATAAACCCCGGAATACTCAGGCCGCAGCCGAGGCTTTTGGAATCCCCACCAGCAAAATTGTAGTAATCGGTGATAGTGGCGGAGATGGCCCACACTTTGAGTGGGGAGCCTCCGTCGGGGCTTTGCTAATTGGTTCCATGCCAAAATATTCTTTGAGCAAATACTGCGGCGATAGAAATATCAAGATACATCAATGCCTTGGAGTAACTTACTCGCAAGGACAATCCCGCATCTTACAGGAAGAGATGAAATTTGACTTTGCGGAACTGGTTCCAATCGTTGAGGAATTCCTTCAAAGGCCCTCTACATAAGATATAGATTTGAATGGAAGTACCATTACTTCGCGACATTATCATCATTTGTGGACTAGCGCTGGGCGTCATTTTTGTTTGTTATCGCTTTAAGGTTCCAGACACAGTAGGATTTCTACTTACCGGAATTCTCGTAGGCCCACACAGTCTAGGTCTTATAAAACACGTTTCTGAGGTCGAACAGTTAGCTGAAATAGGGGTAGTCTGTTTACTGTTCACAATTGGTTTAGAGTTTTCCCTTTCAAATTTGCTTAATATCAAAAGATTGGTCTTGCTCGGCGGAGCGATCCAGGTTTGTCTTTCTGTACTAGGTGGAGCGTTGCTAGCCACCATCATTGGAATGGGAACAAACCAGTCGATATTTTTCGGGTTCCTATTGTCTCTGAGCAGTACAGCGATTGTCCTGAAAATACTTCAACAAAGGGCAGAAACCGCCAGTCCTCACGGAAAGCTAATAGTAGGGATATTGATATTCCAGGATATTATCGTTGTGGCCATGATGCTCTCTGCTCCGTTTCTTGCCGGAAAAAACCTGTCATTTGGCCCTGCCCTCGTTGATCTTGCATTAAAAGGAATTGCTATATCCCTCATTGTTTTCGTTTCAGTCAAGTGGTTTGCGCCGAAGTTCCTGTTCCGGATCGCTGACATAAGGAGTCAGCAACTTTTTGTGCTGGGTATTGTCTTGATTGGCCTGGGCGCGACCTGGTTAACTTCCGCATTAGGCTTGTCCATGGGGCTGGGGGCATTTATTGCTGGCCTTATAGTTTCAGAATCTGAATTTGGTGAAAGAGCGCTCGGCAATATTTTGCCATTCAGAGACTTGTTTACGAGCTTTTTTTTCGTGTCTATCGGTATGCTGCTAGACCTTAGATTCGTTTTTGCCAACATTCCAGGTTTGTCAGTAGCAATCATAATAGTAATAATCCTGAAATTTTTGGCCTCTGGAATCTCAGCGATAACGCTTGGGTTCCCGTTCAGAACGGCGATACTTACAAGTATCGCTCTATGTCAGGTAGGAGAATTCTCTTTTGTGCTGTCTGAAGCTGGTTCACGGTTGGGATTGATTGATCATCAGACCTATCAGTTATTCCTGGGACTTTCAATTGTGACGATGATATTGACCCCAATGCTAATGCAATCCGGAAATCGTATTGCCAGGTTCGCTCAGGCTCTTCCCGTACCCAGGTTTTTGCTTAAAGGCTCCCCTCGTATCCGTGAGCGTCAGGAAATACCAAAAGCGCATAATCACATCATAATTGTAGGGTACGGCATAGGAGGACGAAATCTGAATCGGGCCGCTACGAAAGCCAACATCCCTACGGTGATCATTGAACTGAATCCGAGGACGGTACATGACGAGCGAGTCAAAGGCGCTCCAATATTCTATGGGGACGCCACAACCGGTCCGGTTCTAAGGCGCTCTGGCATCACGAAAGCGAGGGTTCTTGTAATAATGATTTCTGACCCGGGGGCTACTCGCCGGATTATTGAGATTTCAAGAAGGATTAATCCAGCCCTTCACATTGTCGCAAGGACTAGGTTCATGTCTGAGATAGACGTTTTATCGAATCTCGGGGCAAACGAGGTGGTGACTGAAGAATATGAAGCGTCCATTGAGATTTTGGTTCTTGTTTTAAGAAAATATCTGACCCCTAGAGATGAAATCGAGAAATTTGTAACTCAGGTCAGATCAAATCATTATCGCATGTTCAGAAGTTTTTCAGAACAACCTTCTAAAATCCCAGATATTGTGTCGTATTTTTCAGAAATTGAAATATCCTCTCTCCGTGCCTCTCCGAAGTCCACGATGGTCGGTAAATCGATAAAGGATCTGCAGATCAGGAAGAAATTTGAAGTGACAGTGTTAGCCATCCAAAGAGGTTCGATCCTGATTGCCAATCCAACCCCCGATGAAGAATTGATGGAGAATGATATCCTGTATATTTTGGGGAAACCCGAAAAAGTAGGAATTCTGGCCTCAATTTTAAACTCCTCTTAGATATGCTTTTGCATGAAACGAAATGCTGTAATGGTTGTCGACTTATTTTATGGCTCTTTATAGAGACAAATCTTTCTGGAAAAATGTGAAGGAGGAAAAGATGATCAAATCAATAACAGTAACGGCCTTGTGCCTCGGGTTAGCCACAATTCTAATAACGGGGACAATGGCCCAGGCTGCGGATCTTCAAACGATCAAATTGCCGAAACCTGCTATTACTCATGGTAAACCTTTGATGCAAACATTGAGCGAGAGAAAAACGTCCCGTGAATTCGCTGCAAAGGATCTCGACCCCCAGACACTATCGAATCTGCTCTGGGCAGCGTTTGGAATAAACAGGCCGGATTCCGGAAGACGCACTGCCCCCTCAGCTCTTAACCATCAGGAAATAGACGTATTCGTCGCTTTAAAAAGTGGGATATACAGATATGATCCCAAAGCCAACAGTCTGATCCCGGACGTTGCCGGTGATATGCGTGCCATGACCGGTTTGCAGGGCTATGTCAAAGACGCGCCCCTTGATCTTATATATGTAGCCGATTTTGCCAAGATGGGAAATTCACAGGAAGCTGAAAAGGTGTTCCTTTCAGCAGCCGACACTGGGTTTATCGCCGAGAATGTCTACCTTTACAGCGCGTCTGAAGGCCTCGCTACAGTCGTTCGGGCAAATATTGACAAGAAAAAGCTGGGTGAGGCTATGAAACTACTCCCGGATCAGAAGATAACACTCGCTCAATGCGTTGGGTATCCCAAAGCCAAGGAGTCAAAGGACGATTCTCAAAAAAAATAGCTTCAGTTTATTTTTTTCACCACGTTTCAATCAATTAGGTTAGATTAGCCGTATTATGTTTAACGGAAGTTTAAAGGCTTGTTTATATGGATGGCGCATGTTCGGCCGAAATAGACCCCCAGCAATTAGAATCTGAGGAAGAAACAAAAAATCGTTCAGCTAAAGAAGAACCTATGGATCGCCGTGGACTTGTCTTTCTTGCGGTGAGCCATATGTTTAACGATGTGAGCCAAGGCGCCGTCCCTGCCCTGCTGCCATTCCTGGTTACTGAAAAAGGATTGTCGTACGTAGCCGCCTCCGGATTGGTCCTGGCGGCTACAGTGCTTTCCTCGCTCATTCAGCCGTGTTTGGGCTACTATTCTGATCGTCACCCTATTCCGTGGCTGATGCCGTTCGGGGTTCTTGTAGGAGGCCTGGGACTGGCATTTGCTGGAGTAGCTCCTGGTTATTGGCTGTTAGTCGCTTGTGTGCTCCTGAGCGGACTCGGCGTTGCGGCATACCATCCGGAAGGTTCACGTTTTGCCAACTATATCTCAGGGCAGAAAGCAGCCGGAATGAGTTATTTTACGGTGGGGGGTACTATCGGTTTTAGTCTCGGCCCAATTATGATAACCCCCCTGATTCTCAAATTTGGTCTACCAGGCACGCTGTTCATGATAATCCCGGCCATCATTGTAGCGGGTGGTCTGATAAGGGAATTACCCCGTTTATCGTCATTTCGACCACCCGCTCTTTCCCAAACATCGGAGACCGACGATTCGGCCCAGTGGGGAGCGTTTGCTCGCCTTACAGCGGTAATTGTCCTTCGAGTGTGCCTTTACTTTGGTATGATGACGTTTGTACCCCTGTATTATATAAAAGTTCATGGATTATCCATCCCTGAGGCCAATTCAGCGTTAACACTAATGATGCTTTCCGGAGCGTTAGGATCAGGGATCGGGGGCTTTATCGCTGATCGAATAGGTCTTAAGACCTTGCTGGTGGCGTCTCTTTTTGCAATTCCACCCCTTCTGCTGGGGTTCCTGTTGACCAACGGAGCGATACGAATGGTTTGCCTGGGCCTGGTTGGGCTTACTACCATTGGAAGTTCAAGCACGGTGGTATTACTTGGTCAGAGCTATCTTCGATCCCGTATTGGGGTCGCTTCAGGGGTGACTTTAGGGGCCGCAATTGGCCTGGGCGGCATATCAGTGCCTCTGATGGGGATAATAGCCGATCATTACGGCCTGACCGTGACATTATACTCGATGTTCATCTTCCCACTCTCAGCGCTGGCGCTGGCGTTGACGCTTCCCAAGCCTGAGGGCGGCACACGCGCAGCCTGACACATGACTTTCAAATGATCGCACATCCAAGATGAGAAGCCGGGTCTATCGGTACTGTTAAGCCGGTCAGGATGGCTCCTGTACCTTTGTAAACAACATGAAATATGTCTCAAGCGTGTAAGACATTTCTAACGCTTCAGTTTTAATAGAAAGCCTTACACTGCAACGAGCCACTCATTGAGTAAGACAAAACATTTCTTGGCTGAATTGATAATTTTATCCCCTTCCCCATGTCTCTCCACGTAATTTTCCATGAAATCCTTGAATGACGCCCACATAGCCGCCACTTCCAAACCGTTTGAGCCGAAATAGGCGTATCCTCTATATTCCACGAAACCAAATCGTTCTCTGAGCGCCTTGGAGAGAACCAGTCCACCTAGACGAGACCCTTCGAACAGATACAAAACCCCAAGAGCGTCGGCCAATGTTTGAACATAAGTAATGTGATCGCATAGAGGCAATTGAGCTATAGAGCCCGTAGACGACCCAAGGAAAATTAGATCTTTCTCCAGATACCCTATCCTCTTTCTGCTCTCATAATCCAGTTCAGCGCATTGGCCATTGATTTGCGCTTCGATGGCGTCTTCCGCGACTGACACGAAACCGTATAGACGCTCGAGCATACGCTTGTAATCTTCAAGCGTCACTTTCTTTTCCGGGATTTTGCTGAGAGGACCAAGCTTTTCGGCTTCATCATGCAGTGGCATTATTTCTTCCCTGAGCCGATGCATAAATGACTCCGTCATGGTGACCTCCTGCCCGAAGTCTTTTTCCTATCAGGTTTCCACGACTGATTGTGGAAATAACGGGACATTGCAACATGTCTCAACAGTTCTCGAGAACCTTATATCAAACTGGCGAAAACAATGTGACAAAAAATATTTTTTATGTGAAATTGGTATGGATTCGGGATTCTCTAAGAACCAGCGTTGTTGCGTCTGATTTGGAAAACCGCCACACCACGAGATAGTCACAATGTCTCAAACATGGAAAGGGGTAGACAATGCCGGAAATTGATAGAGAGATCGCGAAGATTATTGATGAACAGCGAAATTCACTTTCACAAGCTATCGTATCTCTTCAGTATCAACTTCAGCCCGAAATTTGGGAACCATACGGGGAAAAAGGAAGGGAATTGAGCCTTCGGGACTCGAATCATCACTTTAACTATCTTGTTGAAGCCCTTAAACAATCCGACCCTACTCTGTTCGCCGATTACGTAGTGTGGTTAAAACAACTTTTCGAAGGAATAAAAATACCTCCCGAAGCATTGCCCAAAATGCTCGATTGTACCGGGGAAGTCTTGTTTGAACGACTTCCCCCCGAAATGACTCAGGTCATATATGAATATATCTCTACAGCAAAAAAACGAATACAGGCAGAGCTTATAGCTCAGCCCTCATTCATGACGCCAGACGCCCCACTACATGATCTGGCCAGGCAATACCTGGATTTGCTACTAAACGGGGAGAGACACTTGGCGTCCAATCTCATATTGCAGGCCGTAGACAGGGGGGAAAGCGTCAAAAATATTTACCTATATGTTTTCCAGAGCTCTCAGTACGAAATAGGTCGTTTGTGGCACTCAAACAAAGTGAGTGTAGCTCAGGAGCATTACTGCTCAGCCGCGACTCAACTCATCATGTCACAACTTTATTCTCATATATTTTCGACTGAAAAGGTTGGTCGCAAACTGGTAGCCGCCTGTGTCGGAGGTGAGTTGCATGAAATCGGGGTCAGGATGGTCGCCGATTTCTTCGAAATGGAAGGTTGGGACACCTACTATATGGGCGCAAACACTCCCACATCGAGTATACTGGAGGCCATAGAAAGACATGAGGCCGACATGGTTGGAATCTCGGCATCCATGCCATTTCATAGAGGACCAGTACAGGAATTGATTGCAAATATTCGTGATTATGATCCAGACGGCAAAGTTAAGATTCTGGTGGGTGGGAACGCTTTGCGTACATCGCCCAACTTGTGGAGACAGCTTGGCGCTGATGGTTTTGCCGACGACGCTCAACAGGCGATCTATCTGGCAAATCAGCTCCTGGCTCAAAAATCCCTATCATGAAAAATCAGGAACCTGAAGTCGGGATTGTCTTTCTTTGTGACCTGCATGGGACGGTATTGGAAGTGATCCACGACGAAATGGGGCTTACCGATAGAATCCACGCAGGCAAATCTCTGAGTACTATTGTCGAGCGTGGAAGTTTAGGTAAATCACTCAACTTTATTATAGAGATTAAGTCAAAAGGAGCGGCTTTTGATTGGCAATTGGGCGTTACTGTTCTCGATCAAGCTGAGATTCTCAGTTTTGCCGGCGCTCTATGGAACGAAAGGCTACTAATTGTAGCGGCCAAAACTGCTGACGGGTTGGAAAAACTGGTGAACAAACTGGCTCAAATGGGAAATGAACAAATCAACAGCCTGCGCTCTGCAATGAAGGCTCGTGCAGACCTCATAAAAAACCAGGAGCAAAAAGAAAGCTCTCTTTACGATGAATTAGGCAGACTCAATAACGAACTGGCTAATTTGCAGCGGGAACTTGCAAAGAAGAATTTTGAACTGGAAAAACTGAATGAAGAAAAAAACCACTTTCTCGGAATGGCGGCACATGATCTACGCAACCCGCTTAACGCCATACAGATGTATAGTGAGTTCCTGTTGGACGAGGCCACAGAGGTCCTCAATCCCGAACAACTGGAATTCGTTTCGATAATACATTCTTCCAGTCAGTTTATGCTTCGGCTAGTCAACGATCTTCTCGACGTGGCAAAAATCGAATCCGGTAAACTGGAGCTTGAACTTGCCACCACAGACTTAATTGAACTTATCCGTAGAGGTGTTTCCCTTAACAGCATTTTTGCAACGAAGAAAGGCATTAGCGTCAAATTCTCCCATGGTGGCAATATTCCGAATGTTTTCATAGATTCGGCAAAAATCGAACAGGTCCTGAACAATCTCATTACCAATGCGGTGAAATTTTCCAGTCCAGGAGAAGTCGTAGAGATAGGAGTTTCTAAATCCGATAGTGAGGTAATTATTTCGGTCGAGGACCACGGTCAGGGCATACCCGCTGATGAACTGGGCAAACTTTTCAAGCCGTTTCAGAGAACCAGCGTGAGATCAACGGGAGGCGAAGATAGTACCGGTCTTGGACTGGCTATCGTTCGTAAAATCGTAACGGGGCATAAAGGAAGAGTATGGGTCGAAAGCGAAGTCGGCAAAGGTTCAACATTTTATGTTGCGATTCCTCTTCCGACTGATTAATTCAGAAACAGAGAATCGTTCGGAAATGAATACCTGTTTCTTGGAAATTACGCCAGATCACTTTGTTACGTAAGACCGAAGATTCATACGCGGAGACTCAAAAGTTATATACATGCGAAACATTGATACCTCTAAAATCCTGATCGTAGACGACCAAGCATATGCCCTTCAGGGCGCATCCAGGATAATGAAGTCGGCCGGATTCGAGGTTTTTGAGGCAAGTAACGGGAACGATTGTCTCAGATCAGTTGCAGAAAACAAACCTGATCTGGTACTTCTTGACGTCGTATTGCCAGATATCGATGGCAGGGAGGTTTGCAGACGTATCAAATCCGATCCGGAAACCGGTGACATCTATGTGATTCTTCTATCAAGCATTAAGGTCGAATCAGATAGTCAGTCCGACGGTCTGGAACATGGCGCTGATGGTTATATTGCCAGGCCTGTCCCGAATCGGGAACTTCTTGCTCGAGTGAAATCCATGTTGAGACTTAAGAACACGGAAAAACGCCTGGCAGAAGCCCTTGAATTTAACGAAAAGATCCTGTCGACTTCTTCCGTGGGCGTGGCTACATACAGCTCCGATGGACGTACAACTTTCATGAATGAAGCCATCCCTCGCATGATAGGAGGCGCAAAAGATCAGGTACTGAGTGAGAACTTTCGTCAACTTGAGTCGTGGAGGGCCTCCGGTCTTTTAAATGACGCTGAAGAAGCTTTGTCAACCGGGGCAGAGAAAATGCGCCAGGTTCACATTGTTACTACATTTGGTAAAGAGGTTTGGCTGGACTGCCATTTACGTCGTTTTAAGTCCGGAGGCGAATATCACCTACTCCTGACAATTAACGATATCACATCTCTGAAACTTGCCGAACAGGATAAAGAGAAACTTATTGAAGATCTTCGGGAAGCTCTGTCAAAAGTCAAAACCTTGAGTGGTTTTCTTCCCATTTGCGCATCATGCAAGAAAATTCGCAATGACAAGGGGTATTGGGAACAGATTGAATCTTACATAAGAGACCGCTCTGAAGCGGAATTTACCCATAGCATCTGTCCGGAATGCGCTCGAAAACTTTATCCTGAGTTGTATAAAAATAAAGTAGATTAACCATTTGAACTATCAGATCTTCATAAAACAGAAAATATCTAATCTATGGCTTTTGGGTGGAGGGTTGTTAGCCTACTGCGTAGTCCTGACAATCATGTCGGGGAACTTCGGTTTTGATGGTGATGACTGGTGGGTCCTTGGTTGGGCGTACTGGCACAGCTTCCCGATGTCGATACTGGGATATGCCAGAGAATTCTTACGGCCGATGGAGGGCGTCTATTACATCAGCATGTTCGAACTTTTCGGATTCAGCCCAATCACTTTTCACCTTTTTTCATTATTGCTTTTGGCGTTTTCATGTCTGCTAATGGGCAAATGTTTGTCCAAATGTTTTCCCTATCACCCCGGTTTCGTTACCATTTCTACGGTTACGGCTTTCTTTCTGCCCATGGTTTCGAGTCTCACTTATATAGTGTTCACAGATAACTCCAGGATAAGTCTCGTACTATTCTGGGGCGCGGTTTTAGCTTTCCAGTTCTGGGCTGAAAAACCATTTTCCTCTTTAAGGTTAATTGCGCCGGTTTGTCTTTACCTTATGTCCTTTATGACTTATGAAGCGCCTAGCCTCCTGATCTTCGTGATTCCGCTTTTCCTTTGGCCCATTCACATGCGACACAGAACCATCTCTGACACAAAGTTCCTGACAGTTCTCGGCTTAGCCATATTTGTGTCATTTGCCGGCGCTATAATTTTGCGATATACGCTAATGAGTGGAGGAGTCATCGACGCTGCCGGATTGACTACTTCAACCCAATTGGTGTGGTCCTATCTGGCTTTACTGCCATTTTACCTTGTCGCTCCCTTCAAATCGCTCCCGGAAAAGTTCTGGCCGGTTTTGGTCGGGATTTTTGTTACGATCTGGATCATCGTCATCATTTGTGCGACACAAAACAGACCAACGGATCCAGGATCGGGATCGCCCAGGCGCCGCGCAGTTGGAACTTTGCCACACGAAACCCTATATATCGTTCTTACGGGTCTGGGGATATTGTTTCTGGGGATGGCGCCATACCAGATCGCGGGTTATGGGAGTTCGGATCCCAAAATCGCAGACACTGTGCTGGCAAAATGGGGAATGATTTATGACCCACATCCGGCATGGTTCAATTTTAATGAAGCAAGCCGGATTTATTCATCAGCTTCTTACGGAATTGCGATTTTGATTGCAGTCACGACCACAGTTTGGAAGCGAACCACTGTCCGGAACACATCTCAAATATTAGCTGCGACCGCAATTGGATGTATGGCCACTTTCCATGCGGGACTGAGTTTCGATTGGAAAGAAGCGTCGGTGATTAGAAATCAACTCTTAAGTAGTTTGATCACTAAAGCCCCTTCTGTTCAGAATGGAACCAATTTCGTATTTGTTGACCTGGAACTTTATCACAAAAGGGCGGCCGTGATTCGAGGATGGTCCGGTTTGAGGGAATTGATGAGAATGCTTTATAACGATCCAACTCTGGGGGCCTGGTACATATATCCATCCAATACAGCATGGCCCAATACGAGTCACCAGCAGGCAATTGCGCTGCCCAACGGATTAATCAGCAGAGGAATAGAATTGGACCACCCTGCCCCCAAAAACAGCCTGCTCATCTTTCGCAGACTGGGCACAAACCTGGATCTGCTCAAAAAACTGTCGACCAGAGATGCTTACGTAAAGAGCGGGGTCTCATGGCAACGATGTGGCTCATTGAAATCAAATCCGGAAAGGATCACTCAATGGTGTCACGTAGGCGTTACACACCGTCAGGATTCAAAAAACCCCTGGAATACCGGGCTGATTTCCTGTTTGGGACTAACTACAAACAGTATTTTTAAGTCAGCGCCACAATTATAAATTGTACAAATTCCAGTTCTGCTGCTTTACGATATTTTTCTGAAGTTTACCCGTAGTTGTCTTGGGTAACTGGTCCACCATGACGACTTTTTTGGGGACTTCGAATCCCCCAAGCTCTCTCTTGCACATAGCTATTACATCGTCTTCAGAAAGAGCGCTGTTTTCTTTTGGAACTACGAAAGCTGTAACCGCTTCTATCCATTTTTCATGAGGCAGGCCGACTACCGCTACTTCGGAAACACGCGGGTCAGCCAGGATTACCCTCTCAACCTTGATAGACGGCACATTTTCGCCACCCGTTTTAATCATATCTTTCTTTCGATCTACGAATACAAGGAGTCCATCTTCGTCAAAATAACCTATGTCCCCTGAGTGGGCCCATCCAAATTTCCGGATCTCATCAGTGGCGTCTGGATCCTTAAGATATTCAAGTAAATGAGCTGGGCCACGCCTCACGATTTCGCCAACCTGTCCTTGGGGTACAAGGACCCCGTCCTCATCCATGATAGCGGTTTCCACAGTAAGAGCCGGATCACCCCAGTAATTACCGGATTTTTTTTGTTGCCACTCTGGTTTGAAACATTCCGTGGATGGGAAAAATTCGGTCTGCCCCGTACCCAGCATGAAATTGGGACCAAAGACTTCTATACCTCGTTCAAGGGTCCGTTTATCCATTGGAGTCATTGCGTAGGTACATCTCTTCAGCGAGGAGACATCATATTCCTTGAGTCGTGGGTGATCCAACATTGCTCTCCACATCATCGGGAGCACAAAAAGAGAACCTATTTTTTCTTCCTGTATCATTTCCAGCATTGTTCCCGGGTCAAAAACTCGACAGATGACGTTCTTTGCGCCTATATGAAAATGAGTCGTGGCGAAAGTTTGCTGTGCGCAGTGGAACATCGGCATGACGATTGCGCCTGCGTGTTCACGGAATATCTTCATTTCTATCAGATTACTCAAGGACATTATGTAACAACTGAGGTGTGAAAGCACCACCCCTTTAGGGCGGGCGGTTGTGCCACTAGTATACATGATCGTAAATGGATCTCGATCCCAAACGATCTGCTCGAATTCAGACTCAGGCTGTCCTTTTAGAAAATCCTGGAAATCCTGGAAATAATCTGGCGCCTTGTTTCCTGTCGCTGGAACAGAAACAAAATGGTTTACCGTTTCACACTTGTCTTTTACTTTATCTATCAAGGGACAAAGAACATCGTCGACTACAACCACCTTTGATTCTGAGTGATTGAGCATATAAATCATGTCTTCCGGACTTAAACGAGGGTTCAGAGGAACAGCGACAAAACCACCTTTGGCGCACCCGTAAATAGCCACAACGAGTTCCCATGAGTTAGGTCCAATCATCGCGACTTTGTCGCCCCGTTTTACCCCAAGGCTAGCAATCGCAGCCGCAAAACGGTTAAGCTGACTGTTCAGGAAGTTATAAGTAAGGCTTATGCGTTCATTGCCTCTTTTCTCAACAATGGCTTCCCTGTCAGGTATATGTCTCGCCTGACGCCGGAAAATATCGCCCAACGCTATTCTTTGCGTTAAGTTGTACTCCAGTTCAGTTACCATTCCCTCAACCTCCGTTGAATCTTCAAGTCCTGGAAATTTAGAATTGTTACAGGCGCCTGAACCTGTTTCCGGAAAATGATTACTCTACCGGTCTGTCTATTTGTTTACTCAGGCCAGGTTAAGAACAAAATCACAATTTCTTGAAGTAGTAGAATTTCTTCGGCCCCTCCTTCCGAGACAATACGAGCCCCTTTTGTTCAAGGACCTCGAGATGTCCTAGAGCTTCTGACAAACCAAGTAAGAGATTTATTCCGTCCAAAGATCCAAAAAGAGCGTTCGCTACATCAAAAGTCGAGGCTCCGGATAAGGAGCCCGATTTTTCATCACTGGATTCAAGAAGTTGGAGAATTTTTTTCATCCGCTCTTCATGATGTGAGTACAATTCTTGCGTTCTCAAACGATGATTTGAAAATGGGCGCCCATGTCCAGGTAAAACATTGGTGACTGGAAGGGTTTCTATAAGCTCCAGAGAGGTCATGAATTGTTCTACCGCCCGGTAGTCCACATTCAGCGCAGAAGCGTCGAGTTCAACAACAGGATTGGATGTTATCTTTTCCAGGAGGCTGTCGCCCGAGAAAAGAGTCCCATCGTTCCTGTTTAGCATACATATCGATCCTGGGCTATGACCCGGCGTGTGTATAACCTCGACGCTGAAATCGTCAAAAGAAAAAACTTCACCGCCTTCAAGTGGTATCACGTTCGAAAATGAGCTGTAGAATTTACTGAAACGCTCCGACATAGACTTCAGTGTTTGTTTTACAGTGGCGAGAGGCACTCCGGTTTCCAGAAAAAACCCCCTGAATTTCTCAATCCATTTTGGAAAATCCGCAGCGTTTTGGTGAGCTATTTTGGGGAGATCCCATTTGTGTATGTAGACTTCAGCGCCGCTGAGCGCAACAAGCTTAGGCACAAGACCAATATGGTCAGAATGCGCATGAGTAAGTATTATTCTCTTCAGTTCTTTGACTTTACCACCGGCCTGCCCGATTTCTGATTCCAGGGTTTCAAAGGCCTCCTGGGTGTTAACACCCGCATCAACAAGAGTTGGCGTAGAGTCCTTGATGTAGTAGCAGTTTACCCTATCAAGGGCAAAAGGCGTTTTTAATTCTATTCTATTAACTTTGGTCATTAATTGTGAATCTCTAATATCCTTGTTTTTTTGCGACTATATCACTCATGACCTCGTCGGCGCCACCTCCAATTGGGAGTAAACGAGCGTCTCTGTAATATCTTGAAATAA
>JAMCYH010000219.1 GCA_023474025.1 Deltaproteobacteria bacterium
ATGCTGGAACCGATGTCATAGGCAACGCTTGTGTCACGAGCCAGAGCGCTGTAACGATCCGCATCGTCTATCGCCTCTCTGAGAGCGAAGTAGCTGTAAATCTCACTAGTATGTCATCAACGCGCAAAAGAATGTCCCTGATTTGAGGGGTGGTGTTTGACTTTTGCGCCATTTGCGTCATTCGTCTTGTCAGAGCTAAACGATAGTTAATGTCCCAGATAGACTGAATGTCGCGATGCGCCAAATAACTGTTCAACGCCTCATCGAGTAGAAGCATGCTGGAACCGATGTCATAGGCAACGCTTGTGTCACGAGCCAGAGCGCTGTAACGATCCGCATCGTCTATCGCCTCTCTGAGAGCGAAGTAGCCCGTGGCTGCTATAACGATTATCAGGGCTACCATTAGCACGAAGCCTAAGATTACGGTGAGTTTTATGTTATTAAGATTCATCTGCCTGCTGATTCCTGCGGTCAATTCAACCCATGGCCGTTGTAGCCTTTGGTCAGTATGGGTAGTTGCCCATATTTTGTTTTGTCACATCTATCCATCCTTGGCCGAAAAATAGGTTGTGTTTAGTCTTGTCACGTCTCAAGCTGAGGTATCCTTTAGCATCGAGGTCAGATCCCGTACGGATTTCCTGGCCCTGAAGCAATTTAAGGGCAGCCTCATTCATCGCATAGCCGGCTTCCGCGGGATCCCAGAAGCTGATTGCCTTGATTGACCCTGTTTCAAGATAGGATTTGCAGGCCGAAACAAGAGACACCCCGACCACGCTGACCCTGTTTTTGAGTCCCATGGTCTCCACAGCGAGAGCCGAGGACGGGCACGAAGCCATAGTCAGTCCCAGTATTCCTTTTAAATTTGGAAATTTCGTGAGCAGGTCTTTCGCTTCGGCGTATGAACGTGCGGCATTATCATGATCTTCGACTGGGTCTGTGACCAACTTCATCTCTGGGTATTTCTCAAGTTGGTATGAGACAGCCGCATCACGCCATTCCACATGAGACTGACTGTGGTAACTGCCCAAAATAATCGCGTAGTCACCTTGTTCATTCATGCTTGCAGCCAGTTGATCCATAAGGTGTTTTCCCCATGCCCTGCAGTCAAATGGCTCAATAATGATGTTGGCATGCTCAATGTTGGCGGCTTCCTGAGCCACGACTACAATGCCTCTTTCTCTAGCCCTTTTGAGCGCCGGTTCAACTGCGGAGGCCGAAAAAGGCACGATGCATAATGCGTCAATACCCTGTTTGATCAATTCGTCAACCATTTGAGCCTGTAAAGCGCCATCAGCCCTCGCAGGCCCAACTAAAAAACTGTCTTGCCCAGTTTCCCATGCAAATCTGTCGACCCCGACCCGCATCCTTGCAAACCAGGGAATCCCATCTACTTTGACCAGAGTAGCAATCCTGAATTTCTTTTTCGGGACTGGCGGAGCTTTTATTCCCAGTTTTTGTGGCTCAGTACTGCAGGCTGTCAACGCCGACATGACTAACGACAGAAGCAAGGCTTGTGCAAGAATTTTTAGAGCTACTTTCATGTTTTCAATTTCCGAAGAAATGAGAATGATCCAAAAGTCCCAGCCTAAAAGGTTAAATTGGTCAATGGAGAAGAGTGGTCGAAAATGGACTGACCCGTGTCAGTCTAATCCAAATAAAATTATTTGTTAACTGTGGCTGAGGAGTCTCGGGAACACAGCAATTCTGTTTTCACAGCATAAAAATTGAGACTAAAGAAGCCAGTTGATTTAATAAATGCCACTTTTTGAGCATTAGACATCATAGATACCAACCTTTTCCAGCGTTTTTTAATCCAACTCAATTAAAAACGTCAATTCGCAGGCCTTATGTCTCGGTCAAAATCCACTCGCGCCATATTTCAGTCAAGCCGTTAACATTTATCGCAACCACCATCCTGGCTTTCCATCCCTTGGTCCATCAATCACAACGATATTGTTGCTAATGGTTCTAATCTTTACGCTCCATTTTTGAGCTTCCTGTTGCACCAACCTGCAGAAATCGCTCTTAATGTCGAGATCACGTTTAAGATCGGAGTATTGTTGCGCAAGAGATTTGGCTCCGGTTAAAGTTGTCTTATAAGTTGTTTCGTCATCATTTCTTACGACTGTTGGTTCTTGGTCTGGTTCCATCGTCACTGTCGGGTCAGTACCAAAACTTTGGCGAAAATATCCGATCCTTTTCCTCAGAAATGTAATTTTACCCGCTAGAGACATCATCCTTGGGTGATTTAATCCCAAAGTAGCGGTTAGTCCAGATTGTTCCGCCTCAAGTTTTCTGAGATCCGCTGACATCCTGCGGATCAAATCCCTTTTGTCAGGAGCTGTGGAGACGGGATTTTGTTCCATGAAATGTGAGTTTTTGACTGAGATTTGACGGTCACCGCATTTCGGTCCTCCGACAAGTCTATTAATTAAATTGAATACATGGCCAAGCCCACTTCCCTCATCAGTGTAGAACCCGTTTTCAACTACAAATTCGAGAAGTTTGGCTTCAGCTTCTTTGAGTTGATGTCTGGTTTCTCTGACACCTTCTTCAAGATTCTCGACGGACTCCATCGTTTGCATGCGCCTCTTCTCAAGATTAAACGCATTAAATTGCTTCAGGTACAGGTTCAGTAGCTCGATTGATAGAGACTGGTTGGGTGTTTTTAAGTATAAATCAATCATATTGCAACTACTCACCTGTTTTACAATAAGATTTTCACAAACGTAGTCAGCCAATCTATAGCTCCTCTTATTCTCTGGATTTATGCTTACCTGAGAGGATTTGAGATTGGCGGCTATCGCCTGTTTCCCGGAGTAGCTATCACGCAATGTCAACATCAACTCCTCGTATAGGTCCGGTCTCATGGCCGCGATTACAGATTTGGCGAGATCGCGAGATTTGAGGGCTTCCGCGTGCTCGCGGACGCTAGATGTTTGCACTGAATTGACGTTTTCTTCAAACCAGACACGAGGGTCAAAGCGGTCATGAGCTCCAAGTATCTCGATACGTGCTCTAGCCCAGAATTTAGGCTCCGACAGTAGCCGATCGGCCCCCTGGATAACTATGAACCACAAGATCACTGTACCAATAACACCAGTCACCTTTAAAGCCAAAATTGCAATTCGCCTGATCGTTTCTCTTGGATGCCCGGTTTTTGACGAGGTCGGTCCATCTTGTATAGAATTCATTTGTCCCCCCACTTGGGATTTGTTATAATGAATTATTAATTTAATTATTTAGATACTAACATTATTAAAACGGTATTACAATAAAAAATCGTGTAGTTAGTCAACCAATTGAACAATAGCTTCATGAGTATCACAATGATGAATCTGAACTTTGATTTCCCGACATAATTTCGTCACATTTGTGTAATGGCTAAACAGTGACTTGCTCTACATTGAGTCCCCGAACGTTATATGTTAAATTTGTCCCTGTGAGCTCCATCAGAGGGAAAGAAATCGTGAACTCCACCAGTAAGGAGAGGTAGAAACTTATGATCGCTCATCTTAGTGTTTATTTTACTTATATAATAGAGCAACTCGGATATTGGGGAGCTGGCTTTCTAATGGCGCTCGAAAGCATGATTGCTCCGGTTCCCAGCGAACTTGTAATGCCTTTTGTAGGTTTTTTAGCCGCAGAAGGAAAGTTTTCGATACCTACAGCCATAATTGTCACATCTGCTGGTTCCGTAATCGGCTCTTTGATATCCTATTTCTTAGGACTTTGGGGTGGCCGGCCGTTGGTTATCAGGGCAGGTCGATATTTATTTTTAAACCACGAACACCTTGAGTGGACAGAACGCTGGTTCGACAAACATGGTTCATGGACCATCTTTATTAGTCGTTTCATACCCGTTGTTCGTCACCTGATTTCTATTCCAGCAGGACTTGGTCGCATGAATTTGAGCCATTTCTGCCTTTTTACAATAGCGGGGGCCACTATTTGGAACTCGTTCCTGCTCTTCTGCGGTTACAAATTGCGCCAAAACTGGACTCTGGTGGAGAAATATTCGCACGAACTCGACATATTGGTGTTTTCTGTCGCAATCCTGGCTTTTGGCGCCTGGATGGTAGCCAAACGTCTTCGAAAGAATGTAGTGCCTAACGGGAAGGCCGGTGACTCTCTGTAAATTTGGTAATTCTTCAGGTCGGCGGGTATTCCCGTCGAGGATGAATTTTGTCCCGTTCTTACTCAGGTTGTTCAACATCCAAGTCTGTCTTTTGCGGAGAAACGAAAGTAATTATCAGTAATCCCAGCAAAAAAGATAAAACTGACCCAACCAATATGCTGATCTTTGCGTAATCAAGATTTATCGATTGACCAAAGGCAAGATCAGCCACAAAGATAGACATTGTAAAACCTATTCCACATATTATCGATGCTCCATAAATTTGACTAAATTTAACGCTGGAAGGCAACTCTGCAAACCTCATCCGTATTGCGATCCAGCACGCGACGGAAATTCCAAGTTGTTTCCCAATCAATAGTCCCATGACTACACCTAGCCCAACAGGGGCGCTCAATATCTTAAGGATGTCAGAACTGTTCACAGATACCCCAGCGTTAACCAGAGCGAACAGGGGGACTATCACAAACACTACCCAGGGGTTCAAGGACTCTTCCATCCGTTGCAAAGGGGTCTGGACATCTTTGCAGAGATCTTCTATTTTATTGACTATCGCTTGGCGGTTTTCTTCCTCATTGTTCCTGGTGTCTGATGTTTCTAACGGTTTCAACCTGTTGACAATACCTGTCAATCGGTCCAAAAAATGCGCCATGTCACGACGCGTGCGAGCAGGTATTGTAAAGGCCACCAAAATTCCCGCGATTGTTGAGTGGATTCCGGACATATAGATTGCTAGCCACACAAACAGACCCACAACTACATATGGAAGTGGCTTGCGGTACCCCAGGAGGTTGAAACAGATCAGAACGATAACGAGAAACGAAGCCAAAAGCAGATAGTTCGTCGAGAGATCCGAACTGTAAAAAATGGCTATGACGGTTACAGCTCCTATATCGTCTACAATCGCCAAGGCGGTTACGAATACCTTCAATGGGTGTGGGACCTTAGATCCCAGCAGCGTCAAGGCCGCCATTGTGAACGCGATGTCCGTCGCCATTGGGATGGCCCAGCCGTTTGCTGATGGCGTTTGGGCGTTAAGCATGTAATAAATGCTAGCTGGAACGACCATCCCCCCCACCGCTCCAAATAGCGGCAGAGAAGCCTGTCTCAACGAAGAGAGTTCCCCAATAAGGAATTCACGTTTTATTTCCAGACCTACCATAAAGAAAAAAAACGTCATCAAGCCGTCATTAATCCAGAAATGCAGGGAATGGCCCAAAGAAAATGAGCCAATTCGAAGATCAAGATTAAAATGCTTGAGCCAATCATAAGAATCGGCGAAATCGGAATTGGACCATATAAGCGCTACTATGGTCAGGAAAAACAGGAGCGCTCCTCCGGCGGCTTGCATCGAAGAGAATCTTTGGAATGGCTTAAGCAGTAGTTCTCCGAGGGCTTCCCCTGTGTCAAAAAGTGGTCGTTTTGGCTTAGAAGGTTTCATGTTCCAGTCGATCATGAGGACAAAGAGTTTACATGAAGGATCTTTTCACAAAAAGAGTAGGTGGACAACCTACAAATTTTACGATGATTGTTTAGTGGAAAATTTAGTCCGACTTTACTATACTCGTTCAAGGATGCTCCAAATGAAATGATTACATTTTTTCAGACTCGTAAGTTACGGGAACAGGGAGGTATGTAATGAGAAAGATTTATCCGTGTTTAAGGTTTATGAGCTTGATAATTGGCATTTTTCTGCTGCCCGGCCTAGTATTCGCTGCCGGAGACATCAAGATTGGCATTATAGACACCTATAGCGGTCCTCCAAGTTCTTATGGACTGGATGTTCTGGATGGATTCAAGCTGGCCTTAAACAAGATTAACTCCAAGGGCGGGGTTCTGGGAAAAAAGATTACCTTTGTTACGAGAGACGACAAATTTAAGGTTGATTTGGGGCTAACCGAAGCTAAAGAATTAATAATGAGAGAAAATGTCAATCTCTTAATGGGCACTATCAATAGTGCCGTGTCTCTGGCGGTTTCCGACCTGGCTAAAAAGGAAAAGATTCCATTTATCGTAACTTATGGGAAGAGTTCCAGTATTACTGGCTCCAAAGGGCACAAGTTTGTTTTTTCAATGAATGAAAATACCGAGATGATTGGTAAGGCCGCTGCGATAGGTCTGGCGAAACGACCTTTTGTGAATTACTGGATTGCCGGGGACGATTACGAATACGGACACGCCATAGCCGATGCTGTATGGACCCATCTGAAAAGAATTAAACCGGACGTAAAATTGCTGGGGCAGTCGTGGTGGAAGTTGGGTGAACCCGATTTCACCCCATACATTACATCCATGCTTTCAGCTAAGCCGGACGCTGTAATAATCGCTACAGGCGGCGCAGGCTGTATTCCGTTCCTGAAAGCGGCCAAGAACACCGGCTTTAACAGGAAAGTTCCAATCTATATGCACACGGCAACTGAACTGTCTACGCTTCGACCATTAGGACTGGACGCTCCTCAGGGTGTGATCGGCACCGCCAACTATTACTTTTATTATCCGGAAACTCCCGAAAACAAGGCCTTTGTCGCCGAGTTTCAAAAGGCTTACAACAGATATCCCTCCTTTGGTAGTCTGATTGGTTGGTACACTGCGAATTTTATAGCCAAGGCGTATGAAAAGGCAGGGAAAGTCGATTCTGAGAAATTTGCCGAAGCTCTTTCCGGAATGACGATAGACAGTCCTGTGGGAAAACTCACGGTAAGACAGTTTGACAATCAGTTGATGCTGCCCATGTTCATGGGTGTTACCAAAAAAGTTCCCGGTTATGATTTCCTTATAGCGACTGACATAGTTACTATTCCGGCGGCAGAAATTATGCCTTCTATAGACGACATTAAAAAGACTAGATCCAAGAACTAGTTCCCACCAGGGCTATCAACATGGATTTTCTCACGACGGTTACTTCTAGCGGTCTGATCCAGCAATTCCTTGTGGGGCTAAGTCGAACGACCATTCTTTTTGTTGTGGCGTCCGGACTTAGCCTGGTTCTTGGTGTGCTCAGGATTCCCAACGTCGCTCATGGGTCGCTATACATGCTGGGAGCGTTCCTTTGCTATTCGTTTGCGACGCTTTTTGGGAAAAACCCTATCGGTTTCTGGGTCGCCATCGTCATGGCGCCGTTAGGCGTGGCTTTGATTAGCCTTGCTGCTGAACGTGGGCTCTTCTGTCGTTTATATGACAGGGAACACCTCATGTTACTACTGTTTACGTTCGCTCTGATGCTACTTTGTCGTGACATAGTAAAGATGATATGGGGCGCTGAATATCGGTCTTTAGCCCCGCCTGTTGTTTTGCAGGGATCTTTGTCGATACTTGATTTGCCTTTTCCAAAATACAATTTCTTTTTGTTGAGTATAGGTCCTTTTGTGGCATTGGCTTTATGGTTCCTGACCCAGCGAACCAAAATCGGCAAAATTGCAAGAGCCGCTGCTGTGGATCGCGACATGGTCAGCGCCGTGGGAATCAACGTCAGTTGGGTCTTTGCGTCAGTATTTGTTATTGGCTGCTTCCTTGCGGGGCTTGGCGGAGCTTTAGTGGCTCCCACTCAGAACATAGCTCAAGGCATGGATCACACCATAATTATGGAATCCTTTCTGATAGTTATCGCAGGTGGTTTAGGGAATGTATGGGGCGCGTTACTAGGGGCTCTGATCTTTGGTCTCACAGACTCAATGGGTATATTAGTCTGGCCCCAATTTTCAATAGTGTTTCCTTATGCGATCGTGGTGATTGTGCTCATTTTCAGGCCCAAAGGGCTGCTGAGAGCAACATGGTAATGGGGTTTAGTCATGGAGCCTGACGATCATTCCCGATTTAAGTGGTTCGCTCTCGTTGTAGTTGGCCTTGTAACCCTGGGATTATGCCCCTATTTCCTGCCACGTTTTTTCACGTATCTCCTGGCTTTGATTCTAGTTACCGGTTTGGTAGCTACCAGCTTGAACATGGCCCTAGGTTTTGGAGGTATGTACCAATTCCACCACGCCGTTTTTTATGGCATTGGCGCTTACGCAGTGTCCTTGATGCTAATAAAATCTGGATTGCCTATCGTTATATGTTTTGTTGCGGCACCGGTGGTTTCTGCCATCCTGGCTCTTCTCATGGGCTTTATCTGTGTCCGCTTGTCGAAGTTATACTTTGGCATGTTACAACTCTCATTAGGATCGTTGGTCTGGATACTTGTTTTCAGATGGTATTCGTTTACAGGAGGGGATGACGGGCTTCACGGTGTTCCTGTCCCTTCGTGGATAAGTTCTGTAACCGGGTCGTACTATTTTACGCTTATCGTTTCAGTAGTTTCTCTAATCATCATGTATATTGTTCTGAACTCACCTTTCGGCCGCATACTCCAGGCCATTCGTGACAACTCTGAGAGAAGTGAAAGCGTTGGGATTCAGGTGCGGCGTCATCAACTCGTGACGCAGGTCATTGCAGGATTTTTCGCCGGGGTTTCCGGTATGCTTTTCGTCACGGTGGAAGGTTCAGCTTTCCCGGATCTTTTGTCCTGGACCTTGTCCCTTGAACTCCTCATAATGTGTCTTCTCGGCGGTTGGTTCACTTTCTTTGGACCGATGTTGGGCGCAGCCATAATAGTATCTTTAAGAACGATGGTAGGGGCTTACACCGAATACTGGACGACGGTACTTGCAATAATTCTAATGCTTCTGATTTTCTTCCTTCCAGAAGGAATAATCGGCTTCATCGAAACCTTGTTCAAGAGATCGCATGCATCTCCTGGGGAGGATTTGTGAATGTTAAGTGTTAAAGACGTTCAAAAATCCTTCGACCAGTTTCTCGCTGTAAAGAAGGCGAACCTCGAAGTCGAGAAAGGCGAGATAGTAGCGGTAATAGGCCCAAATGGAGCGGGCAAGAGCACCCTGTTCAAGATGATTTCCGGGCATTTGACTCCCGATAAAGGTCACATCTTTTTCAAAGGCAAAGAACTTGTCGGCAAGGCCCCGTATCAGATTTGCAGACTTGGTCTCAGCATGTCTTTCCAGATTGTTAATGTGTTCAACCGCTTAACCGTCTTCGAGAATGTGCAGGTTTCAGTGCTCTCCCGGATGAAACGTTCCTTTGATATGATCACACCGGCCAGAAGAGTCGCAGTTCAGGAAACCAGGGAAATACTCGAGAGCGTAGGGTTGATAGACGTTGAAAACAGGGCAAGCGGTTCTCTTTCTCATGGGGAGCGAAAGGTCCTGGAAATGGCTGTTGCTCTAGGCGCTAATCCGGACCTTCTCATCCTGGACGAGCCTACTGCCGGGATGGCGCCTGAAGAGACTGTCGCCACAATCAAATTGCTCGAATATTTAAACTCGGAACTTGGGCTCACCATACTGTTTTGCGAACATAATATCGATTTGGTTTTCTCATTTGCCAACAGGATAATGGTAATGCAACAGGGAACATCGATTATTCAGGGGCGGCCTGATGACATCAGGGGCAACGAAGAAGTTCGCAAAGCCTACCTGGGAGGAACTCACTGATGCTTCAGGTAGAAGGGATCCACACTTTTTACGGCTCCAGTCACATACTGTTTGGGGTTTCGCTCACAGTTTCCAGAGGCGAAATAGTTTGTCTGCTTGGACGCAATGGAGCTGGGAAAAGCACTACTATGAAGAGTATCATCGGGTTGACCCCGCCTCGCCAGGGTGTCATCAAATTCAAAAGCGAAGACATCGCTAGAGCAAAACCCTATATTATCGCGAGGATGGGAATTGGGTTTGTCCCTGACGACAGGCGTGTTTTCTTTGATCTGACTGTTGATGAGAATCTTGAAATTTCGGAGCGAAAAATTGCCGGAACCGATGCATGGAATCGGGAGCGTGTTTATGAGTTCTTCCAGCCTCTCAAACATATCCGCTCTCGCAAAGCGGGTTTCCTGAGTGGAGGTGAACAGCAAATGCTCACTATAGCGCGAGCATTGGTAACCAATCCGGAATTGTTGTTGCTGGATGAACCCACAGAAGGTCTGGCTCCAATAATAGTCGACATGCTGGAACAGCGCATCCTGGCTTTAAGAGATGCCGGCTTAACCATTCTCCTAGCGGAACAGAACCAGAAAACAGCTCTAGGCCTCAGTGATCGCGGCTACATTCTGGATAACGGTGTCATAAAGTACCATGGCACGATAAAAGAATTGCAGGAGAATGAAGAGATCATAAGAAAATATCTACTGGTGTAATGGTTGGTATTTCAGGATGCCGGTGTTTGTAGCCTCTAGAGTAACCTTCGAATTTTCGTAAAGTTTTTCTACATCTCGTTTAGTTACAGCTCCAGAAACGTTAGGATTTTCGGTTCCGTGACACGAGAACATGCTGAATTGTACAGCGACATAGACTTACTTGCTGATATGGAACCGGAACGAACGATATTTGTCCTTGCAGGCTTGTTGTATGAACTGCAAGAGCCGCTTGGCGTTGCCCCTTCAAATCTTGAAAGAAGCTGCCCCTTTATAAGAGATGATCGAGCACGTCTTATCGACATGTTGGACACCATGCAGAATGTTCAAAATTATGGTATTCTTGAAAAAGATCGCTTTCAAAAAGACGAACTAGTGAGGACCTCACATTGTCTGTGATTTGCAGAGTCCAGGAGAGGCGGCGTACAAATTAGCCTCAAATTTTCGATCAAATCATTCTGATGTTCCGTGGCCAAAGGTCATGGGCATGCGGCATCTTCTTATCCACGATTATTTTAGAGTGAACCATGATATGGCTTGGGATACTACATCTATGGATTTGCCGCCTCTTAGAGCTATGACCGAAAGCATTTTGAGCGAATTCAATGATGTCTGAAACGATTACTGAACTCTTGGGCCTCAAACCGTTGTGGATGCTTTTCAGGTTCTGACGATTGCCCTGTGTGCCACCATAACCAAAGGCCTGAAATGAAAGACATAGGAATTAGCCTTGGACAATTGCTGTAAAATTCAAACATGAAGCCCTGGAACGAAACTGATATCATAGTTGTGGGCGCAGGCCACGCTGGTTGCGAAGCCGCTCTGGCAGTTGCCCGGATGGGATTAAGCGTATGGCTCTACACGCTGAATGTTGACACCGTCGGCCTTATGCCCTGTAATCCATCCATTGGCGGAATAGGCAAGGGTCATCTGGTTAAGGAAGTTGACGCTCTAGGCGGTGAGATGGGTGTAGCGGCTGACAAGAGTTGCATCCAGTATAAGCTGCTTGGTGTAAGTAAAGGACCCGCTGTTCGCGGGTCACGGATGCAATGTGATCGCCTTGATTACTCAATAGCCATGAGGACCGCAGTTGAAGCCGAGGAGAATGTCCTTATACGTCAGGAAATGGTCGATGGCCTAATTATTAGGAACTCAAAATGTCACGGCGTGATGGAGCGAACGGGATACGAGGTAACCGCATCTGCAGTAATACTTGCTACCGGCACGTTCCTGGATGGGACTATACATGTTGGGCCTGTAAGTTACAAAGCGGGTAGGGCAGGGGAGTTTCCTTCTATCGGCCTTGCGAAGCAATTGAGACAACTGGGTTTGCCTTGCGGTCGATTCAAAACGGGCACACCCCCGAGGATCAAGAAATCGAGTCTGGATTTCTCTGTTATGGAAGAAGATAAGGGGGACCCGGAAATTCGACCTTTTTCATTGAAAACACAATCTATAAATCGACCAATCAGATCCTGTTTCAAGACGCATACATCCGAAGCGACACGCGAATTCGTACGTGCAAATCTCTTTAGGTCATCTCTTTTTTCAGGCGCTATTAAGGGAAAACCAGCCAGATACTGTCCGTCGCTCGAAGACAAAATTGCCAGGTTTCCTCAACGACTGACTCACCCAGTTGTTGCTGAACCGGAAGGATTAAAAACCACCGAAATCTATCTCAAGGGTTTGGGCAATTCATTGCCTGCTGACCTGCAATACTCTCTAATCCATACTGTCCCGGGGATGGAGCAGGCTGAAATTGTACGGCCGGCCTATGCTATCGAGTATGATTACGTTGATCCGAGATGCCTCAAACTAACCCTCGAAACCAAAATCATAGACAATCTGTATCTGGCGGGTCAAATTAATGGTACCTCAGGTTATGAAGAAGCGGCCGCCCAGGGTTTGATGGCCGGTATCAACTCTGCCTTAAACTTGACAGGTAAGCCTCAGTTGATACTGGAAAGGTCCGAGGCATAAACACATCAATAAAAACCTTGGTTGTTGTGGCGGCCATCAGCATCCATCCAGGCTCCCATTTTACCCCGAGTCAAAATTTGTGATCGATTCGACTGGACATGCCACTGAAGTCGTCAAAGTCGTCTTCAATAAGGTTCCCGGAAAGCTTAAAACGCCGAGCGGCAAGATCGAGGGAGAAAAATCAATGTGGGCCGACAAGGCTGAAACTCTCACGCTTGAAAACACCTGTGAGGTATATCCTGGACTATTTGTCGCAGGCATGTGCGCCAACGCAACATTTGGAGGCCCTCGCATGGGGCCAATATTTGGTGGCATGTTATTGTCCGGAGAAAAAGTTGCGAAGGAACTACTGAAAAAAATGTCTGATTGAGGTAGCTTCCCCCTTTCATTTAATGAATATCATAAGGGCAGGTAGTCCAGTATTGAGACGCCATCAATGAGAGTCGTTGGAATTTGGACATCCCTGCCCTTATATTTGTGTCAGTCGTTTGTCCAAACCTTAATCCATTACCCGCATCTTTAGTAAGCTCTAATATCTGGTAAATTCCCGGCAATCTTTTCCAAACATCACCGACAGTTCCTCAGTGAGGGACGGTTTTATTTCTAATAGGGCTTCCAGAAAAACTTCTGTAGTAAGCCGGTAATCTGTCCCGCCTTGCAATTCCCTTTCAAATGCTTTTTGAGTAACCTTCTGAAAAAGGTACTCAATATCGGCAGGCGTAAATAAGGGAATCAGGGAAACGAGTTTCTTCACATCCACATCGCCCGCATTTGTTTTCGAGAGGTAATGTTCGAAAATCGTTCGCTGCCCTTCAGCATCAAGACCTCCTACGGGGATAATTAGATCAAATCGACCGGGTCGCAATAACGCGGCATCGAGCTGTCTTATATAATTGGTAGCGCAAATCAGCAGTCTTCTGCCAGGCTGCCTTTTAAAGAGAGGGACCTGCTTGAGGAATTCGTTAGTTATTGATTTGTCTATCCTTGAAGCCTGATCACGGTTGCCAGCAATTTCTTCAAACTCGTCAACAAAAACCACTGCTTCATCAAGTCTTCCCGCTGTTTCCATAAGGTTTTTAAGGTTTTTTCCTAAACGATCCTGACCATCAGCCATAAGATCACTAGGACTTACTTCAATGAACCACCAGTCCAAAACTCCCGCTATGGCTTTCACAAAATGTGTCTTTCCGGTTCCCGGGGGTCCAAAAAAAATTATTGTCTTGGGAGGAGTTACGCCGTGTTTTTCAGCGAGATCCACCTTGGTGAGCGGCAATATGATTCTTTTTTCCACAATTTGTTTTGGAGGCTGAGAGTCGGAAATTGTGTCCCAAATGGACTTGTCAACTAACTGCGCCCCTAATTCCCTAAGAGTGTTGACTTTGTCTTCATCTATCTGTTTGTCGTTGATAACATCTATATTTTCGATATAATCCAGACAGGCTACCTTTATTCCAGCGTCTCTTCCCAACTTTTCCGATAAAAACCATTTGTGCTGTAATATCTTGAGCCAAACTTCTGACGCTGTCTCGGGCTCATATTTTTGTCCCGTATAACTAAATATCTTTGATACACATTCGTCAGGCGCCGGAATATTAGCTATTATATCCATGCTCTCCTCCTGAAAAAATCTGGCAGGCGATCGGTTATCGACACGCCTGCCTCAGGTCCGTTATTATATGTTACGGGAAGACATGTCAAGGTCGTTTAAGTTCCAGTTGACCATGGGATAGTCTATACCTCTGGTCAAATCCAAAAAGGAGTTCCGTATTTAAATCTGACGCTCCCAAAATAGATCTAGGTTCTGTTTGTTAAGAAATGACTTGATTTGTGTTAAATTTGGACCTTAAGAGTTTGAAGGCCTGTTTTATGGATAATCTAGAAAATTGCTCATAAAGCCAAAACAGCAAATTAGGAGTTCGCATTACATGCAGTATCCTGATGAATCAACCGTATTAATCCAGGAAGTTTCTACACGGGACGGCCTTCAAAATGAGCCCAACATTGTTGACCCCTCCCAACGAATTCAGATCATAAATGCTTTGGTCAAAGCTGGACTGCGCAGAGTTCAGATCGGGTCATTTGTAAACCCTCACATGGTGCCTCAGATGGCCGGTTCGGACGCTGTTTGGCGGGGTTTGGAACACAATAACCGTGACGTGCGTTATACGGTCCTCATCCTGAACGAAAAGGGATTTAAAACCGCTCTCGATCTCAAAGTCAGTCACATAGAAATCTACGTTTCAGCGTCTGAGACTCATAGTCTCAAGAATTCTCGAATGAGTGTCCGCAGGGCGCTTGACATCGCGGTTAGCACAATTCGTTTGGCCAGAGAGGCTCGAATTGAGGTAACTGGAGGTATTATGTGCGCATTTGGCTGCAGTTTTGAAGGGCTAATCTCAAAGGACAAGGTTTGTCAAATGGTATCAATACTACTGGAATCCGGGGCGACTGAAATTGCTCTGGCGGATACTACCGGAATGGCGAAACCTGATAATATTAGATCATTGGTAGCCAGTGTCGGCAAACTGACACCTTTGGAGAAAGTCGGGCTGCATATTCATGATACTCAAGGATACGGTTTGGCAAACATCCAAGCTGGTATTGAGTCGGGGATTCGTAAATTTGATTCATCAGTGGGAGGCATCGGTGGTTGTCCTTTCATTCCTGGGGCCAAAGGGAATGTGGACACAGAGAAAGCAGTAAGGCTTATAGAGGGACTTGGATTTAAAACTGGAATTGATCTGGAAAAACTTAAGATTGCCGAATCGATTTTGAAAAGTTTCCTACATTTATCGGTGGAGCATGACGCAATAGGACCGAAAAGAAAAATCTAACGCTTACCAGTGATCTCCAGGATTATTTTCTATTGAAACCAGACCCCCGCTACCTTACCATCTTCCAGGAAAATCTTTACCAGGGCGTCGTCAAAGCCGTCTCTGTATTCAATCTTCCAAAGGGTCCCTACTAGCCCCGCTTCTTTGAACTCGGTCAAAAATATGACATCGAATCCATTCTTGAGATGTTGAGCAAGTCTTTCCGAAACGTTATGAAAGTGTCGTTGAGATATCCTTGACTTAAAATAGTCGGATCCTCTTTCAATGAAGGTAGCATATTGATCATTTTCAATGGATTTGAGCAACTTTATCACAATATCGCGCTCCTCTGGATGCTGCGATTGGGTAAGCGGTTCTGCGCCGTGAGACGATGTCCAAATCGCAAGGACGAAAATAGCCGGCAAAAGCGACATTCTTTTCATATACATTGGCAAGCCCTTTCCTGGCATTAAATTTTCTTTTGAAACCGACGTCAAACCATTATATAAATGCCATTTATCTCAGTTTTTCAACTATCCTGTAGCCTATTTGTTTTGATGGAAAGAACTCATGATTGAGGCCTGTAAACAATATCCCCATAGCTACTGTCATAAAATTCTGCCATTTCTAAAAATCATTGCCGATTTTCTATTAACTGGGAAACAGGAATCCTAAATGAAAACTGGAATCCTTTTAGTCGCCAACCTCTTACTCCTGGGACTGTTTCTCTACCTACTTTTCAGAAAAAATGGTCTTTCCTACTACAAGGACGGCCGTGTTTGGCTGACTTGGTTGGCCGTCGCAGTCATAACCCTGATGGACGAATTAACGTCGGTCTTTTATGCGCCTGCGGAAGCTCATAGGTTCATAGGACCGAGCGCGATTGTGTTCATAGCCTTTACCGCCGCTTTCATTCACTACATGACAACTAGACTGGTTGAAATTGCGGAAATCCTTGAACATCACAAGATATTCGGTGGCGGAGTATATTCATTTTCATACTTGGTATTGGGGCCTACGGTATCATTCATAGCTGTTTCATCGATAATGGTAGACTATATATTGACAGCGTGCCTTTCCGCTGTAAGCGCCGTAGAGAACGCCACTTCCTTCTTCGTCATTCCCCACTTCGCAAAGATGGCTATTTGTATAGCCATAGTGTGGGGAGTTGCGGGGCTGAACATACTCGGGATCAAGGAAAACGCTCGTTTCACTTTCTGTATTTTCATTCTTGCCGGTTTGGTCTTTTTTAATTTGATAGTTGGTGGAGTGATCTCGCTGGACGCGGATTCCATTGTCCGTCTAAAGACTTCCGTAGATCATGTCTCCGAACGACTTCAGACGGGGTCTTGGACAAGAGACTACGGTATTTTTATAGCATCCGTGGCGAGTTGCGTGTTGGCATATTCCGGAGTTGAATCGGTTCTTCAAACGGCCGGGTTAGTCAAAACATGGCGTGAAATTGGAAAAGCCTACATATTTCTGGCGCTAACCGTGGGTTTGATTACTCCGGTTGTTGCAGCCCTTGCCCTATCCGCCCCTATCGATTTTGCGAAACACGAAGGTGACCTTATAACCCATTACGCAACAATGGTTCATGGTGTCTGGTTCGGTATTTCTACCGCCGCCCTGGCTAGCCTGACGCTCATAATGGCGGTCAACACGGCTTTTGTGGCGTCAAGTGAACTTTTGGACGCTGTTTTCGGAAGATACGGGTTTCGTTGGTTTATCGCAACAAACAAGAGAGCTTCTTTATTCCGAATCCATTTAACTAACGCTATCGTTTTTACATCCATCATACTTATAACTCAGGGTAGCCAAATGATACTGGCCGACATGTATGCGATAGGGTTGGTGGCCAGTTTCTGCATAAACATGGGGTCACTGATTATTTATCGCTATTTCATGGGGACCAAAGAGGTTATTCAATTCAACACTAACAGGTTGGTAACCCTGGTGATTTTCTTCATTTTCGTCAGTTGTTTCTTGTTCCTGGCATGGATGAAACCACATGGGACTACACTGTGGGCTACCATAACGGTATTGGTTTTGGTCGCCGGTCTTATGGTGGCCAAGAAAAAGGGTCCTGAAATTAAGTCAATCGCGGCCACTGACAGTCATATGGATTTAATACTTTACCTTGCAGATTCTTCTGAAAAGGAGGTCCACGTATTCTTCCGCCGGCCAAGAGAAGAAGCCATTTCTAGGCCTAAACCAAACGAAGCCTATGTTACTTTTTACAACCCACGTCATGGCACACCTACCAGGCTGGCAAAAAACCATTTTAGGATGGTTGCCGCCAAAAGAAGCGTTTATCAACATATCGTTGCGCTGTTAAAGGTGATTGAGTATGAGTTCCTGGACCGTGAAATTAATATTCATTTTGGCTGGCCATTGTCCTCTTGGATTGATCGATTGTCCATCGGTGTAATGGTGTTTAACATAATGAGACTACCAAAACTGTTTTCTCGTTTTAATTTCAACATCAATTATCCCGCTCGGACTTTCAAACTTTCCCGGAAGTGATCGAAAAATTCGCTGGGTATTTTTGAATTACCTGTTATTGCGAAATACCTTGAGTCCTTCGAACCACAAAATACTCAAGATACCTGCTGAAAAACATAACACCAAATCGTTAACGTGGAGTTGGGAGAAGTGAAAAAGATCCTGTAACGTGGGAATGGAAAGGACTACTCCAAGAAAAACTAAAGTCCCTGCAATTACGGCCCATAACGCTTTGTTAGGAATTGTGAGTGTCCTGATTATGGTTTTGGACCATGATCTGTTAGCCAAAATAAGCCCAAGATTTGCAACCACCAATGTTGTGAACGTCAATGCCCTGGCGTCCGGCTCACTATGTCCCCGGTATAACGTGATTGCGTAGACAAGGGCCACGACCAGTAGAACACCGACCCCCTGCAAAAGACTAAGGCCAATCATTCTAGTCCCAAATAGCTTTTCATTAGGTCTTCTAGGCGGCCTGCGCATTACATCACTCTCTTCGGGTTCCGCTTCAAAAACGAGTGAGCATGCCGGATCAATAATGAGTTCCAAAAATGCGACATGAACCGGGTAAAGAACGAGTGGCCAACCAAGCAAGATTGGGATGAACGACATTCCAGCAATAGGCACATGTATTGCAAAGATGTACGCCATTGTTTTCCTTAGATTGTCGTAAATCCTTCGGCCTATCTTTATGGTCTCAACAATGGATAAGAAATCATCATTTAACAAAACCAGTTCAGCAGATTCACGGGCAACGTCTGCCCCCCTACCTCCCATAGCAATACCAATGTGAGCGGCCTTGAGAGCCGGTGCGTCATTTACTCCATCACCGGTCATGGCCACAATCTCTCCATTTGCTTTCAGGGCATCCACGATTCTGAGTTTCTGTTCAGGGACAGCTCGTGCGAATACATTCACTGTTTTCAGGCGATCTCTCAATTCTTCTGCCCCGATGATGTCCATTTCAGCCCCTGTAATGATTTGATCCCACTTTTTAAGACCAATTTGTCTGGCAATGCTCTGGGCGGTGTCTGGATAATCACCTGTGATCATAATCACCCGAAGTCCGGCCTCATAACATTCTATAAGAGCTGATGGCACACTGGTCCTTATCGGGTCGGCAAATCCTATCAACCCTATAAATTCAAAGGGAAAATTGTGTTGATTGTCCGGAAGAGGAGCGTTTTCGCAGGATGTTTTGGCCACTCCAAGAACCCGTAGGCCCTCTGATGCCATTGAATGAGTCAGGTTGACTATCTCCCCCGATCGAGTCTCATCCATATGGCAAAGGTCAACGATTGCCTCGGGCGCCCCTTTAGCAGCCACTACAAATTCTTGACTTTGACCCGATTTCCAGACATGTGCAATAGAGAGCAGTTCTTTTGATAATGGGTATTGTCTGACAAGCTTCCATCTATCGTGTAAGTGTTCACTGTTAGCAAGAAACCTCTCGCCCAATTTTTTAAGCGCCTTTTCCATAGGATCAAATGGATCCAGATTTCCCGCAAGGATGCCAAACTCCAACAACTTATGAACCTCTTCAGCCACGGACAAATCCTGATCGGCATTTACCGGGATTATCATACCATCGACACATAGTTTAATTACAGACATTTGGTTTTCGGTCAATGTACCCGTTTTGTCGACACAAAGGACAGTGGCTGAACCAAGGGTTTCTATTGCGGTCACCTTACGCGTAAGAACATTAATTTTTGAAATACGCCAAGCCCCCAAGGCGAAGAAAATTGTCAGAACTACTGGAAATTCTTCAGGGAGAGTCGCCATAGCTAGCGTTATCCCAGCTAGGAAAGCGTTTAACCAGTTTCCCTGTCTTAGGCCAAAAATTGTCACAACTACAGCGCAAAGGGTTAATCCAACAACAGCAATGTTCCTAACCAGTATTCGGGTTTCTTTCTGAACGGTGGTCTCAGTCGTTTCAAGTTCCTGTAAGGTCTTGCCTATTTTACCTATTTCTGTATTGACCCCGGTGGACCGGACCCGGGCTATTCCATTGCCCTGCACGATCATAGTGCCCGAATAGACACAGGGTATATCTTCGCCACCCGCTCTTTTCATTTGGCATTTGTCATCTCCCGAAATCTTCCTTACTGGTACCGACTCTCCAGTAAGAATCGACTCATCTACCATCAGGTTTAAACTGTACAATAGGACGCCATCGGCAGGTACCCTGTCACCCTCAGACAGGACCGTCAAATCACCGCATACGACTTCCCGGCCTGGAATCCGCTTGAGTTGATTGTCCCGAATCACCAAGGCCCTGGGACTCGAAAGATCCCGAAGAGCTTCAAGAGCGCGTTCCGCCTTCTTTTCCTGTTGTAGAGTTATTCCCATGACAACCATTACGAACCCTAACAGAATAGCCGCTTCTTTGGGATTCCCTAGAAGTAGGTAGATTACGCCGCAGGAGACGAGGAGTACAAACATGGGTTCACGAATCACATTCGAGGCAATATCCCAAATGGTCCTTTTTCTTGACGACGGCAACTCGTTGTAGCCTTGCTCCTCCAAAAGTCTTGTGGCTTGCAGTGCGGAAAGGTGAGGCACAGAATTGAGATCGATTCCGTCAACCATCATATTGGCTCCCATAGTTATCTTAAATGGATTCTTAAAGCTCAGCGAAAACGATTTATTCGCATTTCCCGATTGTCAAAACCTACGGTCATCCCTGAATCACTATTATATGACACGTATTGGCTCATGATTGGCGTTATATTATATCTGGAAACTTACAAAAAACTGGACATTCGCTATTTCCGACCTATATTATTTTTTAATTACGTTTCTTGCTATGTTTTAGTTTAACTGTAATAATTTAACACGGGTCGTGGGTTTAAGATACGCTTCTGGAACCTATTAGGTCAGCGTCATCAATGCTGGCGATGACGACAAAGTTAGTTCCAAACAATGGCGTGGTTTGGCGGAAGTATGGGTCTCAAAAATTAGTATGTCGAAAGGAGACGTAAAATGATTTACAGGTTTATGTGCGGATTATTGATTTTGATGTTTTCAGTTACGGCGTCTTTGGCTGCCGATCCACCTGGGTCAGCGACCGGAACAGGCGCAGCGGGGAGTAAGAACACGGCGAATGTAGCTGGAAAAAGCGATCAAGCTTTGGAATCCTGTGTGGCCACGGCCAAGGGTCCGATAGAATCGAAACAACAACTATCTAAAGTCGTACAAATGGAGGCCCAGGCCCCGCCCACTTCTTCAATGGCTAGAGTTGGCAAACCTGCTCCTGACTTTGAAGCAAACGCTTTCCAAAACGGCAAGTTTAGAAATATCAAGCTTTCTGATTACAAGGGTCGCTGGGTAGTATTGTGTTTCTATCCCGGCGATTTCACTTTCGTTTGACCTACCGAATTATCTGCAGTTGCAGTCAAGTACCCGGAACTACAAAAGATGGGCGTAGATGTGCTGGCGATCAGTACGGATAGCCGGTTCTCACACAAGATATGGCAAAAAGAAGAATTGTCCAAAATGGTACCTAATGGAGCGCCTTATCCGCTATTATCAGACGCAGGGGGAAAAATCGGCAAAGTGTATGGCGTTTATGAAAATGACGCAGGCGTTGATATTCGGGGACGGTTTATTGTAGACCCTGACGGTGTCATACAGGGGATGGAAATCCTTACGCCGTCTGTAGGTCGTAACGTCTCAGAATTGATTCGTCAGGTTCAGGCATTCCAACATGTCCGTAAGACTGGAGAGGTCACACCTTCAGGATGGCAGCCCGGCAAACCTACATTGAAACCCAGTCCGGAACTGGTTGGAACGGTCTGGAAAGTATGGAAACCGGATATGGCATTCTAATTCTGGGGATTGAGATCGTAACATATATTTTGCAGCAGAGCGACGGGCCCCAATCCTCTTTGGGGCCCATTTATTTTGTTCCAGGTAACCAAAATAGAAACTATTCTTCGCTATCACCAGCCACCTGTCCTGTTCCGTAACTCACTCCCTGAAGGCTACCCTGAGAGAGAAACGACTGGTAGTTATCCAGAAGTCTTTTCATAATGGCTGATGAAAGATGCTTGTAGAACAAGGTGGCGTCGCGAGGATATTTTTCCAGTATTTGATCAAGTTTATCCTTTTGTATTTTCGCGACCTTGGTTGGCTCCGTGCATTTGGCGTCAGCAGTGTAGCATTCACGGTCCACCACACTCGACAACCCAAATATTTCCCCTGGCTGGCTAACGGTATAATCGATTTCTCCCTGTTTCCCGATGGCGAGTTCGACTCTACCCTCCATAAGAGTAAAAAAGTAATCAGCTGGTTCATCCTGTTTAAACAGTATTGCCCCCCGGTCATGGGATTCTTCAACGATAGAAGATTTGATCTCGTTGATCGCTTCCACACTCATGTCACTAAAAAGTTTGGCTCTTTGAATGATCATGACATTTCCTTTCTTTCCAAGGTCCACGCTGGACAACTGCCTTGGTCGGCGTGTCGGAATTAGAGGTTCATATAAATCTCCAAAAGGGTTTCCACGTCAGATCATTTTTTAACGTCGGGCTTTAGGAGTTAAAATACTTTTGGAATCCCCCCGACAATGTTCCTATGCTTTACCTCCTTTCTTTTCCGTAACTTACGGAGTCGTCACATCCCGAAAAACCACCATTGGTTAAAATCACTGTTAAATTATCTGTCCCAATTTACCTCCTTTTGTCTTTTATATTGTACATTTTAAGACAACTTTTGGGAAACTCAAGTTCTGCTTTATCCTGCGATATTTGCCGACTGTATGCCCTTTGAGCAATATTACTTTTTTCCTACGCTCCAGGTTTTAGATTCGAAAAACCGCTCTCACATCCACGAACAAAAGTCTAAGCGCCTGATCTCTTCACCATCCTGCCTGCGAGTACAATCAACGGTATTGCTACAAGCTGGATCAAAACTGAAAAAACGACTAATTCGCTAATTGATCTGTCAAAGAGCATACCCATCAAAGCGCTTCCAGCAAACCAGAATAAACCATAGCACGTATTAAACAACCCATAAGCGAACCCCAATTTATTTGTCGGAACAAGCTCGGCTATTGCCGCTCTAATTATCGATTCCTGCGCTCCCATTCCCACGCCCCATAACGCCATTCCGACTAGGGCCCAATAAAACCCATCGAGAAAAACAAGTGGCGCAAAAAAGGCTGATAGAAGAACAGCCCCCACAAGAACCGAAAAACCAAGCCTATCGAAAAGACGACCGAAAACAAGAGCGGCTAATGCGTCAACCCCCATTGCTATTGAATAGAAAACGGGGATCCAGACATCAGGGACTAACGCAATCTTTTTAAAATGATAAGCAATGAGAGGGAAATCCACAAATCCAGCCGCAATGCAACCAATGGCTACAATGTATATCCAGAACGCCTTGGGAAATCCCTTACTTTCGATTTTTACTGTAGCGGAGTTCAGGTCTTGAGGCCTGGGATAAAGCCTGGACGCAGTGAATAAAACCGACAGAGCTATAAGGGCTGGAATCAATAGAAAGGCGAACCCATCCCGGTAGGTACCTCTAAAGCCGATTACAGCGGCCACCACCAGTGGGCCAAGGATCGCGCCAATTTGATCCAGAGCTTCGTGTAACCCAAAACCCCAGCCACGCCCGATCTGATCCGAGGCGCAGGCGAGCATAACATCGCGCGCCGGGGTCCTTATGGCCTTGCCCATTCTTTCGACTACCATCAAAATTGCGGCCATTTCCCAATGCCCCGCAAGGGCCAAGAGAGGAACAGCGAGCAAATTCATTGCATAACCGACGAAAACAATGGTCCAATATTTTTGTGACTTGTCGGCCCAGTAACCTGAAGCAAGCCGCAGGGCGTATCCTACGAATTCGCCAAGACCTGCGACAATGCCGACTACCGTCCCGCTTGCCCCTAGAACGGCCAAGAATTGTCCTGTGACGCTGCGAGCACCCTCGTATGTCATATCCGAGAACAAGCTCACTATACCAATCAAAACCACGAACTTCATGGCTGTCGGCTTTGAAAGATCACGTCCTTGCCTGATGTTTTTGAAGTGGTTTTTCATAAAGACTTTCCCGGGAGCCAACAGAAACTTCGATGATGATTCATCTTGAATCCGCCCCCCACCCAACGACCTTTGGACTGAATTTTAAGGATGTGACCTATTTCACGACAAGCACAGGGCATGGGGCCAGACGCACCAGAGCTTGGCATGTGCCCCCCATAACTCTATCATAGAGCGCCGAATGTCCCATGAAACCTATGACAAGCAGATCGTATTTGTTTTGAGTGACGAATTCTACAATGGTTTTTACCTCGTGCCCTATCATCACAAAGGGCTTCAGGGTTACACCCTGCTCTTTTGCCCTAGCTTGCGCCTGAGCAATCACTGGACCATAAACAGTGTCCTTGACTTCCTGTTCGTCGACAAACTCGTCTATAGTTCCAGGATAACGAGGAACCTCCTCAACCGATATAGTGTGAACTTCGGTCCCTGCCAATACTGCCAGCAAGATGGCCTCACCTAGCGCCTTGAATGATCCTTTCGAACCGTCTAAACCGACAAGTATTTTCTTTAACATCTGTAAATCTCCTTAAACTTAAAATGGTAAGATGGCTATGAATACGATCATTCCATTTCGTCAGAGTAATAAATGAGGACTATTCCATGGAGTGAAATCAATGTCCAAAGACTTGGTTACAAACCACAAACTTTACAAAGCAAACACCGTTGTGATTTTCGGAACGTAGAGTTGCTGATTCCGACGGAATTACAGCATCGATTGAATTCCTAATACGAACAAAATGCTAAGTAATATGTACCCAGCATAAGCATTTATACGAGCTGAATGCATGCCTGCCACGAATGCCGCCATCCATCTGCATCCTCGCAAGATTGGCTGAACGACCAATGCTTCCAAGATATATGTTTCCTCTCTTTGACTTTTTATCGCGGTTCTAAAATGGCCTGCGACGCTTTCCCTTGTATTTTCCGCCATCAAAGGATGAAAAATCGACTCAAAGATTACCCGGACAGGATTCGAGAACCCCGTTGCCGTGTAGGTCATTTCGGGAATCAATCGCCTGAGCCCCCCATCCCAAACAGACCGGCGTTTTACCGATCGTCCACGCAAAACCAGCCTCAAAACGAGGAAGCAGGTTGCTAGGAGTAGGGTTAGAATTATGAACGAATAGAACGGAGACATCGCAAAGATAACTGGATTCCGTTCAGTCCCTTTACGCAAAACGACCATGCCACGACCGGGCAGGACTTGACGTCCGATCTGCGCCCCCAAGTCGTGAAATTCAGACACAAAAGCCTCGCTAAATTTGGTGTCTTTCCGAGGAGTGAAAGTGAAAAACGGGGGCACTAACTCATTGACAACGCTTTCATGAACCACAGGACTAACAACTCTGTCCATTACTGGAATCACGTATGTCGGAAAGATACCTAATAAGAAGCACATTACAGCTAGAAAACTCATCGGGATTGTCGATAAATGCGAAGCCTCAGTCGCTGTTTCAGCCTCCCTTGATCTAGCGATCCCGAGGAAACTCATGCCGAACGCTTTGACGAAGCAGGTTACCGCCAAGGCGGCGGTGAGAGCAAGGATTGCTCCGCATAAGGCGAAAGCGATTTTCGCTCCTTTGGACAAAAGTATGGAACTCTGAAGAAGTGTCTGAAGTGTCAACCATTCCGTCACAAATCCGTTAAAGGGCGGAATCGCCGCTATAGAAAGAGATCCCACCAGAAACAATGCCGCAGTTCGCGGCATTTTCCTGATCAGGCCACCCAAGCGATTCATGTCCCTACCGCCCGCATGGCTATCCACGGCGCCGGATCCAAGAAACAAAAGAGCTTTGTATACCGAATGGTTGACCATATGGTAGAGAGCAACGACAAAAGCGATGCCTGCTATAGCAGGATGACCATACGCGAGAAAGATGAACCCAGCGCCGAGGCTCGCGGTGAGTATCCCCATGTTTTCAATGGAACTGTGCGCCAGCATCTTCTTCATGTCGTTTTCGGTGGTCGCATAAAGGATACCAATCAGGGCGGACAGACTCCCGACGATTAAAACGACCAGGCCCTGTGCGGAATGGCTTACTGGAAGCAAATCAGCGTTAACTCTTATGATACCGTAAATACCGAGGTTGAGAATAACCCCTGATAAAATTGCCGAGGCGTTACCAGGCGCTACCGGATGGGCTCTAGGCAGCCAGGCGCTTCCCGGGATAAGACCCGCCTTTACCCCAAACCCAAAGAACGAAAGCAGAAAAACGGTCCATCTGGCAAGTTCCCCGAGGCTGTTTGCTCCACTCCTCAAAGACACAAAACTGAGATTGTCCGACGAACCAGCAATGATCAGAAGGCCTAGAGCAGCAGCGACCGTTCCAACTTCACTCATGGCAAGCATCATTAACCCCGAAGAAGTAACTTCCTCGTGTTCGTGTTCATAATTCACGAGCAGGTAGGAGAGGATAGTCATCGCTTCCCAGGCGATAAGAAATGATACGACGTCTTCGGCAATTAAAGTCAGAACAATAAAACCAAAAAGAAGATGATAAAAAATCCCGAACGACTTGAAACTATAGCAGCCACTATACTTTGCCATGTATTGCGAGGAAAATATGGAAACCGGCAAAAACACAAGCGCTGTAACAAACACAAATAATGCTGAAATTCGGTCCATGCCGAGATTAATTGTCCCGAAACATGGCAATTGCCAGAGATGGGTCTGAAAAAGTGGCCCGAACAGTAGGGCTTTGCCACTGGCAAGCAGCGCTATAACCGAGGCGATCGAGGCCACCAAGGCCATAGTCGGTGGATTCATCCGGTCGGGAAGCAAGGCTGCTAGAACAGCCCCAATTCCGCAAATCCCCAGAAATACCAGCAACAGGTTGGATGGATCAGTCATTTTGTCTTACTCCCGTCGCACAGTGGCGCTGGTTCATTCGTTGTCAAAGCTTCGTGTCCTACGAGAGCGAGTAATCCATGAATCACTGCAAGAGGTGGAGGAGGACAGCCTGGAACGGCGACATCCACTGGAATTAATTCCTTTACCCCACCACTGGAAGCAAAACTAGGCCCGAATATTCCTCCCGATAGAGCGCAGGCGCCGACGGCGATGACCCTTTTAGGCGTAGGCATTGCGTCGTACGCTTTCTGTAACGGGAGTTTCATATTGTCTGTCCCAGGGCCTGCGACAAGTAGCACGTCCGCATGCCTGGGGGTAGGTGTCATGAAAAAACCTAATCTATGAATGTTGTAATAAGGTTTGCCAAGTTGTTCGATCTCACTCAAGCATGCTCGGCAAGCCCCGGCGTCGACCAGGCGCACGTGTATGGAGCGGGTAAACGACCGCCCCATGTTACGCAGTGAATTGCAGCCATCCGCTTTGAGAGCCCATTCATAACTCAGTTCATGATCAAGCTGCCGTTGGGCAACTCTCATGCAGCGAAAACAGTGAATACACCGTCTATAATCCACCAAGGTACGGTTGTCGACATTATGTATCGCTCTGGTGGGACAGATATTGGCGATTGCGGCTTTGTCGGCCGGTTCACTGATAAATACCTCTCGGGGTCGCCCTGGAGAAACCCCCGGAGCAATTTCAGCACGATTCGGATAATCCGTCGTCTTAACGCCTGACTTAAGTCCCATTAATACCCAGTTGGGCATATTTTATCCTCCTCCTAACGGTCGCATTCCGCGCACGAAAGCCCAAATGTAGCCAGGATGATCGGAAAATCCTGAAAAGCGAAATTCTCAGCGGCTAAATGGAACCCGTGCCAATTCGTAAATGATGGGGGTGTAACCCGATAGCGCCCTACCCTGCCATTTTCTTCGATCCTTAACCAGTGGAAAGCCGCTCCTAACGGAGCTTCAACCCATCCCAATCCTTCACCGGAAGCAGTTTTAAAATCTCCCGAATCGTGCTGAAATTGCTCCGGGGGTTTCTCCAGGGCGACCCCG
>JAMCYH010000069.1 GCA_023474025.1 Deltaproteobacteria bacterium
ACTATTCGCTCGGGGTCATGATGGCTGACAGACTGATTGATAGAGGGGCGGACTCGGTGCTCAAATCAGTTCTCTCATCGGCGTGGGAACCCGTTCTCGTGGAAAACATGAATCTGGATGATTCTCAAACCAGAGAATGTGTCCTGGTCGAAAGGGCGTTTTTAATGAGACTGGGCGGTGGTTGTCAGGTGCCAATGGCAGCCTATTGTGAGCCTTGCAGTGATGGGGTCAGGCTGGAAGCAGCGGTCACACATCCTGACGGTCAACCGATTTACAGGGATTCATATACAGGTCCGCTAAAGGACTATTCGCTCGGGGTCATGATGGCTGACAGACTGATTGATAGAGGGGCGGACTCGGTGCTCAAATCAGTTCTCTCATCGGCGTGGGAACCCGTTCTCGTGGAAAACATGATTTGATATTGTGCAGCTGTGACAGTTTACAACACGTCAAATTTGAAATTTCTCACCTGAAATGTAAGGATATCAAGAGACAACATGCCATACTCGGATGACGAACAGACCACTGGAATAGTTTATCTGGTAGGATCAGGCCCTGGCGACCCTGGTTTACTTACTCTTAAAGCCGCTGAAAAGATTGCTGAAGCCGATGTCATTGTCTACGACTATCTGGCGGGACACAACTTTGTTCAGAAAGCAAAGCCGTCCGCTGAACTGATATATGTCGGCAAGAGTGGAAAACAGCACACTGTCGAACAGATTGATATCAACCAGATACTCGTAAAAAAGGCGAGGGAAGGCAAGACTGTCGTCAGATTAAAGGGCGGCGATCCGTATGTATTCGGTAGAGGCGGAGAAGAAGCGGAAGAACTTGCCGCTGCTGGAATTTCTTTCGAAGTTGTCCCTGGAATAACGTCTGCAATCGCTGCGCCTGCTTATGCCGGTATCCCTGTTACTCACAGGGATCACGCCTCATCTGTAACCTTTGTGACAGGGCATGAAGACCCAACAAAGGAAGAATCATCAATCGACTGGTCTGTCCTTGCCAGAAGTTCAGGGACACTGGTTTTCCTAATGGGTGTCAAGAATCTGGATAGCATTTCTGGTGAACTCATATCCAATGGGATGGCTCCCGACACGCCGGCGGCGCTAGTCAGGTGGGGCACTACGCCCAACCAGGTGTCTGTTAAATCTGATCTGTCAAATATTGGCCGTGAATGCCGCAAGAGAGGTTTAACCGCTCCCGCCGTCCTGATCGTCGGGTCTGTTGTAAATCTCTCAGACACGCTGTCATGGTACGAGCGGAAACCCCTGTTCGGGAAGAGAATCGTCGTAACCAGGGCCAGGGAACAGTCAAGAAAAATGGCTGAGAAGATCTCGGCAAACGGCGGTGAGCCAATTCTTTTTCCCACTATAGAGATTACCGATCCTGGTGATTATCAACTATTGGATGACGCAATAGAGCGAATATCCGAATTTGACTGGATACTATTTACTTCGGAAAACGGGGTTGAGCGCTTTTTCAAGCGTTTTTTTGCTTTGGACAAGGATATCAGGGAACTTGCCGGCCCGAGGTTTGGAGCGATTGGACCTGTCACAGCGAAGGCTATAAGTTCTCGGGGAATAAAAGTCGACAGGCTTGCCAAGGAATTTGTAGCTGAGGGTCTCCTTGACGTATTTCAGAATGAAGACTTGACTGGAAAACGTTTTCTAATCCCCAGGGCCGAAAAGGCCAGGGATGTTCTTCCAGAAGGTCTTGAGAAAAAAGGGGCTGTTGTCGAAATCACGCCTGTTTATCAAACCCGTCGTCCGTCTGGATCCGACGTTGACGCTATCAAGAAGTCCTTCCTTAAAAAGTCGATTGCCGCCATAACTTTCACGTCATCTTCGACTGTAAATCATTTCGTGGACATGTTTGAAGGGTCCAATGTCAGGGACCTGCTAGAGGGAACCGTAATAGCCTCGATCGGCCCTGTGACGTCCAACACGCTTGAGCGCCATGGCCTGAAAGCCTCGATAGAAGCCCGGGAATACACAATTGATGGATTATTGAAGGCCCTAACGGATTACTACAAAAGTGTCAGGAAAACAGCATGAGAAACCAAAAGTCACGCAGATTGACACCCTCAACTTGCTGTGATAGACCATCTTCTGATTTTTGACCCTAATGTTTGAGTGGAGGTCAACACTCAATTGAAACAGTTTCCGTCCCTCAGTTGACTACAAGAATAACAGACCATCAAACTACCAAATCGTCAAAATCCATCACCGACGATTAATTAAGGGGTTAGGATTTTAAAATGTTTTCTTCACTAGCTCGAAAGCTTTTCGGCAGTAAAAATGATAGAGAGTTGAAACGAATTGATCCGATAGTCAGCGCGATCAATGAACTTGAACCCCAAATGAAAACCCTTCAGGATGAAGACTTCCCGGCCAAGACGCTCGAGTTTAAAGAGAGGCTTAAATCCGAAAAAGAGACTGTGGATGACCTGGCTCCTGAGGCGTTTGCTCTGGTACGTGAGGCTTCCATCAGAACTCTGGGGATGCGCCATTTTGATGTTCAATTGATCGGTGGCCTGGTTCTCCACCAGGGTAAAATCGCTGAAATGAAGACAGGTGAAGGCAAAACCCTCGCCGCAACTTTGGCTGTTTATCTGAATTCGCTAACGGATAAAGGTGTGCACGTCGTCACAGTAAATGATTATCTTGCCAAACGTGACTCTGAATGGATGGGTGAAATTTACAAATTCCTGGGGTTGTCGGTAGGAGTAATTGTTCATGATCTCGACGACGATGAAAGGCGAACAGCTTACAACTGCGACGTTACCTACGGCACCAATAACGAGTTTGGTTTTGATTATCTCCGGGACAATATGAAATTCGCATTGGAGGATTATGTTCAGCGTGATCTCCATTATGCGATAGTGGATGAAGTGGACAGCATCCTTATTGACGAGGCCAGGACACCATTAATCATATCCGGGCCCACCCACGAAAACACTGACAAGTATTACAGGATTAACCGGGTAATTCCTGGTCTGCAAAAGGAAATCCACTATACGTTGGATGAAAAGGCCCGGAGTGTTGTCCTGACAGAGGAGGGTATTGCCCGTGTGGAACGCACCATTGGGGTTAGCAATCTATATGATCCCGCGCAAATGGAAACACTCCATCACGTTAACCAGGCGCTCAAGGCCCACACACTGTTCAAAAAGGACGTAGATTACATTGTTAAGGATGGCCAGGTTATAATTGTCGACGAATTCACCGGCAGACTCATGCCTGGACGACGCTATTCCGATGGGCTTCATCAAGCCCTGGAAGCCAAGGAAAGCGTTAAAATCGAAAATGAAAATCAAACGCTGGCCACTATAACATTCCAGAATTACTTCCGTATGTATGAAAAGCTTTCGGGTATGACGGGAACGGCCGACACCGAAGCCGCCGAATTTCACAAAATCTATAAGCTTGAAGTTGTAATCATACCGACCAATCTTCCCATGATAAGAGAAGATAACACGGACCTGATCTACAAGACTGAAGAGGAGAAATTCGACGCCGCCATAACCGAGATCAGGGAATTGTATGCAAAAGGGCAGCCAGTCCTTGTCGGCACCATATCAATTGAAAAATCGGAACATCTTGCCAGAAAACTCAAAAAACTGGGAATTCCCCACAACATCCTTAATGCGAAAAACCACGCCCTGGAAGCGGAAATAGTCGCCCAGGCTGGACGGTACAAGGGTGTAACCATATCGACCAACATGGCGGGACGTGGAACCGATATAATTTTAGGTGGAAACCCTGTCTTTTTGGCCAGGGCAAAAGCTAAGAAGGGCGAGGATTCCGAAGAATTCAGGCAGTCTCTCGAAGAATTCAGGCAGAAATGCGAACAGGAAAAAGCCAAGGTCATTGAGGCCGGTGGTTTGCATATTCTTGGAACTGAGCGTCATGAATCCCGCCGTATCGACAATCAGCTAAGAGGTCGATCCGGTCGCCAGGGAGATCCAGGATCCAGCCGCTTTTACGTGAGTCTTGAGGACGATCTCATGCGGATCTTTGGAGGAGACCGCGTAAAGATGATCATGGAGCGTGTGGGCATGCAGGATGGCGAGCCCATTGAGCACAAATATACCTCCAAGGCTATTGAAAACGCCCAGAAGAAGGTTGAAGCCCACAACTTCGAAATTCGTAAACATCTAATCGAGTTCGACGATGTAATGAACAAGCAAAGGGAGGTTATTTACTCCCAGCGGAAATTTATTCTTGCCGGCTCGGATCTGAAGCCCACGGTTTTTGAAATGATCGAAGACCTTGGCGACGACATAGTCAGACGATTTAGCAATGAAAAGACCCATTTCGAAGATTGGGACATAACAGCGCTTACTGACGCATTGTATGCGCAGTTCGGAATTAAATTCGAACTTGACCGTCTGGCTGAAGCCGATCAGACCCAACCTGGGATAGTCGACCATGTCATTGAGGTTGTTAAAGCGCAGTACGAGGAAAAAGAAAAAGAGATAACCTCCCCAATCATGCGTGAACTTGAAAAGTTCATGATGCTTCAGTCCGTGGATACTCAGTGGAAAGATCACCTTCTAAGCATGGACCATCTTAAAGAAGGGATCGGCCTGAGGGGATATGGCCAGAGGGACCCTCTCAAGGAATACCAGAGAGAAGGTTATGAGCAGTTCCTGGATATGAGCTCAAGGATAAAGGAAGAAACAGTCCGTAATCTTTTACTCGTAAAAATGGCTGTGCCCAATGAACTCGAAGAATTAAACGAATCAAGGGAGAGGGAACTCCAGGCGGTTCATTCAAATCTTACAGGTCCTGAAGCAGGGGCCGGGCCGGCCCACAGGACCACCGAGAAAATAGGTCGCAACGCTCCCTGCCCATGCGGTTCTGGCAAGAAATACAAAAAATGCTGTGGGAAAGCCGCCTGATCCTTCATGGTCTATCTTGCCCCGCAAGGCATTCGTAAAGTGAATAATTCGGAGAAATAAGATGCTGTCTTTTCAACGTGACCACTTTGTCAATTCGGAAGATCTGGTATTTCCATATTGTGACGATATAAGCGGGACTTTACGTGGATATCGCATATTTACCGCATGTGGCACAGTAAACGGCAAAATATTCAGGCTCGAAGATCACCTTAACCGTCTATACAGCTCAGCGGAACAGATTTATATGCAACCACCGTGCTCCAGGACGGAACTTACTCAGGTGCTCTCGGACCTTGTGGAACGTAATCAACGGGAAAGCTCTGAAAATCAGATAATTGACATCATTTTCAGCGGCGGACTCCGTGGCGAGACCATGAAACAGTCGGGTAGGGGGGCCCATCTGTATATCGTAGCCCAACCTATGGTAACCCCGCCACGCGAATTTTATGATAACGGGGTTACTCTGGCTACATTTTCCCATCAACGGATGTTGCCGGGGGTCAAACTGCTTAATTACATAGGCGCTGTCATCGCCCACCAAACTGTTGTTCCGAAATATAACGCCTACGATACCGTGTTTATCTGTCCTCAGGACAACAAAACCATACTTGAAGGTTCCACTTTTAGCGTTTTCTTTGTTCTCAAAGGCGCCGAGATAGTTACTCCACCGATGGATGGCCGGATCCTGGACAGTGTAACACGACGCGTAATACTGGAATTGCTTCGCCCCAGCAGGGGAATTACCATAACCGAAACTCCGGTTACTCTGGATCAGTTTCCGGATTTTGAAGAAGCTTTCCTGGCTTCTACGACCCGTAACGTTATCCCAATGGTCAAGCTGGATGACAGGGTTATTGGATCTGGCAGGCCTGGTCCTGTGACTAAAAAGGTGATGAATATCCTGAATGAATATGTCCGTAATTATTGATCCTCGGGCATGAATTGCTATTAAGTTCCTTATTGTGAACAGTATAATCATCATAATCTTGTTATCCGTGGGCTAATAAACACATATAAATAGGGACTTACTGTAAGGCTCCCACTTTTGGTCTTCCTGCAGAATTTCGCTTGACAGAAGTCACTGCATCACAATATCTTATTGTTGTTGTATTATCTTGTCTGAAAAAACACTGGTTATCCTTCCCAGTATGGATGACCAACATTCGAGAGACGGAATCAGGAGGTATTTGCGTGAGCGTGCCGGACAAAATACTAACGTGGCAAATGGTTAAGGGGCCGACCTACGACGCTGAAGCTCGTAAAGTCACTGCTCCTGGAGAATTGAAAAAAACAGAGATTCCGGTTCCTGAACTTACTGCTGGTAATGTCCTGGTTACTCTGGCTACATTTTCCCATCAACGGATGTTGCCGGGGGTCAAACTGCTTAATTACATAGGCGC
>JAMCYH010000281.1 GCA_023474025.1 Deltaproteobacteria bacterium
TTTGTCATCCTGACGGATCTGAACACCTATGGCGCCCTGCCCGATAGCGGGAATCATGTCGTCTAGACCCATAAAGTGCTTGATTCTGTTGGCGTAACCCATCCTGATTATGCCTGCTGCCGCTAATAAAGCGCCGGCAAGATTTTCCGATTCGATCTTTTTGACTCGCGTATCAACATTTCCACGAATAGAAACGACTTCCAGCTCGGGGAACCTGTGGAGGAGGAAAGCTCGTCTCCGAAGGCTCGAAGTCCCGACTTTTTCTCCTGGAGCCAGCTCGTTAATGGATCGACTGTCGCGGGATATAAACACATCCCGTGGGTCTTCGCGCTTCAATATGGCGCCAAGAACCAAGCCTTGAGGCATTTCAGTGGGAACATCCTTCATGGAATGAACAGCGAGATCAATGGTTCCCTCTAGGAGCGCGTCCTCGATTTCCTTTGTGAACAGTCCCTTCCCGCCTATTTTGGCTAACGGAGCGTCCAGAATTTTGTCACCTTGAGTTTTGATGATTTTTAACTCAACGTCCATACTGGAATCAATTTTTGATAACAGCCCGGCCACGTGGCGAGCCTGCCACATTGCCAGAGCGCTTCCTCTAGTTCCTATGATCAATTTCATAATTTGGAGTTTCTATTTCCTCTCGTTCCGTTCCTGAAACAAATTCGTCCAGGCCGAACACTCTTTGAACAAAATCTACATGTTGATTGATTTTCTTTGTCTTGATCGACTGTTTCATAAAAGATATCGGACCATGAGCAATTTTATTGATTATCGCCTTGGTGAGTATCTCGATCGATTCTCTTTCCGCTGCGCTCAGGGATCCAAGTTTCCCGTTCATCTTGGTAATTTCGTTGATCCTGATCTCTTCGAATTTTTCCTTTAACGCCACAATGGTAGGGGCCCATTCGAGTGACGTAGTCCAGTTCATGAACTTCCTTACTTCCTGATCCACTATCCTCCCGGCTTTTTGCGCTTCGATGCGACGTTCTCCAATGTTCTCATCCACAACGGCCTGCAAATCATCTATGTTGTACAGGTAAACACCATCCAAATCGTTAACCTCTGGCTCAATATCTCTTGGTATGGCTATATCTATCATGAAGATCGGTCTGTGTCGTCTGCGGCGCATCACAGTTTTCATCTGGCTAAATTGAATTATCGGATCACAACTCCCCGTTGAACTTATGACTACATCTGCTGAAGACAGGGCTTCACCCAGATTTTCCATGGATTCTGGGGATCCTTCAAATTGCGATGCAAGGATACAAGCGTTTTCAAAAGTCCTGTTAATAATTCTGATCGGCTTTTTAACCACATTCGTCAGATGCCGCGCCGTGAGTTCCGCCATCTCCCCAGCTCCGATTAATAACGCCTCCCGCTGCTCAAGTTTCCCGAGTATCTTTTTGGCAAGTTCTACGGCGACATAGGCTACGGATACGGCTGACAGGGCTATACCGGTTTCGGTTCGGACCCTCTTGGCGGTGAAAAAAGCCCTGTGCAGTAGCCTGTTCAAAAGCGGGCCGGTGGTATTAGCCGCGGCGTCCCGCCTGAACGCTTCTTTGACCTGCCCAACGATTTGTGGTTCTCCCAGAACCATGGAATCAAGGCTGGAAGTCACTCTGAACAGGTGTTCTACAGCTTCTGGACCTTTCTTGACGTAAAAATAAGGCCTTATAAGTTCCCGGTTGACTCCGTGAATTTCAGAAATACGATTTATGAGGTTTTCGGCTGATGAGTCCGCATCCGCTACAACGGCTATGATTTCGGATCTGTTGCACGTCGACAGAATGATACACTCGACAACATCCTGTGTCTGGACAAGGAGTCTTGTAATGGAACCATCCTGATTACCAGGAAAAGACACCTTTTCGCGAATCAACACAGGGGCAGTGTTGTGATTGATACCAAGGACCAGAAAATCCTGTGTCTCCCCAGTCATGTAAGGACCACCCAATATGCCGAGCTCACGAAAGAATGATGGCCCGGAAACAGAAAACTGACTCCAATAAAAGTGAACATTACAAGCGCAAATCCCGCCAAGGCCAGCACTGCCGCCTTTTTACCTCTCCAGCCAAGGGCTAATCGCTGATGAACCATTGCGGCGTAGGCGAACCAGGTGATCAGGCTCCATGTCTCTTTAGGATCCCAATCCCAGTAGGATCCCCACGCGCTACTTGCCCAGAGCGCCCCGGAAATGATCCCGAGAGTTAGCAGGAAAAAACCTATTGGCAGCGCACGCCTGTTCAAGGTATCCAAAGTCTCCAGTGATGGCAAAATTCTGTGAAATCTTCCAATTTTCTTTTTCTTTATAAGACGTTCCTGAAAAATGTACATCGCGCCGGCCATGGCCATTATTGTGAACACGGCGTTGCCGGCGAGAGCGAATGACACATGGATGGGTAACCACCAGCTTTTAAGAACTGGAACAATTGGTTGTGTGATCTGATAGGAAAGCGTCGAAGCGGCAAACATTAGTACCGTCGCGATTGGAGCGGCCATTGCGCCAAGGACGGGATTGAGGTCACGCAACTGGAGAATTGTATGTATTGCGACGATTAGCCACGCAAAAAGCGATAACGCGTCAAATCCCGTGGCCATAGGGAAATATCCCTGGGCAATAAAAAGGTGGATTATCGAAATAGTGTGAGCCACCAATCCAGCGGTCACAAACGCGAAACCTGACAGGCACCTGGAGCCTTTCGATCGTAAGAGAAACGTCAGGTATATGATCGATGAAATCAGATAGAATATGGCGGCCACTTTAAAAAGGATCAGGTGCAACAGAATATCCCTAAAATGTTGTCCAAAAAATTATAAACCGTCTTTCGTTATTGCTCCATCAACGTCGATATCTTTGGGCAATATTTTCTTTAGAATGTCCAACGCCTTTTTTGTATCACTTTCGCGTAAAGCCTTTAAAAGCTCAGAGTCTACTATTTCTGAAAAAAGTTTGCGATTTTCATCCGAACCGGCCCCTACACTCATAACGTGCTTCCTAAGGTCTCCCATTAACTTGGTCATTTTTCCGTATTCAGGACCGAATTGCTTTTGGAGCTCCTGTCGGATACGTCTGGCAAGCGCTGGTGATGATCCTCCCGTACTCACAGAGATGATCAAATCCCCCTGAGAGATTACCGCAGGGACAATGAATGAACACAAATCCGGAACATCGGCTATGTTACAGGGTATTTTTCTCCTGTTAGCTGATTCGTAAATTTCCACATTTGTTTCACGATTATCGGTTGTTCCGAAAATCAGGACCGTATCCGGAAACCTGTCTAAAATTTGATCGCTGAAATTAGCCTCAATCCAGTTAACCCTCCCCTGTTTCTCCAATTCCACCAGTTCCGGCTCAATCCGGGGAGCTATCAACGCTACCCTTGCGCCACTTTCCAGGAGACTGAAAGTTTTGCGTAAGCCTACGCGTCCTCCACCCACAACTACAACGCGTTTATTAACCAGATTCATCATTATCGGGTACGGTCGCATTTACAGTTAACCACGCTATCCGTTTATTGTCTTTACATTTATAAAAGATCTTTTTATCATTTTTGGGTGGATTCTTAAAGAGTCAGGAGGCGGGGAACATCTTAATAGCCTGGACAAAAGTAATACTGCAATAAAAACAGGACAGTACCAACGCAAACGCTATCCTGTCCACAATTCAAAGAGGCTGTGATCGCTGCAAACATCATGATTGGGTAGGCATATCCTGAACATGGAGCCTTTACCGGGGGTCGAGTCGAATTGTATCCTGCCACCATGCTCGTGAACGATTTTCTCTGTGATGGCTAGTCCCATACCAGACGAGCGAGCTTTTGTCGTGAAAAAGGGGTCAAAAATAAACTCGCGATCCGCCTCCTGTATACCTATCCCATAATCTTTTATCCCAATTGTTGTCTGTTGTTCATTCTCATGAAGAAAGACTTCGACTATCGAACCATCTGGAGAGAACTCCATAGCGTTTCTCAACAGATTATTGAGCGCCATTTTTATCAATTTGGGATCAAACTTCGACTTATCGAATGTCGATTCCAGTTTGTAAAAATTGATCCTAATGTCGTGTTTTGACGCTTCTCGCTCCAAATCATTGATGCTTTCAACAATAACGTCCTCTACTGAACCTGTAATCAGCTTTATGTCCGGCAAATTAGCGCAATTTTGGACTTCTTTCACGATGAGTTCCAGTCTTTCGGTCCCCTCAAGAATATTTTTGGCATAGGTCTTAATTTCCTCGGAGACGTTTGGCCCTTTGATCAGTCTGGACGCGAACCCACCGATCATTACAATGGGATTTCTGATTTCGTGTGCAACTCCCATAGCCAATCTACTGAGACTTTTAACCTTGTCGCTGGCTATCCTGTCTCTGTCTTCCAGTAGCTTCTTCTCCTTCTGACGCAGGATAAAGACTTCGGTAATATCTCTAAAGATCATAATAAAACCGATAAATTGACTTTCTTCACTAACCGATTCCCGCATGAAGGATGTAGTTACAACAAGGCGCTTCCTGATGCCTCCTGGATGGTAGTAATCCACCTCGCTATAATTATTAACGGTCTTATTCCACACAGCGTTGATGAGTATCTGGTTAAATTCGTAGTTTTCATCACGCACAAAAAAAATCAGGCCCATGCCTTTTTCTTTGAGTTCATCAAAGGAGTGTCCAAGGATTGTTTCTGTAATCTTGTTGGCGAAAAGAACATCGCCATCCCCATTTATGACAATGAGGCAATCACTCATGCAGTCGAAGATATTTTTCACGATTGACAGATCCATCATCCAGCTCCAAAGGCTCCATCAGGATCATCAATGAATCTCTTATACAAATTGTACACGCCTGTGTCACGAAAACTTAATGATTTTATACCAGTTTCGTCGAAACCGAATATCTGGGCTTCGGGACAGGCCAGTATTATCGGAGACAAGGTGGCGACAATATACTGCTTGTTGGAACATTTAACGTTTCGAACGAGTGTTTTGACAAATTCGATTTGACTGCGCGGTGACAAAGCAGACTCGGGTTCATCTATGAGATACAGCCCATCAATATCAAATGCGTAACTTTGGAAAAAGGTCAGGAATGATTCACCATGTGATTGCGCATTTAGGGAGGCTCCCCCAAAATATTCCCTCCGACCCGGATCATCGAGTAAAACGTCATCCAGCGAAGATGCGAAGTTGAAAAATACCTCAGCTCTGAAATGGAAACCGTACTTGGGGCGCTCCTGGAAATCAAGCTTGATAAAATTAGCTAGTTGCGTCTCATAGGGATTAGAATGGGCTCTGTGTATCTTGCTTCCTCCCCATGGCAGGAAACCGCATTTTCTTGCGATCGCGTCCAGCAAAGCCGATTTCCCAACACCGTTATCCCCTGAAAAAAATACTATTGATGATTCTATTTCAAGGCGCTGATTCACCTTAAAGGCGCTGATATTGAATGGAAAAGTGTCCCTAACAGGAAATCTGCTGTTTTCTATTGTGATGTTTCTCAGGTACATTTAATCGCCTTGTCTCAAAGTTTACCATTTAATATAATAGTATGTCTCAGGATTCAGTAGTAAATCGCCACTGACAGAATCGCTCTGGAGGATGAGGGTCAAGAGGAGCATGAATACACTCTACCCTAATGCTTGGATCTATTGCGTGACTAAATCCCTCAAATTCTCCCCTATGCATTTCCTTACAAGCATACTCACCGAGGTTTCTTTTCAATCGGGCTGCCTGAGTCGGGCAATTGGGTACGGATATTACTATTTCATTGTCTTTAGACTCTATTTCGTATCCGACGATTATATGCCACGGAAAATATTTTAGGGCTTTGGCAAAACCTTCGAGTCCCTTTTCCTTAATGTTGAAGCGATCAATTATGTCTTTGGCCGCCATGCCTGCAACCCGTCTCCATACCTTTTCGTTCAACCGGTTAGCCTCGTCCGTCCCATGGTCCTGCTCAATGAATATGTACCAAAAGGAATCCACGACCCTATAATGCCAAAAAAGAAAATTCAAATACTTTTCTGAATCCTCCTGCGTCATCCAATCCGGTCTCATAACCAAGGCCTCCTTTATGAATATCCATTTGCCTCATGATTGTGGAATATGGTCCATAATAAGTCAATGTCGGCAATAAGAGGTGTAGGGAGCAAATAGAATGTCCTGTTTAATAGCACATAATTTGTCCGGTTTAATAAGTCCCGATGGAGGTGGCTTATGCGCCGGACAGAGGTGGTACAGGAGATTCGGAAGATGCAGTTTGAATCT
>JAMCYH010000071.1 GCA_023474025.1 Deltaproteobacteria bacterium
AGACCATTGTCATACATGAACCCCCAAGATTTCAAACAGGCCGTAAAATTTTACCATCTGGCCGCTGAACAGGGACATGTGCTAGCCCAATTTAATTTGGCGTTTCTGTATGACAATGGCCTAGGGACTACCCGTGACCCTAGTGAGGCGTTGAAGTGGTGTCAGATGTCTGCTGAACAGGGACATGCGCTGGCGCAATTTAACCTTGGAGTTATCTATGAGAATGGCCAGGACGCGCCACAAGATTACGAGCTAGCGGTAAAATGGTACCGTTTGGCTGCTGAGCAAGGTCTACCGGACGCCCAGAACAATCTGGGGCTAATGTACAAAAACGGACACGGTGTTCAGCGGAGCTATGTTGAAGCTGTAAAGTGGTATCGATTGGCCGCTGAGCAGGGGTATACGGTAGCCCAGAGCAATTTGGGGTTCATGTATGACAATGGTCTGGGGACACCGCAGGATCAAAAAAAGGCTGTGAAATGGTATCGCCTCGCAGCGGAGCACGGTTACTCTGTTGCCCAGTTTAACCTCGCGGGAATGTACGAGAATGGTTTTGGGACAGCCAAAGATTATAAGAAGGCGTTAAAATGGTATCGTAAAGCCGCTGATCAAGGGCTTCCTGACGCTCAAAACAACCTGGGTCTCATGTACAAAAATGGGTTCGGAGTTTCACAAGATTATAAGGAGGCCGTTAAATGGTACCGGAAAGCTGCTGATCAAGGACACGCTGTGGCTCAAAGTAATTTGGGGTTCATGTATGACAATGGTTTTGGTGTTCCGCAGGATCATGACGAAGCCATTAGGTGGTACAGCCTGGCCGCAGAGAGAGGATATTCGGTAGCCCAATTCAATTTTGGAGTCATGTACGAAAATGGTCAGGGAGCGCCCCAGGATTATGTTCAGGCGCTAAAGTGGTATCGCCTTGCGGCTGATCAAGGACTTCCTGACGCACAGAACAACCTGGGTCTCATGTACAAAAATGGGTTCGGAATAGCCCAAAACTACGTCGAAGCGTTAAAATGGCTCCGTCTTGCCGCCGATAAAGGACATTCAGTCGCGCAATTCCACCTAGGGGTCATGTACGAAAAAGGTCAAGGAGTTCATCAGGATTACGTTGAGGCTCTCAAATGGTACAGCCTTGCGGCTGATCAAGGACTTCCTGACGCACAGAACAACCTGGGTCTCATGTACAAAAATGGCTTGGGAACGCTCAGGGACCATAATGAAGCCGTTAGGTGGCATAAACTTGCGGCCGATCAGGGTCTTCCTAGCGCTCAAAACAACCTGGTCTCATGTACAAAAATGGCTTGGGTGTCACACAAAATGACGCCCAAGCTGTAAAATGGTATAGATTCGCTGCTGATCAAGGTTATTCTGAAGCGCAATTCAATCTTGGACTCATGTACGAGAATGGCCAGGGATTACAGCAAGATTACGTGGAAGCCTTGAAATGGTACCGCAGGGCTGCTGATCAGGGACTCGCCGACGCTCAGTCCAGATTGGGCCTGATGTATGCTCATGGCCAAGGCGTAAGCCAGGATTACGGAGAAGCCAAAAGGTGGTTTGACAAGGCGGCGGAACAAGGATTGCCAGAAGGGCAACGCAATCTCGGCATTGTCTATTTTTATGGCTGGGGAATTCGGCCTGATTACAAGGAAGCTTCCCGCTGGTTTAAACTCGCGGCTGAACATGGGGATGCCAGGTCTGAATCTTATCTTCGGGAAATTGAAGGTCAGCTCAAACAAAAGAAACGTCGCCCAGCTTCTGAACGACCTAAGACAAAACGTGGAAAACTCCCCAAGGATTCAAACGCGTCCCTGGAACAGTTATTTGCTGAATTGAACAAGATGGTGGGTCTCCAAAGAGTAAAAGACGAAATTGATCAACTAATTAAATTTGTGCGTGTACAAAAGATGAGGCATTCGCAGGGCTTAAAAGCCGATTCTTTGTCTTTGCACTGCGTGTTTTTTGGTAACCCGGGCACGGGCAAAACCATGGTTGCGCGAATTTATGGCAAGATGCTAAAAGCATTGGGATTATTAAGCAAGGGGCATCTCGTCGAAACAGATAGATCTGGCCTTGTGGCGGGTTATGTTGGGCAGACTGAATTGAAAACAGATCAGAAGATCTCGGAGGCCTTAGGCGGAATACTTTTCATAGATGAAGCGTATTCTTTATTCAAAGGGAGAGATACCCAACTGGATTATGGTAGCGAGGCGATAAGTATTCTTCTTAAACGTATGGAGGACCATCGGGACGACTTTGTTGTAATTGTGGCTGGTTACGAAAAACCTATGGCGGAATTTTTACAATCGAACGAAGGGCTAAAAAGCCGTTTTTCAACCAAGATTCGTTTCCCGGATTACTCCCCCAAGGAGCTAGTTGATATATTCGAATTGTTCTGCAAAGAGGGCAATTACGAGATCAAGTCAACGGCTCTGGAACTGGTATCCTATATTCTCAACAATGAATATCGTGACCGTGATGAAACTTTTGGAAATGGACGCCTTGTTAGAAACCTCTTTCAGAGCATTGTGAGAAACCAATCAGTCCGTATCGCCGAAACCATTTCGGATTCTAAACATTCTGACTTGGTGACAATACTTCCCGATGACGTGAGACCACTTTTGGAAAAGAAGCAGGAACCTGTTGCGCCAACGTATTGAAAAATCGAAAGCGCCTTACATGCCAATTAGAAAAGTTTTTCAAATTCCCGTGGTTCCATGTCTATGACCTCCTCAGTAGCCATGAGTTTAATCCCTTGGCGCTCCCATTCGTCAAAAAGTTTTCTCTCTGTTTCCTGATTGATGGCAAAGACGGCGTCCTTGACGACTACAGTTTTGAACTTTCGTGAACAGAGCCCTTCAACCGCTCGTCTTACGCAAAAATCGGTTGCAACACCGAACACAACAAAAACTTTCGGCCTAACCAGAGTTAGAAATTGGTCGAAGTTTTTATTTGAAAACACGTCAAAATTATTTTTCTTGAAAACGATTGAATCGTAATTCTCTTCAAAATAGGACCACGGTTTATCCAAATATTGGAACTCAATGTCAAAGATTAGGGGATGCTGTCGAAAAGTTTCTGGAATACGTTCCTCTCCCTCGGATAAATTCATGCAGTGAGGAGGGAAAGTGGTGTCATAGTCAGGCGCCTCTGAGATCTCTGTATCTCCCGGAACATGTGAGTCCATGGATGCGAACCAGGCTACGCGGTTTTCTAAAGCGTATGCGCAAAGCTTTCCAAGATTGGTGACTATATTCCCAGCGCCTTTTATCGACAAACAACCATCGGACCTTATAAAATCCTTTTGAGTGTCCACATCAAGAAACGCTACCGGAAGGGAAGGAACATTTATCACCGAATCGTCGTGTTTTTGCATGGTGTTGCCCCTTTGTTTTAAGAAACATATTTTCGACGCGTCCTCTAATTTTCTCTGTCTGATACATTATAGACGGGTCATTGCATGCATGGCAAATTCTATATGTTTACTGGCCGGAAGATTTTGTCGGCAGTAAGAGAACAGTTCTGGCGGCATTGTATTCTTTCTGGTAACATTAACTAGATTATCTGTGACGAAAAGAAAAATCGGATCACTTATAGAACCTAAGCAAAAATGGAGGACACATATTGAAGGTAATAATAAAAACGAACAAGGGCGAAATAAATCTCAACCTTTTTGACAAGCTAGTCCCAATAACAGTAGCCAATTTTGTAAATCTGGCCAAGAGAGGCTTTTACAACGGCCTAAAATTCCACAGGGTAATAGAGGAATTCATGATTCAGGGTGGTTGTCCATTGGGGACGGGTACCGGTGGCCCGGGCTACAAATTTCAGGATGAGTTTGTTCCAGAGCTGAAGCATAACAAACCCGGTGTAATATCCATGGCTAATTCGGGACCCAACACAAACGGGAGCCAGTTTTTCATCACACACGTTCCAACCCCATGGTTAGACGGCAAACATTCGGTTTTTGGGGAAGTAATAAACCAGGAAGATCAGGATGTTGTTAACAGTATTGTACGAGGCGACTCGATCGAATCCCTTCTGGTAGGGGAAGACACAACCGACCTTTTTACAAGCGCAAAGAAATATTTAGATATGTGGAACAGCGTCCTTGATAGAAAATAGATTATGCGGCGCGAAATAAACGGGTAAGGAACTTTTCCTCCGAAGTAGCAATAAACATTTCTTTTGTTACAAGGGGCGCTTTTTGTGAGAGCCAATTAGCGCCTTTTCCAGATCAATGTAAAACTAAAGAATCGCTTGGCCCAAGATTCGACAGTTGCCCCTGGTCTTGCTCTTACTTCTCTGAGACCTGTCATACAAAGCGCTTCTTGATAGACTGAATATATTCCGGGATACCTCCAGGGAGATCCCTCTCAATTTGCCGTTTTGCAGTTTCAAGGCGTTCGCGGACACCGGGTTGGAATAGATCATCCACACTCCTGAAAGCCCCACCTCTGCGACCCAGTTGGTACATTAAACGGTCCTCATTAGGAAGATTGAGGTAGCGGTCAATTATTGAAAGCATTTTGTTCTTGTCACCAGGAAATTTTCCCTGGACTTCTTCAAGAAGGTTTAGAATGTGGTCACTCACTACGGTAGTGGTTACATTTTCCATTCCCTGTATAATAGCCCTGATTTCCATGACTATGTGGTCTTCATCAGGCGGTGTGAACCGCCCCTGGTTAACCAGTTCGGCCAGGGGCGTGTTATGTCTTACGTAAAGTGACCTAAAACGGACAAAAGTAGGATTAACTCCATTTATGACACGCACGGTTCCTCTAACATGCGTGTCGGACAATTCTACGCCCCCGATGCCTGGAATAACATATAACGAGAGTGATATCCCCGCCTCTACAACCCTCTTGCCACCTTCCAGCAGTTGTTCCGATTTGCACCCTTTGTCTATAAGTTTGAGGACCTCATCTGAACCAGATTCCATTCCTACATGGAGCCTTGTCAACCCACATTCCTTTAGTCTTATATATTCATCTACCGTCTTTGTTTTCAGTGTTGAAGCCCTGGCATAAGAAGTAACCCTGGAGACTTGAGGAAAATTCTTTCGTATATGATTCAGGATCTCAAGCAAGGCTTCTGTGGATAGCATCAAGGAATTGGCATCCTGGAGGAATACTGTGTCTGCGCCGGAGGCTATCCAGTAAGCCACAGAACGAAAATAATCGGGAAGGCTACCATTTTTGAAGATTGAGGAAATCACCTTGTTGGTGAACTCTCCACCCTCCCCTATCGTCCAGGACATTTCCTTGATTTCGTTATATATCCTTGCGACATTATCAATGTCGGTCAGCACATCTATTATGGGCCTTCGCGAGAACTTCTTACCCTTGTATGTTGAACAGAATGCGCATCTATTCCACGGGCAGTTTCTGGTGACCCTAAGAAGCAAACTCCCAGACTCACTCGGTGGTCGGATTGGACCCTGTTCAAAATCTAGTTTTTGTGTTTCCATTATTCGGCTCCACGCGCTTCGTAATTATATAAAAAAAATCGCTTTCGCGAATTTGTTAATCGCACCCCCATCAATTGACCACTTTATCTGTTATTTATGAATATGAAACCAATTGTCAATCGGGATATCTTCAGAGGAAAAGAATTAATCTACAGACAATGGTCGAAGACCAGGACTAGCCACAGGCCGCCCAAAATTCGCCGTTGGTCGATTCTGGAACAGTTTGAGCCGCTGCCGCCCGTTCCGCTTCCAAGTCTTTAAGTTTGTTGACTAATGCGCTACAGCGTTCGCATGGATTATAGCAGGACTCATAACGTCGGATTCCACCGCGACCCCTCGTAGCCATTTCAATCTTCAGGTCCCTGATCTCGGAATAGATTCTCAAACAGTGGCGAATGGACCACCTTCCCTTGAATACTCTGCACGTAACCGCATATTCGTCCAGCCAATTATCTTTTTCTCTTTTCATGACTACCTCTTTGATGTTGGATTCAGGAACCAACACTGGAAACATGCGATCAACTACCTTTCTTTTCAACAGATGCTCTTTTGGAATGTAGGACACTGTTCCACTTTTTAAGTTCCTCCTCGATTTGGACTTAACATTAGGTCCTTATCCTCGAGCAATCGTGTTTGACAAGAGCGACATTTAATCCTAGTAAATTTCTACCCTAGTAAATTCCTACCCTGTTAGCAACAAATAGAAATGTCCGCTTTTATAGCAAATGAA
>JAMCYH010000159.1:0-2501 GCA_023474025.1 Deltaproteobacteria bacterium
CCATATCAAGTTTATAGCAAAAGAGGCGCCCACGGCAAAAGCTCAGACACTATTGACTCAGTAACCGATGGTACTTTTCCACCTTCAGAGGATCAATTTTTTGTCTAGACAGAAGGGTACACTTCAAACCACCAACCATTTGAAGGTTTCCTTGGAGACGTGCGCTGAGTGGTCGTCCATCACCAACCTGATCTTCCAGTCAGCAGGATGCTGCGGTGGCCCATTCCCAGCAAGAACAATAAATTCCCGACTTTGGCGCCGATCCCTTGCCAGAGCATGAACGCGGCTGTCATGAAGCCAGCCATAAGGCTGCTGGCGCCAAGAAAATGATCCTGTTAGCAACAAGTAGATTTGTCCGCTTCTGTAGCAAATGAATTGTCCGCTTTTTGGACTATGGGAGAGTAGTGGAGGGCGCAGCCCGGAGCGATCTCCCATACCAATAGGTGAACGCCACAATCTAAGCCACCTTCCCGGGTTTTACCTCCTTGTATTACAGGTTCTCATGAACCTAAGTCCGATGATTGCTTGACTTGGGATATTCTGCTAAGGAATTGTTCCGTCGGGATGAGGTCAACCACGCGCAGGTCTTTGCGCTTCTGTCCATGATTATCCAAGAATACAACCGTCGGGGGACTCCTTTGACGGAATACTGTGTCACAAGCCTGTCGTTGAGCGCATCACCCTTTTCCGTCAGGTCGACTTTGACCATTACGAAGTTGTCTTCAGACCGCTGCACAACGACCGGGTAGCGAAACGTAATGCGCTCAATTTCACGGGACTACGTACACCATGTGCCGCGAAATCTACGATTACCGGCCTGTTTGATTTTCGGGCTTGTCCGAACACTGCATCGAAACTGAGCCGCCACGACCCCCAAAAGCGAGTGTTCGTCCATGCTTACAAGCGGGGCCGATAGCCGGTGGCTTTAGCGCGACAACCACGTCCTTCCAAGAGGGTTCCAGTGGCGTGACAGATCTATTTGTGAACCAGAGGACTCCCACGTTAATCGCTATGGCAAGAAGAGGAAGCCAAAATCTTTTCCAGCTCATCCCGAATGCCATGTCAACCTCCAGTTTAGAAATCCGGGCATGGTGATAATCTATATCTTGCCGTCTCTTTTGAGCTTCGTAATGAGAAACATCGAGCCGGATTCCGATAAACCCAACTCTCTGGAAAGATCTCCGGGGGTAGAGGGACCGCCACGCCTAATCACAGCCACTGCCTCGTTTTCCAGTTCTTTCAGCCAGTCGTATCCGTTCAGTTAAGTGGGGCGAAACCAAATAAAACTACCGGTTAAAACAAACGTTCAGGAGAAAGAGAAAAAGCCTAGGGGTGGCCGCGTAGGTCGCAACGGATCAGGCCGCAAGAGCCATGAAGCGCCTCAAGTCGATCGGGTTGTGAAAATAGAGGCAGAGTTGGAATTGTGTCTTGAGTGCAGCAATCAACTCGAAAAAAAGGGAGTAGTAGAGAGAACCGTACTTGACACACCTTCCACAAAACCTGAAAGAGTTTTATTTCGATTGGTCAAGCGGTATTGTCCGAATTGTCACAAGAACTTCACTCCGCGGGCCCGAGGGGTCCTTCTCAAAAGTCTCTTCACTCAATATCCGAAGTCGTATGTCTACCCATTCCTTCGTGTCCTTGTACGCCCTTCTTAATCTCCTGATGAAAGGCTGACAGGAAAAGCCATGGACTTGCCAGAATCCTCTCTATCAGGATCGGCCTGTTAGGGGCGCCACGATTTTAAATCCCCTCGCGTCGCAATTCTCAAGCGCCCCTTACAGTTCAGAAATTGATGCCACAGGCTTAACAGCCCTGAACAAAACACCTTTGGTAACTGGAGAGCTATTAAATCCAGTCTCAGAGACCATTCCTACATCCCGAAAACCAGCCTCTTTTATCATCACCAGGAAATCCTTTCCCGGTATGGCTCCGCCCATTCACCCGGCCCAGGTGTCAACCCGTGCTTTGATATCCTCCGGCAGGTAGCCCGTGAGAACCTGGTCGGCCATCATGAGACGTCCACCAGGCTTCGTTACGCGAAAGACCTCTCTCAGAGCCTTCAGTTTATCAGGTATGAGGTTGAAGACCCCGCTGGAAATAACAACATCGAAGTCTTTGTCAGGCAACGGTAAATCCTCGGCAGAGGACTCTCGGAAAAAAGCATTTTTAAGATTCGTGTAACTAAGGTTTTGCCTCGCCCTGTCCACCATCTCGGAACTCATCTCTACGCCAACTACCTTTCCCGCAGGTCCAACCATTATAGCGGCAACCAGAGTATCTACCCCGCCACCACAACCAATATCCAGGACACACTCTCTCTCGTGGATTTCTCCTAGCGAGAAAGGTAGTTGGCGTAGAGATGAGTTCCGAGATGGTAAGGTATGAACAGGACAGCCTGTTTGTCAAGGAGAGAGATGTTGCCAGATGGCCTAGGTATTTGCCGAGCAAGTGAAAATATCAAATTTCCTCTATTATCCCGACCAAATTGGTAATAGTTT
>JAMCYH010000159.1:2511-27098 GCA_023474025.1 Deltaproteobacteria bacterium
CATCTCTACGCCAACTACCTTTCCCGCAGGTCCAACCATTATAGCGGCAACCAGAGTATCTACCCCGCCACCACAACCAATATCCAGGACACACTCTCTCTCGTGGATTTCTCCTAGCGAGAAAGGGTTTCCCACCCCGCAGAATGATTCCAAGGCAGATTCGGGCAAAGCTTGAAGAATGCCAGGATCGTACTTCAATCCTTCAAGCCCTGCACGTCCTGTGGGATAACGGAAGAGTCCTTCAGGATTTACTGCGACCTTGGCGAATTTTCCTCGAATGCCATCTTCGATTTTCTTCCTGTCTTGAGCTGTAAAATTAATATTCATGGTTAGAATTTCCTTCATTGTAGACAAAAATTGGGTTAATGGACAGCTTCGTTTGCATTTTCTTGATACTGAGAGCCTTTTAAGGTCATGCTAAGGACCAAAGAGAGCAACCGTCACTACAATGAGCGACCCTAGGAACCGTATACCTTTTCATGGTCGTTTCCTTCCAGCTTATTTAAGATCATTGCCGACCTTATTGGTAAGGTATGAACAGGACAGCCTGTTTGTCAAGGAGAGAGATGTTGCCAGATGGCCTAGGTATTTGCCGAGCAAGTGAAAATATCAAATTTCCTCTATTATCCCGACCAAATTGGTAATAGTTTGATGAATGTGATGAAACCATTACCGTAGTGTCATATTGTAATTTTAAAATATAGATATTTGACCAAAACCTCAAATATGGACAAACCACATTAATCCATGGCAATTCGTCAATTTCCTAGTGTTGGTTTCAAAAATCACAGCCACCTCGTGGTGATGATTAGGCAAGCGATATTGAAGAATCAGGTGTATCCGGATACATGATACTCATACCGAACTACTAGAAGGCGGAAGCTGGCGATCCAGGCGAATGATCGTTCGACCTTGTATCTCCTGTGATATCTGATACCAGTTCGCGATTTTTCCTGTTTTGCGTCATGATCAGATTGAATCATCACCCTACCGACGCGACTGAGTCAATAACAAGCAATTATAGTCCACAGGCGGTTAATTTAAAAACATAGTTATAAAATTAACATGTTGCCTTGTAGTTTCGCCCAATAATAGTGTCTCTACCTGCTAGTAATTTTATCAAGTATATACTGTTTTAGACCAGAAAGTTCTTGACAGAATTACTTGGACAAAATATTCTCGACCTACACGCGCACAGGCCAGAAAATACCTCAAATCGGCATGCTGGAATCCATATAGCCGCTAATCAGCTATTCAGTTGTATGCAGTCGCTATTTAACCGAAGGCCGATTTTCTGGTCTCACAACAGTTATGAGAAAAGAGAGGAAACATGGAGAACCACGTCAGTTACGCTCTACATATTCTTGAAGAGCCGGTTCAGTACCTGGCCCTCGCATTCATGGCCTTAATGTACATCATCAAAATCTCTCAAATGCTGAAAAAACCCATTCCTCCCGAAAAAGCCGAACTTAAAGGTGATAGGGTCGCGGGGGCCTTTGATTCCCTGCTCAACGTCCTAAAGCCGTGGAGTATGGAAAGCACCCGAAACAACCCCTATTTTTATATTGAATTCCTGATTTTTCATATTGGAGTTGCTTTAACGATTGGTGCCACTTTTTTCATACCTTTGTTTCCCTCTCTGATGACCCTGACTGTATCCAAAATCTTCATGATATTCATGGGCCTCGCGTTTTTGATAGGCCTACGCCGAATATACAGGCGTCTTACGGTTCCAGAGATTCGTATTATAAGCAGCCCAGACGATTTCTTCGCCATCACTTTGATGACGGTGTTTTTTGCCGTAGGGTTTGGCGCAATGTCGTTGTGGATTAAAGGCAGTCCGGACACCGGTTGGATGTGGATTTTTTTCCTAATGACGACTTTTTTTCTCTTGTATGTCCCGTTCAGCAAAATCTCCCATTATGTGCTGTATCCCTTTGGACGAATAAACTTTGGACGCATCTTTGGTGGGAGAGGGGTTTTGAACAAAAACGTGAAGGCTCCTTCATGGAACCCTAAGTAATCAATTTAATGAGACGTTAACAAGTTACAAGATGGAGGCAATAAATGTCGGAGCAAGGAGATAAACTGGGCGCAGAGGGCGCGAGAAAGTGGCCCACCAAACCTGAATTTACACCTGAAATGCTGGAAGAAATGGAGAAATTGCTTCCAGCCAAACTTAATAGGGTTGTTGCAGCTTCATTGTCGGGCTGCATCCATTGCGGAATGTGCAGTGACGCCTGTCATTACAGTGTATCTATACCAGAAGACAAGACCCTTGTTCCCGCATACAAGGCTGATCGTTTTAGAAAATGGTACAAGAGCAGGTATGATTGGCTGGGCCAAATCTTTCCTTCTTTCGTAGGCGCTCACAAACTCGATAAAGAGTTGGCTGACGACATGTACGACAAGCTTTGGGGCGCTTGTACAATGTGTCGAAGGTGTACATTTAATTGTCCCATGGGTGTGGATTATGGAATGTTGGTTCGAGCGGCCAGAGGTATTATGCAGCAGGTCGGCAGGGTGCCTCAGCATCTTCAGGACACCGTTGATACCCACCATAACTCTGGCAACAATATGGCGGTGCCAAGGGACGAGTTTATTGAAACAATGGAGTGGATCGAAGAAGAGCTTCAGGACGAAGAAGGCTGCGAAAATTTTAAAATACCTGTAGACAAGAAAGGCGCTCAATATTTTCTAACCCTTAACCCAAGAGAACCAAAGTACTATCCGCTGACTATTCAGGCTTCCGCCAAAGTGCTTAATGCGGCTGGTGTGGATTTCACCATTTCTTCCAGATATTGGGACCTTACAAACTACGCGTTGTTCAATGGTTACGACCCGGACGCAAAAGAGTTTTCGATGTGGCAGGTAGAAGACGTAAAACGACTGGGCTGCGAATATCTCCTTGCTGGAGAATGCGGGCATGGCTATCGCTCACTACGATGGGAATTACCAAACTGGGTTGGAGGGGTCCCATTTAAAATAACCAGCATGATGGAATTGCTTGCCAAGCTTGTTCAGCAACATCGTCTAAAATTGGCCAAATCGGTTTGGAAAGGTCATCGATTCACATATCATGATTCCTGCAACATAGCCCGTTCAGGTGGAATCATGGAGGAGCCCCGTATAATAATAAACGCCGCTACGGACGATTTCGTAGAAATGGAGCACAATAGGGAGAATAGTTATTGTTGCGGTGGCGGCGGCGGAGCGCTGGCTATGCCGGAGTTTACTCCTCGGCGTATCGCGGCAGGTAAAATTAAGGCTGATGAAATCAAGGCCACGGGCGCTGATATTGTTTTGCAGTCGTGTCACAACTGTACTGACCAGCTCAAGGAAATTATTGAACATTATCATATCAAAGCCAAGGTGATGAACCTGGCGGAACTCCTGGCTCCAGCCCTGATTATCTAAGAAATTTAAGGATGGATTTTGCCGAGTTTATCTCAACTATACTGGAGGGCTTAACGTAAACAGAACCAGGAATAAAAACGGCGACGCAAAAGCGCCACATGCTTATGCGGATTAACCTTTTTGTTTATTTTTTTAACTATCTAAATTCAACAAGGAGACGAGCTATGGCGAGGAAAATCTTGGTTATAGATGATGAGCCTGATATGGTGACTTTTCTTTCAACACTGCTTGAAGACAATGGTTACGAAATTTTGACCGCAGTGGACGGAGACGAAGGTCTACATAAAGTCAAGACCGAGAGGCCAGACCTTGTAAGCCTGGATCTTCTAATGCCCAACAAAACCGGGATCAAGATGTTCCGGGAATTGAGAAAAGATCCGGACATTAGCAATATTCCGGTTGTCATGGTAACAGGTTTCGCTACTGATGACGCTCCAAACATGGACTTCAAGAAATGGATTAATGAAAGATCCATAAGGCCACCCGAAGCCTATATCGAAAAGCCGGTGGATACTGTCAATTTGCTAAATGAAATTAAAAGGATTCTGGGATAGTTTCTCACATCCCAGAGTCAGGAATTGGGTCCCTGATGCACCACCCCTTGAGGTCCGGAAACATCAGTCACTTCGGTCGTTCCTTTGTTTTAGCTGAACTTCGGGTGGCGTTCACGATTATGGTGGCTTTTTGTAAGCCCCAGGGCCTCACCACATTAAAGCTCTATAAACAGGCATTATGTTTAAGAACGCCATCCATTTAGTAAAAAGGTTCACTAGCAGCTTAAGCTTCAAGATCAGCTTTTACGCCGGCTTGGTAATGTTTTTGGCCCTGTTGATCTTTTCTTACAAAACAATCCTTTCCCAAGAATCTGATTCAATCAAGAAGACCATCAAAGAAGCGATTAAAGATTCCGGGATCATTAAAGTCGCAATTTCAAATGACATGATGACCAAAGAAGGAGAACGCATTCGTGAGATAGTTAACGCAATTGGGACATCTGGAGAATTCAACCGGATCAACATCTATGACAGAAATGGTGTTTTACATTATTCAACAAAACAAATCGCAGCATCTAAGCCTGCAGATTTTTCACATGATTCGCTCCTTCATGATTTGAAAAGCAATCCATCAGTCAGACAAGAGATTTCAAAAGATGGTTCCACTGTAACAGTGGTCAATCCAATATTAAACTCCGGAAATTGTTCATCGGCCTCCTGTCATGCTCATCCAGAGAGCGAAAAAATTCTTGGCGCTGTGGAAATGAAGATTGGTTTGCGGAATTTGAGACAGGAGATTAATAAAAACTCAAATAGGACAATCGTTTTCGCTACTGCATTGTTTTTGGCCATTTCTACAATGAGTGGAGCGGCAGTACTGTTATTTGTCAATCCGTCAATAAAAGATTTACAGGAAAAGGCCTCAAAAATGGCCAAGGGCGAATATGTCCCCTCGACACCGGCTCCAGGAAAAGATGAAATGGCTGAATTAACTAGGGCTTTTGATTATATGAGCCTCCAGATCAACCAGAGGACCAGGCAACTTGACGCAAGCCAAAGAATGTACAAGGCGCTTTTTGATGAAGCGCCTTGTTACCTGGTGGTGATAGATAAAAATTTTCGGATATCCAGGGCTAACGGTACATTTCAAGCGCAATTCGGAGACAAAACCGGTCAGCATTGTTTCGTGGGGTACAAAGGGAAAAGTTCCTGTTGCAATAACTGTCCTGTTGAGAAAACCTTCGAGGATGGCGACGCCCATCAATCAGAAGAAATCTGGCATATCAATGGCCAGGAATCACACGTAATCGTAAAAACCTCACCAATATTTGATGAAAGTGGTCAACTTACCGAAGTTCTCGAGATGGCGGTTGATGTCACTCTACTAAAAAAATTACAGTTTAGAATTGAACAGCAACGACACGAATTTCAATATCTATTTGAAAATGTCCCATGTTATCTGACGGTCGTGGATCATGATTTTAATATAATAAGGCATAACAATTTCTTTGTCCGTGATTTTGGGATAGCTGAAGGTAAAAAATGCTTCCAGGTCTACAAGGGACTAGAAGAAAAATGTGAGAACTGTCCTGTGGAAAAAACGTTTCAGAATAAAGAGATGAATTATTCCGAGGAAATTTGGAGAAGAAATGGCGAGGACACCTACATAATCGTTCATACAGCTCCTGTAACTGATGAGAATGGTGCCATCACGGCTGTGATGGAGATGAGCACAAACATCACCGAGATTAAAAGACTTCAGGGACAGTTATCGATTTTAGGAGAAACTATCGCCGGAATGTCACATTCAATCAAGAACATCCTTTCCGGGCTCCAGGGAGGAGTTTATGTAATTGATTCGGGGCTTACCCGTGGACGTGACGACCGGGTGAAAGCCGGGTGGGATATGGTTAAACACAACGTAGAAAAAATCTCGGACCTTGTTAAGGGCATTTTATATGCTTCCAAAGAACGAGAACCAGATTACAAGAATTACGAATTAGGACAACTAGTTACAGAAGTATGTGATCTGTTTGAATCCAGGGCCAGGGATGAAAGTGTTCAACTAATTCGGGATTTTGAGCATAAGATTGCGCCTTGCCTCATAGATCCTGTTGGTCTTCACAGCGCGCTTTCCAATCTTGTTTCCAATGCGATTTACGCATGCAGGACTGCAGAAACTGAAGCAACTCATTGTGTGATTGTTCATGCCAGGGTCTATGGAGAAAAAATCATTATAAAAGTTTCGGACAATGGCGTTGGAATGTCCCAGGAAATATCTGAAAATTTGTTTACCAAATTTTATTCGACCAAGGGTTCGAAAGGGACTGGACTGGGTCTTGTAATCACAAGAAAGGTGATAACCGAACACGGTGGGGTCATTAGCGTTGAATCCAGGGAAGGTGAAGGATCAACATTTACCATAGAGCTTCCCTTTAAACGGATTATAGATGTACATAAAACAGAAAAAGCCAATTCACTTAATTTTTCGTACGATTAGTATTGTGATACCAGGAGGACACAAATGAATGGAATAGGTTTATGCGCAATCTTTTCACGGCAAGGCGACTGGGCTTTTGATTACGCCCTAGTGCTAGCGCGCAAGCACGAAACAAGGCTCAATATTTTTCACTTTCTAGAATCACCTTACACCTTACGGCGAGATGTAGTGTTTGTAGACGCTGGGAAAACCCAGACTGAAGTAGTTACGCCGGAATTAATCGCTCAAAAGGACAAAGAGTTGCGAATGGGTTTCGACAGTAGACTTGGTGATTACGTTAATGTTGGATTTCGATTATGTGAAGGAATTGACGAAATCGAACTCAAGAAATGTTTCAAAAAGGGCGATTATGAAGTTCTGGTGATTGGTTATCAAACCAGGGGCGCAGAATTTGGAGGAACTACCACTATCGAAGAATTTGCAAAAAAATTCCACTGCCCCGTTATTTTAGTTGGGCCAGAAGCGCCCGACATGTTCTATCTTAACCAGGCCGCCGCCAACGTTTTGGATGAACTCTATCTGCCAGCCGGTAAATGGCGTATGATTGATGGCGATGCTTAGTAGAATATTGGATTTGGCTATGCAGTATTGTCATTTTTTCAATGAGGCCGGCTCAGGTTCTTAAAAGGCTTAAAACATACTAATGTCGGCCTTTGTTCAAACAATTCCATCGGGATGAGGTTTTTATGTCGCAATTTTCAGGCTCCGATGAATTTGAACTGAATGTTCACAAATGTTTTCATAGAATTTTTGAACTGTTGATGAAAATAGACGAGGTGGTTAGAAAGGAAGCCGAAAGTGAGGAACATTCCGGCGACTGTGGAGTAATGTGTGGCATGAGGGATTGGGTAGAAGAAGTCATTTTACATTGTCATCTGGCGTGGCAGTATCACAGGCTTTCAAAAGGGCCGATTACACTTGATACCTGGGAACAAATTGAACATCCTGGGACTGAAGAAGAATCCTGACGTTTAACTGATATCCTATCTGAAAAGCTGTCTCTTGACTCTCCCTTTCAATATCTAAACTGTCACAAACTTCTCAAAACTATTGAAACTCGTAACCCATAATGGCATATTTCTAGTACTGTAGATATTTGTCAATTAGGGTAAAACAATGGCGCCTCCGAATTCTCTTATACCCCTTACTTCTGCGATGGAGGACTACCTTGAAGTCATCTATCACCTTGAACAGGAAAGCCGTATAGCAAGAGTTCGCGACATAGCGAAAAGACTCGGCGTCAAGATGTCTTCCGTAAGTTCAGCGCTCAAGATTCTTGGAACCAGGGGATTGATTCGATACGATCCGCATCAGTTTATAACACTTACTGAAAAGGGAATTTCAAGAGCAAAAGAAATCGTCAGGAAGCACGAGATCCTGAAACGATTTCTAGTCAGCGTCCTTCAAATCGATGACACTGTAGCTGAAGACAACGCGTGTAAAATAGAGCATTATCTGGACCCACAAGTTATCAACAAGCTGATAAGGTTTCTCGAATTCATTCAAACCTGCCCTGTCGATCAGTCCAAATGGATGGAGATAAAATCTGAGTCATGTTCTGACTGTTTAGTTTGTCTTGAGGATGCTCGACAACGCATTCGCGAGAGGGCTATAGCCCAACAGGTCGCTTTAGAAGGAAGGATGACCCTCGCAGAAGCTATTCCAGGATCCAGGGTGGCTGTTCAAGAGGTTGACAGACTTGAAGATTTCCGACCAAGTCTTGGCAAAGAAGGTTTAGCTAAGGGGGAGATTGTCGAAATTGAATCAATCAACGAATCTTCGCTAGAGATAAATCTGAATATCAATGGCTACCATGTAATAGTATCCAAAAACGACGCTTCAAGAATTTTTGTAAAACCTGTTTAGTTTTCAAAGTAAAACAGATCTTGCTGCCCATCTGTCCTAAAAGAAGAGCCATTTAACCATTACGCTGGTCACCAAAATGAGGGCCCCAAACAAAAGCAAATAAAACCCTCCGCTAATTTCTTCACCTCGCTGTTCGGCATTGTGCCTACCAGTGCAACCCGCATTACAGTTTTCACATCCCTGTTCATGAATCATAGCAGTCTGTTTCTCCAAAAATGTTCTTAAATATTATTTAAGCATTTTACTAGGAAATGTGAAGTGAAGATTTTTATTCCCTAACTCAATAAATCATATTTTGAAAATAAATTCAAGTTAAAAATAACTACTATAACAACAAGTTATATTAATTAATGGAAAAATACTATTAATATAACAGAATTTAAAAATGATATGATTGAAACAACTTTTTGATTATGTTATTATTTGTTTTATAGCTAACACAATAGCCCAGTTTAAATAGTGCTTAAAAAGGACCTGAGCCTTTTCGTAATAGCGATGAGGACCCCTTGTATGGCTTCAAATACAATCGAAAACAAACAAGTATTTAAGAAATTACCAGGTATTGAATCCCATCCAGCAAAGCTTGGCCGGAATGAACTCAAGGCTATTATTTGGTTCGCATGCAGTGTTTTTCTATTATTGTGTCTAGTATCATATGATCCCAAGGACCCTTCTTTCAATGTTGTTACTACCCGATCATACACTCATAATCTTTGTGGACTTTTTGGTTCTCACTTAGCTGATGCTCTAGCCCAGATTGTCGGGGTTTGTTCACTGGTTATTCCACTGTTTTTGGTCATGATGGCTATTCGTTGTTTCAACCAGACAATAGTCAAACCAACGCGGTTTTGGGATTATGTCAGTTTTATAAGCTTGACTTTGATCTTATGCGCATTGATAGATCGTTTTTCCAGTTTAAGAATTCTGAATTTCTCACCGCTTCATCCAGGTGGCGCAGTAGGAAGTTTGGTTAACACCTGTTTATTCAAATTTTTTGGCCAAGTCGGAAGCCTTGTCTTTAGTTTGGCCATTCTTTTAATTTGTGTCTTGGAACTTTCTAAAGGCTCTTTATTCAAATTAATGTCAGCTTGCTTTCCTTCAATTAGAGGCGTCCAATCGTTAAATCTCTTTCTTAGAAATGGCTTGAAGGTGTGCCTGACTGATTTCGTTCCTACGATCCTTTCCTTTTTGCGTTCAAGACAACCCGGAAAACAAAACATCGCTCCAGGACCGAATATTTCCAAGAGTGTTCAAGATACTACTTTCCTGGAGCATGAACCTCTGGAGAAAGAATCGCTCGAAGTTTACGGTTGGGAACGTCTTTCCTTTCTACCTTCGGACGAAGCGCCTGTACCGGTTGAAGAAGAATATTATTCAAAAACACATGTTCAGATATCAGCTAATAAGGCAGCTAGTTCCAAGACTGTTAAAATCTCAGTCGGCGAGACTTCCGAAGTTCCCTGGAAATCTATTGATTTACCTGACACCAGCCTGGAAATGGTCGATGAGGAATCTACCCAGGCGTTTATCATAGATGACCAAGATCTTATTGAAGAACCTCACAAATTGCACAAAAGCTCGGACACTGGTTTCACAGAAGATGGCCTTGTGGCTCAAACGCTACAAGAGACAAATCCGAGCAGATCGATAAAGGTTACGAAAAGGGCGGATGTTGATCTTGCGCCGACTTCTGAGGATCAAGACTCCTATTCCAATGAGTCGGATTACCGGTTGCCACCCACAGACCTCCTGGACATCCCTGAAATTTCGCAGAGGTTTGTGGATGAGAAATTGCTGGAGACTAACGCGTCCATACTGGAGCAGAAACTCGCAGACCTGGGAATCAAGGGTCAAGTGGTCGAAATTCATCCTGGTCCCGTGATTACCATGTATGAGATCACGTTGGCTCCTGGTATCCCATTGAGACGCGTGCTGAACACATCGGATGATCTTGCCATGGCGTTAAAATCAGGCTCGACTAGAGTAGTAGCGCCTATTCCAGGTAAAGACACAGTTGGAATAGAAGTCCCCAATTTGTACAGGGAAATAGTTTATTTTAGAGAAATTATCGAATCACCGGTGTTCAAGTCGTCGAATCTTCCTCTAAAAATGGCTTTAGGAAAATGTATTGATGGTGAGCCATTTGCAACAAGTCTGGCAAAGATGCCTCATCTTTTGATTGCAGGAGCTACCGGAACAGGGAAATCTGTCGGTCTTAATAGCCTCATCTGTTCCTGGTTAATGAGCTATTCGCCGGATGAGGTCAAATTCATCATGGTTGATCCCAAGAAACTTGAACTGTCATATTATCAGGATATTCCTCATTTGATCTATCCGGTTGTGACGGATCCGGATAAGGTCCCCAAAGTATTAAGTTGGGCCATCAGGGAAATGGAAAGGCGTTACGATTTGCTGAGCCAAGCTGGCGCTAAAAATATTGAGGGTTACAACCATCAAATCCAGACCGGCTCTATCTCCTCCCCTGAAGGGGAAGAGCCCCCTCAAAAACTTCCATATCTGATTATAATAGTAGATGAGCTTGCTGAATTGATGATGGTGGCTGCCAAAGACATAGAAATCTCAATAGCCCGGCTCGCGCAGATGGCCAGAGCAGCGGGAATTCACCTTATACTTGCAACCCAGCGTCCGTCTGTAGACGTTATTACAGGGATTATTAAAGCAAATTTCCCAGCAAGAATTTCTTTTCAGGTGTCGGCAAAACCTGATTCCAGAACTATCATAGATACGGTTGGGGCCGAAAACTTGCTTGGAATGGGGGACATGCTGTTTTTGCCACCCGGCACATCAAAGCTACAGAGACTTCATGGAGCTTTCGTTTCAGAAAATGAAATCCGGCGAATTGCCGACTTCACAAAGGCTCAACGGTCCCCGGTTTATCTCACGGAAATATCAAACATTGTCAATGGATCAGATACCACTGTCAGTTCGGGATCAGATTCGATTGACGATGAAAAGTATGATGAGGCCGTAGCATTGGTGACAAGAATAGGGCACGCCTCCATTTCATTGATTCAGAGGCATATGCGAATAGGATACAATAGGGCCGCTCGAATAATAGAAACCATGGAAACGCAGGGACTGATCGGCCCATCGGATGGAACCAGCCGGCCGAGAGAAGTCCTGGCCCTCTCTTTAGACCACATCCCTGATCATTAAAACGAAGTAGCCTTATTTTTTGTTTGCGAAACTTCCGCGTATTTGGTTAAAGCTTAAAATGCCTGAGAAGACTTTCTTTCCCCCACCTTTTTTCCATTAATGTCCCAATCTCCAGAGGGTTATCCAAAACGGCGCCATCCAAAAACGGAAACTGAAACAACGGGATGCTTCTGATCATCCGCTTAATATCATCTGGTGTGTATTTTTCTTCCGGTCCCTCGTCCATCTCGCATTTTGATAGAACTACGCATAAAATATCGAGGTTTCTTCTCGTGAGGGCTTCGATACTAAGCATTGTGTGATTTATGGTTCCCAATTTTAAGCGCGCTACTAAAACAACTGGGAAACTCAATTCTTTCATAAGATCAACAAATGTCCGATTTTCCTCAATAGGCGCAAACAAACCTCCTGCGCCTTCCACGATCACAAGATCATGGGTTTCTTCGATTGCCCGGATGTGCTCAATAATATCGGATATCCTTAGGCGGCTATCTTGCAAAGCAGCCGCACGGTATGGAGACGCCGGCAACGAAAAACGAAACGGCGTCACATCATCTAAACTTATACTTTCTTGAGAGGCGCGCCAAAGGAAATGGCCATCTTCAGAATATAACTCGCCATGGTTAAGCTTACAGCCCGTTTCTACCGGTTTAAGGGCTACACAATCAATGCCTAGTTTACGAACGAAACTAGTGAGACCAACTGTAATTATGGTCTTGCCTACATTAGTGTCAGTGCCGGTTAAGAAAATCCCACTCATTTCTTAAAGTTTACATGTTTCTTGTATGGATTTGTGAGTAGCGGAAACAATTTTATCGATTTCTGCTGTATTAATACTCAAAGGCGGCATGATAACTATTACATCTCCCAAAGGTCTCAGAATCACACCATATTTACGAACGTTTTGAGTCACTGTCGCCCCTATTCGAAGTTCAGCCGGAAAAGGTTTTCTCGAAATTTTATCTTGGACAAGTTCTATGCCGACCATAAAACCGCATTGTCGAATATCTCCAACATTATCTAAATTGGCCAGACGGCCGGCAAGGCAGTTCCTCAGGAATTTGATTTTAGGGTCTAGTCGTTCCAATACTTGATCACGGTCGAAAATATCGAGGCAGGCAATCGCCGCTGCGCAGGCTAAAGCGTTTCCCGTATAACTATGTCCGTGAAAGAACGTTTTGTATTCCGTATGGTTTGCCAGAAAAGCTTCAAATATTTTGTTACTGACCAATGTGGCGGCTAAAGGCAGGTAGCCACCTGTTAATCCCTTGGCCAGACACATTAAATCAGGCTGAACCTCTTCGTGTTCACATGCGAACATGGTTCCCGTCCTGCCAAAACCGGTGGCTACTTCGTCACAGATCAACAGTATGTCATTTTCCCTACAAATTGTTTCCAGTCCTTTAAGAAAACCTTTAGGGTGCACGATCATTCCCGCTGCGCCTTGCACGCATGGCTCGACTATGAGCGCGGCTATCTCCGACCCACGTTCTGAAGCGATTTTCCGGAAATTATCCAGGCAATTATCTTTTAGTTCATCGGGTGTAAACTCGGGATTCCTATATGGGAAAGGTGTTGGGATAACCAGAGTATGGAAAAGAAGTGGATGAAATATGCTGTGAAAAGTATCTATAGCGCCAACGCTTACCGATCCTATCGTATCACCGTGATAAGCCTGATCCAGACTGACAAACAGTTTTTTGTTTTCGCATCCTTTGTTTTTCCAGTATTGAAATGCGATCTTTAGAGCTACTTCTACCGCGGTTGAGCCTGAATCCGAAAAAAACACCTTTGAAAGATTATCCGGTGTGATTTTGACCAATTTCTCAGCTAATTCTATTGATGGAGTTGCGCCCAGACCCAACAGGGTTGAATGAGACAATTTGTGAATTTGATTTATTATCGCTTCATCAATTGCCCTTTTCCTGTGGCCATGAATATTCACCCATAAAGAAGAAATCCCGTCTAAATATCTGTTCCCATTCGTATCAAATAAATAAACACCATCACCCCGTTCGATAATAAGGTTGTCGCTTTCCAACCAATCTTTCATTTGGGTGAATGGATGCCAAATGTAATTCTTGTCCAAATTAACCCAATCCCTCACCAACAACTCCTTGCTAAGTCATACTTTCATTACTGGAGAAAATCTTTTGATCCAAGCGAAAATCGCTGGAAAAATATGAGGTTAATCCTAAGCTGACGCACACCACTAAACTGAATAAATGATAAACTGTTGCGAATGATACAGCGACAACGGCTCCTACGTTAAAGAGGGCTAAAGCATAACGACCAGCCGCATGAAAAGTGCCTATAAACCCGGGAGCCGAAGGAAGAGCCACACCTAAGGCTATAAAAAGTTGAATTGTTACAGCCACGAGAAACGGGGCATTTATAGAAAACGCCAATAAAAATAGAAAGGTAGTCGCTGAAAACAACAACCACAAGACCACGGAATACGAGAAAATAATAAAGGCCTGTTTAGGGCTGGCCATAATACCTAGACCTTCAATCAGTTTCTCGAAGACTCCACTGAGAAATTGTCCAGCCTTGCGAGGCAATCTCGCGAAAATTCTATTAAATAAATAAACCGCCTTCTCGCGTTTCATCAAAATTGTAAGTACCATAGCATAGCCGATAGCCAGGCAAAATAACAAAACTATGCCCAAAAATGAAAATTTGGCTGGAGCGTCATGGGTTTTTAATAGAACAACCCCGAGTAATAAAAGCAAACCTGAGAGATCAAAAAATCTTTCAACCATCACTGAGCCAAAGACACTTGAAAATGATGCCCCCTTTTGTTGTAACAAATACGGTCTGACAAGTTCTCCAAGCCTAGCCGGGAGTATCATGTTGGCAGCCGCCCAGATATTGAGCAGGTCCCAGAGAGTTTTGGTATTCAGTGAGCAAAACGGACTTAGAATTACGCCAAATCTTACAGCCCGTACAAATTGACATGAGATTGCCAAAAAGAGGCATGGTAACAGATACCAGAATTTCATCTGTCTTATGCCATCCTCCAGGTCAACCAGAGAAATACCCCTAAAGGCAAGCCACAAAAAAAACAGCCCCAGCAGACCACCAATTATTATTAGGATATTGCGCTTGAGACTCGAATTTCTTCCGCCATTTTCAGCCATTCTTGATTCCCAGTTCTTTTTCAAAATAAGCTATGGTAGCCCTAAGACCATCGTCCAAGGGTGTCTTGGGGGTCCAACCCAAGGCTTTTTTAGCCAGAGAGATGTCTGGTCGTCTTCTGGTCGGGTCGTCCTTGGGAAGTGGTTTATAGACTATTTTGGACCTGTCCGTCTTGATCAGCTCTAAAATCTTTTCGGCCAATTCCTTAATAGTGACTTCATGTGGGTTCCCCAGGTTAATTGGTCCTGGTTCAGAGCTCTCCATCAACTTTGTTAAGCCATTCACCATATCGCTTATGAAACAGAATGATCTCGTCTGCGATCCGTCTCCGTAAATCGTAAGATCCTCGCCCGACAACGCCTGACAAATGAAATTACTTACAACCCGCCCATCATTTGGTAACATCCTCGGTCCATATGTGTTGAAAATCCTGGCTATCCCGACATTAGTGTTATTGTAATCCCTGTATCCTACTGTCAACGTTTCAGCAGCTCTTTTTCCCTCATCGTAACAAGCCCTCGGACCCACAGGATTTACATTTCCATGATAACTTTCAGTTTGAGGATGCGTTTCCGGATCTCCGTAAACTTCAGAGGTAGACGCCAGAAGAAATCTTGCCTTGATGCGTTTGGCGAGACCCAACATGTTTAGAGTTCCAATAACCGATGTTTTGAGTGTCTTTATGGGATTGTTTTGATAATGGACAGGTGAAGCCGGACAGGCAAGATGATAGATTTCATCAGCTTCTAACAATACGGGAACCACTACATCGTGTCGAATAAATTCGAACTGGGGATGATCCCTAAATGGCGCGATATTTTTTTTGCTTCCTGTGAACATATTGTCCAGGCACAAAACACAATGCCCTTTACTCAAAAGGCTTTCTATAAGATGGCTTCCAATGAAACCCGCTCCTCCACTAACAACGATTGTTTTCATATATTACTCCAAAAATCGGGGCTGCAAGCTTTGGTTTAGAGTGTTTCCAATTTAATAGAAATAGCATTTTCTGATTTTTCTTACAAAGAATAAGTGATTAGAGCTCAATACAGGTGTTTTTTGGGTGATACCAATGGCATTTTTTAAAATTGATTTAGAATAGATTATTCTGGTTTCATTACTAAAATAATCAACAATTTATTTTTTATATACCCAGATTCCTGCCAAAGCTGGCTTGACAATCTTTTATATGAAGGTTAAAAGATTGTTTGACGTATCTAACAAAAATAGCCTCATCGGCTTGACGTTATCCGAGCGGAGGATTTGCAATAATGAGTCCCAAAGTATCCCCAAAAAGATGCCTTCATTGCGCATCGCTTGATGATCATAAATGCCTCGCCGAAAAAACAGTTAAATTGTCGCATTATAAACCCGGACAAAGAGGTAAGGTGGTCCAGGTTTGTGGTGACCCTGATTTCAGACTTCGCTTGATGGAGATGGGGTTTGTCAGAGGCACTGAAATTGAGGTCGTCAAATACGCTCCTCTTAATGACCCAATGGAATTTGTGGTGAAGGGCTATCATATCTCGTTACGTAAAAAGCAGGCGGCGCACATTCTGATGAATGAGCCTGAACTGGCAGCCTGAGGATTCATTTATGGAACAAAAGATCACAGTGGCCCTTGCTGGAAATCCCAACGCAGGTAAAACTACAATTTTCAACGCCTTAACCGGAGCTAGACAGCATGTAGGAAACTGGCCTGGTGTAACGGTAGAAAAAAAAGAGGGAACTGTAAAATATAACAGTCGAGACATTCATATAGTTGATTTGCCTGGCACTTATTCCCTCACCGCTTTTTCCCTGGAAGAAATTATTGCCCGGAATTTCATTGTTGATTCAGCTCCTGACTTGGTCGTCAATGTTGTGGACGCTTCCAATCTGGAAAGAAATTTGTATCTCTCCGTTCAACTAATGGAAATGGGATGCAAATTGGTATTAGCGCTGAACATGATTGATGTGGCAAGGGGGCGAGGGATCACAATAGATGAACCGCTTTTTACCAATTTAATGGGTGTGCCTGTCATACTGATGAATGGCAAAAAAGGCATCGGGCTCGATGATTTAATAAAGGCGATAATTTCGGAAGTCGACAAGCCTCGCCCATCAGATGACCAAAATAGGTTAACCTATGGCTCAGAGGTAGAGGAAGAATTGTGCAAAATAGATTGTATTCTATCACAATCTTTTCGTTCGCCCGGAGTCGCGAATTCACGGTGGCTGTCTGTAAAACTACTCGAAGGTGACACAGAAATAATAAAGAAGATCGATAGCTTGGAGCAACGCGCAAAAATCATTGAACAAGTAGACAAAAGTCGGGCTCACCTGAACAATATTTTTGGAGACAGTCCGGAAATCGTTCTTGCTGACGCCAGGTATGGATTCATATCCGGAGCCATCAAACAGACTGTTCAGATAGAGCGAACCAACAGGGTAAATTTGAGTGAATCAATTGATAAAATCTTGACGAATAGGTTGCTGGGGCCTTTGATTCTACTCCTGGTTCTGTATTCAGTTTACATTTTTACTTTTAACGGAAGCGCCCCTCTAGTGCAATATTTTGACTCTTTTTTTTCTTGGTCAGGGGATATGATTTCCTCAATTCTTCCTGAGGGGCTTCTCAAATCATTAGTTGTCAGCGGTATAATTAAAGGGGTAGGTGGCGTATTAGGGTTTACACCGCTTATAGCGTTTATGTTTTTTGCGATAGCAATATTGGAAGATACGGGGTACATGGCCCGAATTGCTTTCATGCTTGATCGAGTTTTACGCGGTTTCGGATTGCATGGAGCTTCGATGCTGGCGCTAATGGTAGCTGGAGGCATTGCCGGTGGATGCGCTGTTCCGGGGATCATGGCAACCCGGACCATGAAAGAACCCAAGGAGCGCCTGGTTACTATTCTAGTTGCGCCACTAATGAACTGTGGAGCAAAATTACCTGTATATGCCTTGTTAATAGGGGCCTTTTTCCCTGGTAATCGTGCCGCTATAATGTTTTTGCTCACACTGATATCATGGATAATGGTCCTGTTAGCTGGGAGGGTCATTCGCTCCACAGTTCTCTCCGGACCGTCCGCTCCGTTTGTGCTTGAATTACCGCCTTACAGGGTCCCGACATTTCAGGGCCTTTTCATACACACATGGGAACGCACGTGGATGTATCTTAAAAAAGCTGGTACGGTCATTCTAGCTGTATCCATAATAATATGGGCGTTAATGACATTTCCCGGGCTTTCGCCAGAGAGAAAGGCGTTTTTTGAAGAAAAACAGGACAAATTATCGTCCAGTTTCCTCAAGGATCCGGCGGTGAGTTTGATCTTAAAAAATCAACAGGACCTTAAGAGTTTCGAAGATTCGCAATCTGTTGAGGGTAAAGACACTCAACAAATCGATACTCCATTAGCTTTAAGATACGCCCAGTATAAAGAGGACAAATTAAGACTCGAAAATGAGGAAAAAAGCGAAAAATTGAGGGGCACGATAGCCGGTAGAGTTGGGGCGGGCCTGGTATGGGTGTTCAAACCAATTGGCTTTGACTGGAAAACAAATGTAGCGTTATTGGGAGGTTTCGCAGCCAAGGAAGTTGTGGTTTCAACTCTCGGAACAGCTTATAGCATGGGCTCCGTTGAACGCGAACAATACCCAACTCTTTCGGAGCAGCTCAAACATCAACCCGGCTGGAATCCTTTGATGGCTTTCACGCTGATCATGTTCGTTATGTTATATGCCCCTTGTGTTGTCACATTGGTTGTTATCAAGAGAGAAACCGGGAAATGGCGATGGATGCTGTTTGCGATGGTTTATACTACTGTACTTGCATATGTTGTCGCATTCATTGTCAAAACCACCGGCACTCTTCTGGGGATCGGGCTCACTTAGCGATCAGCGCAAGAGGAACAGAAAATGTGGCAAGAAATTATTGTAGGACTAATTGTATTGCTGGCTGTGATTTTTATTATATACCGGCTTATCGGAAATTTTGCATCGAATGCTTCTCAAAAGCCAGGCTGCTCATGTGATTGCTCAAGATGTCCTTTGGATAAGGGAAATTGCTCCGACAAACCCGATATCAAACGAGTTACCCCCAGTCATTTGAAATAGTACAAAGTTAAAATAGAATGGATATCCTTTGGCAAACTCGTTCAATATCCTTGCTAATCTGAAAAAGCTGTTGACAGGCTTGTTTCTCGTCGCTGTTCCAGTTTTCGGCTCGTGGCAGAGCAGTTACGCTACAGAGCATGAAATCGCCGTGAAATTGACGCAATCTGTCCCAATTGTGCCTGAAGCCGCAATCGGAAGCACAGGCTATAGCTGGTTCGCTCATTTTGACAAAGCTTTTTTGAAGCTGAAAACATAAGGGTACGAAAAGCCGGAGTCAAAACTTTTGGGAGCGCCTGGCAAACAAACCTTGGTGTTCGTTCCGTTAAAGGCAGGTAACACCAAAGTGGAAATGCGATTAAAAAGACCGTGGGAATCTTCTGCGGTTAAAATAAAAGTTTAGCAAATTTCGACCTTGCCCAGGTAGAAAGAAGAATCTCTGCCGTAGGTTACTATTTGGCGACAGTTACACTGTGACTTAATCCTCGTCAAAATCATGGATCCTGCCAGCTCTGGCGCCCCATTTGAAATGACGGGCAATATCATGAAAGCGATGACCAATATGACAATGAAATGTATCATCCTCTGGCCCTCCCATTAAGTGTAATATTTCTTTTGAACAGGCTATCCGCATTTCGGGCAATTACGAAGCCACGACTTAGCGCACTTTGTTTGAGCTTCTCAATTGATCGATCCCTTTGGCCGTCATTTTCCAAAATCCTGGCCTGGATTGTTCGACACATTTGGCCCGTGCTGAGCACAGGAATGTATTCTGAATGGCTTTAAACAAGCGTTCTTCCCCAACAGAAAGACCGTCGGGACTGTCTGTTACGAGGTCCAACCCGTAATACTGAGCAACCTTAACTATCGCATCATAAAGTACAAATTCACCCAACTCATGAATGGTTTGGAGAAAATCCCGATTCAAACTATTCTGGGAAGGGATATCTACAGTTTCGATTCGGTCTAAACAAGAAGACCAATCAACAGTAACGTCTATGGTTCGCCCCTGATGCAAATAAGAAACGTATCCTTTTTCACATCCTCGGTAATATAAATCTCTGGTGATAGCGACGTCTTCACGACAATATTTCTCAATCAAGTCAATTCTCCCCTCCTTATACCATCGTAAAGCATCAAGGCCGTCACCCGATTTGCTACGCCCCAGGCAGCCCTGCGCCAATTTATTTAATGAGATGCGACGGTGTATCTTATTGTATATAATCAAGAACATATCAATGTTGTTAAGTGCGCTGAGGTCGTCATCTGTATAGGCCGACAACACCTTGTAATCAAATCCGATGTGATTAAATCCGACAACTGCATCGGCGCTCTTCAGATAACTAATCAGGTTCTCAACTTGATGGTGCAGGAAAGTCTGGTATCCGTCTCTCTCAGAATACGTGATAGCTAAGGACATGCCCATACAATGAATCCTTGACCAACCTACTTGGGCAGAGCCTCTCTTGGTTTCCAAATCAAAGAATACGAGATGCTTATTCTTGTAATCGGGGTTCATTTGACACTCCGTGGTGTACAACAGACCCTAAGCCCAAATCCTTAAGATTTGAGCTTGGGGGCAACGCAAGGATTTTCATTTGGAGTTCATTTTCTCTGGCTTTCGTAAATATCCTCACTAAAACTCACCAAAGCCATGTTAATCCTCCCTCAACATTCGGGTAAATGATCGTAATAACCTCCCGCTGCTTTGTCCAACAAGAAATCGGTCATATCTGGTTTGGCCATTAGTAAAACCACAGCGACATTTAAAATGTGTTGCTGATCGTGCGAAGACAGGTTGAGGAAGCGTTGCTCAAGGGTAAACGGGTGTACCTCCCGAAAAACATCAAGAGATGCCTTGAACAGGTTTTTGATCTTCATTTCTAACCTCCTTTGCTTGGTAGCTGGTTTTTGTGTCGTTTTGGTTTCACGCGCGTTACATGCCAGAGCGTTATCCGGTGTAAGGAACTCCACCGACGCCTCATCCGCCGAAAGTAAGCAATATGGCGCTATACTCCTTTGGTTTTGTTTTGCTTCAAGATTGTTTTCGTTAAAAAATCCCTTCATCCAAGTCATCATTTCGGGCTCCTTTCCCTGATGATGCCCCCATTATCTCCCCGACGCGTGTCAAACAGGGACACACGTTACGGAAAAATTTCAATTAATTTTTGAGAGGAAGTTTTTTGTATTTAGCAGCTGGCAAAAGAAAGGTTTTTTTTCAACCGTGTGGGACTCGTTCACCGATATGGCCAGCGGTATAACCATCTCCGAAATATATGACCATCTACCAACTTCAGTCGCGCTTGCCAGCGCGAGTGCAAAACCACACAGGGGATTCGCCAGGATAGGCGGTCGATCTAATCATTGGGAAGGAAATAGGGCCGCAATCACCTCAGCTTCTGGAGCCTGAAATCCCAAATCCATCGAGTCCAGACGGGACGTGATAGCCGAGAGCGCCCTGTCGATTGCCGTCCTGTAGTAATTCACGTTCCCTACTGCTTGGGAATGCTATCGCATAAACTCTTTTCTTACGGGAAGCCCGTTCAGGAGTGCAAGGATCTCCCAATCCATCATAAGTTTGGATTCCTCTACTCGATCTCCTACCCGAAGAATCAACCTAAACTGCCGGTTTCCCATACAAAGGGAAGATTCTTCTGACTGGGCTAATGGCAAGAACACTGCTCGGGTGTATCTGAAGCCTCGGTTCTTGCTTCAACAAATTTGGGCTTTCGGCGAACAAAACAGCACTGTGATATAGCGCTTTTCAGGGAACATCCGAAGAGGTTTCCAGATCCATGGTTGTTGGCCAGTCTCTGTCTTCTTTCATCTCTTGAAAAAGCTCGGAAGATAACTCAACCTCGTAACCGGCATATCGCAATTCCTGGTATGATTTTTCGAATGGCAATGTGGTCACAATCACGGTTCCCCTGATGGGTGACCTGAAACCTTTTCCAATTTGGTTTCTACGAAACTTAGAACGTTGCAATTCCTTTTGCTCGAAATACATTGACCATTTCAGTTTTGGGTCGCCCTTTTTGGAGTCCCATCCCCAGAATGAAATCTTGTCAAGACATCTTAGCAGCGGAGTGAGGCACAGCATTTCTGAACTAGGCGCATTTGGTACCCCAAAAGTCAAGTCTGTCTAGAATCAATTTTTCTACACGCTGTTGAGGTTGCCATGATTCGATTTCATGGATATCCTTCAATGGGGTGATCACTTGAACTAGGGGTTTTCCGTTGCATGCATCCTGATTCTTGGAAGCTGCTATGAAAAATGCATCGCAAAAATGAAAAACACTTTTCATTCCAAACCCGAAGGTTCCGATTGAGTCAGTGTCAGTAGCCTTTGGGCTGGCTCCGCTGTAAGTTATCTATTTTTCATCCTTTTTTGAAAAGTTCCCGTCGTTAAGAGCGATCAAAACGGGTTGATTCAATAGGGGATGACCAGTACTAGGCCAATCGGCTATCCATCCGAAATGTAATTGCTTTGCGCCTGCGTCTTCGGCGTTTTGTATGAGTTCTTTGAATACTAAGGAGGCCAGATAATCTTCAGCAAGAAGATCCTGAATGTTAGCAACTTCATCTGACTCTATACGTCTTACTTTGGAACTCATTCCTGAATTGTCCTTTTCGTCAGGTCGACTTGGAACTGATTCCAGTGTACTGAAATCATGTAAAGATATGTAATACCGGACAGTTACCTTGATACCAATTAAGACTTATTTGGAGATACTTTCATCAGGCTCTCTACGAACATCTGTTGTTAGAAGCATCTGTTTTAACAATGTTATTCCCACGTAAAGATTTTCAGGTCTGACCAAATTCGATCTTTCGTGCCCCCCAACGGCAATTGTTTTCCTGTCCCAGTTCGATTTTTGCGTTCCATAATGTTTTCCTGCTCATACGAGCTGTTTCCAAAATAGGACAATCCTGAACATTTGTTTAGGAAAAAGTTTGTAATAGTATCTTTCTGGAAACTTCTAGTACAATCTTTGTCCCAAAAGAAGGCTCTGTTCGTTAGTTCAACTGAATCTTATTAATGATTTGCAACTTATGCGGAAAATTTAATTGTCAGTAAATCAAAGTGACTTTCTTCTGACCACTCGGATTCAGAACCGCAAGTTTCTATATTGGACTCCCCCGCCCCCTAAATCATCCCTCGATCAGATCTGTCATGACCTCCTCCGAATTGATCACCACGGATCGTTTGGTCCCTTCATACCGACGCCGATTAACAGCATGATCAGACCACCTACAAACATCGCTATCATAATGCCCGCTATCATCTTGCTAAAGCTCATCCTAGTCTTGCGGCTGCTCGGTTTATTTAAGATCGCCCTAGCTATCCCGTATTTCATAATCAGGGCGATTATAGCTTTCTGCGCAATTCTCTCCTGGCTGAAGCCCGTCGCATTTTGTTCGGGGAATTAGCGAAAGCGCTATTTTCAGTAGAAAAAAGGTTAACTGGAGAATATGATCCTCGAATTCCAGGCCTGAGCCTGACAATTTCTCTGATTCCAGCCGCAGGTCATTGCCAAGAGACACGGATTTCCGAACCTTCACCTGGGATGATCGGGCCGATTCGAGAATGTTGGCCGCCCGGGCCCGAAGGGACTGATGGTTGTTCCTGGTGTTCAGATCGACAGATTCAAGAGCGTCCATGACATAGCTGTTCACAATCTTCGCATGATTTTCCCTGAACGCTGAAAACTTGTACAGGATTTCAATACCGGCTATCTTGCCATCAATAAAAACAATGATGCCGGCCTGGTTGGTTATGGGCCGAAACGACGACTGATAGGCTGCGGCTGCTTCCCTGTAGGATTCGTATAGATCCGCCATGGCCATGGTAGGCGAAGGGTCTGACGCCATCCGTCTATATTTGTCCTCAATTTCGTCCCAGACTACGCTCTGATTCGACCTGAAATTCCCGTTTTGACGAAGGTTCAGATTGACTGTCTCGGATTTCCTTTTTCTGAGATGGGCGCTCATGGATCTGGACTGGCTGGAGAACCTTTCGGATCGGTAAGACCATCTCCCCTGTTCAACGCAGGAAACTGGAATAGCTGTTTCCGATTTTGGACCAAGCAGAATCGTAGTGTTCAAAACTCTGTTTTGTTTGGCTCCAACGAGTTCTTCGCCGTCGAGCATCAGGATTTTGTGGCTGGACTTATTAATTACATTAAGTTCAGGGACAGAACCGCTCTCGGTAATTTCGGTAATGCTGATTGCTTCGCTTGCCAGCGCGTTGTCCAGTGTAAGGAAATCAACCGGGGCTTCAGAAGCCGAAATCAGGCAATACATCGTCATATTCCGGTGATTCTGTTTGGCCCCAAGCTGTATCTGGGAGAGAAAATCTGTCAATTGGCTAGTCATCGGAGTCTCCTTTAAATTATGTTGACCCCGATTGTGCAGACAACGTGTGCCATCCAAGGACACACGTTATTGAAATTTTTTTAAACTTTTAAATTTCCTTTAAACGTTGGCAGTATTGCTGGGCGGCGGTTTGATGCTCCAACATGATCCGTTTCCTGAGGGAATCAGGTTCAATTACCTGCGCTGCGGAACCGAAGCCCATTATCCACGAGATGATTTCATAGTTGATGGGGACCTCCACAGAGATTTCCACTCCGCCATCGGGAAGGTCTCGAATCTCCTGGGTGGGATGCCATATACGTTCCCTGACAATATGAGCGGCTCCAGGGGTGAGCAGAAACCTGACCTTTTCGGGTGAGCCTCTCATCACTCGAAAGGCTGACTGAAGATAATCTTCTAGGCTGAAATTTTCAGGCATGACGAAAGATTCATCAAGTACCGTGAAGCTCTTGATACGATCCATCGCAAAGGTGCGTATAGCGTCACGTACGTGACAGTGGGCGATCAGATAAAAAACTCCGTTC
>JAMCYH010000294.1 GCA_023474025.1 Deltaproteobacteria bacterium
ATCTTCCGAATCTCCTGTACCACCTCTGTCCGGCGCATAAGCCACCTCCATCGGGACTTATTAAACCGGACAAATTATGTGCTATTAAACAGGACATTCTATTTGCTCCCTACAACTTCTCCGGGAATGGATTGCCTGGCAGGGTCACTAATGGTAATATTGTAGCATAACATCCCTATAAACGCTTCCTACTCTGTAGGACTAATGTTTGTTTATATCGATCATTAAAAGGGGGACATTATTAGTGAAAATTTCTCGAGTTCTTGTAATTGGTGGAGCTGGATACGTAGGTTCGCATTTTTGTTTATTTGCTACGAAAAATGGACTTGATGTAACTGTTATGGACAATCTGTCCAAAGGTTACAGGTCGGCTTTGAGATGTTCAGAATTTATACAGGCGGATCTGCTCGACTATGACAATGTCCTCATGCGCTTTTCGGAACACAAGTATGACGCTATATTTCATTTCGCTGCCAATTGCCTTGTAGGCGAATCGGTGCTGGACCCAGCCGCGTACTACAGGAACAACGTTATCTCAGCTTATAACATGCTAGAAGCGATGAAGGCGACGGGTCATGATAAAGTTATTTTCTCTTCAACTTGCGCTGTTTATGGGTATCCCAAAAAATTGCCGCTGTGCGAGGACCATCCGAAGGAGCCTATTTCTCCATATGGTCGCACAAAACTTGCCATTGAATGGATGCTGGAAGACTACAATAAAGCATATGGAATTAAGTCCGCTCGATTGCGATATTTTAATGCGGCGGGTTGCGAACCGGATTTCGGTCTCGGCGAAGACCATAGGCCCGAAACGCATCTGGTACCCAACGTTGTCCGTTTTGCTCTAAAGCTGTCAGATGAGTTGACGATATTTGGAAACGACTATCCTACCAGAGACGGCACTTGTATCCGTGATTATATACATGTAATGGATCTTGCGGATGCGCACCTCAAGGCCTGTGCAAGACTCGACACGGTACCTCTTATTAGGTTTAATTTGGGAACAGGGGCAGGGTTCACAAACCTTGAGGTAGTGGATTCTGTTAAGAGGATTTCTGGAGTCAATATTGTGCCCAAATTTGGGCCGAGACGGCCTGGAGATCCTGCAGAACTTGTGGCTGACGCTTCTGCGGCACAAAGGGATCTCAATTGGAAACCCACCAGATCTGATCTTGATTCCATTGTCAAGGAAGTTATCAAATGGTTCTCCACATGTCCTCAAGGTTATCCGAGTTAGTATGGACAGGGTACCAGATTTTCTAAGAGGAAGATTATGTCAAGAATTTTGGTCACCGGAACCGCTGGCTTTATCGGCTTCCATTTAGCGCGGGCTTTACTGAATGAAGGCTCAACCGTGATCGGTATAGACAATTTCAATCCTTATTACTCTCCGGAATTGAAGGTTGCCAGAGATGAAATCTTAAGAAAGAACAAAAAATTTGTCTCGGTTAATGCGGACATTTCAAACCTGGCTTTAGTAGAAACAATATTCCGGGACTACAAACCCGAAGTAATCTGCCATCTGGCGGCGCAAGCGGGAGTCAGGTATTCTCTTAAAAATCCTTACGCTTATGAGAAATCCAATGTGCAAGCGTTTGTAAATATGATTGAACAGGCTCGAATCAATTCGGTCGAAAGATTTGTTTACGCTTCGAGTTCAAGTGTTTATGGTGGAAATACAAAACTGCCTTACAGCGAGGAAGACCGCGTAGAAACTCCTGTAAGCCTATACGCTGCAACGAAAAGATCGAATGAACTGATTGCGTATACTTATACTCATTTGTGGAACATGCAGACAATCGGTCTGAGATTTTTCACGGTCTATGGAACCTGGGGACGACCCGACATGGCTTATTGGAGTTTTATGGAAGCAATGCAGCATGGCGTCCCTATTAAAGTATTTAATTATGGAAAAAATCAGCGTGACTTTACTTTCATTGATGATGTGGTAAACGGAGTTATTTCCGCTCTGATGAGAAAAAATCTGGATCAATATGAAATTATAAATTTGGGGAATAATAAGCCCGTGGGACTCATGGAGTTTATTTCGACGCTCGAGGATCTCAGTGGCCTCAAAGCCATAAAAGAGATGGTTCCTGCACAACCTGGTGATGTGATAGCCACTTACGCCTCTATTGACAAAGCGTCGGCAAAATTGGGATTCAAGCCGTCAACCCTGTTAGGGGAAGGGCTTCAATCATTCGTAAGATGGTATAAAGACCATCCATCCATCGTTGAGGCTGTGAGAAAGTTCAGATTGTCAAACATCAATTCTCAGGTTTTTTGATGAGGTCAATGTAATTAGAAAAAAACATTCTGTTTCAAGACCATAAAATGTGGCCTCTAACTGAAAGGTCGTTTCAGGTGAAAAAACTTTTTAATCCTTCTTCCGTGGTAGTAATGGGGGTTTCAAACGACCCCAGAAATCTGGGCAAGGAAATAGCCAGAAACCTTTTCGAGTTTCGTTTCAATGGTGAAATTCACTTTGTAGGTTTGGACGAAGGGGTGTTGTTTGGACGCAGGATCCACAAATCCCTCGATGAAATTAATGAACCTATCGATTTGGCCATAATACTTACTCCAGCGCAAACGATCCCGGATCTATTGGAACAATGTGGCAAGAAAGGCATAACCCGGGTCATCATAGAAAGTGGTGGATTTCGTGAATTTGGCGAAAAAGGCGTTGAACTGAGCCAAAGTCTCATGGACATTGCAACCCGGTTTGGAATCAGATTCATTGGCCCTAACTGCATTGGAATCATGAACGCTTCCAATGGTCTTACAACACCTTTCGCAAGACTGCACAATACATTTAGGGTAGGTGACGTTGGGATTATAGCTCAGAGTGGCGGTGTAGGTTTATCGTTTCTTAATATGTTTGACAGCGAACAGTTAGGATTCAGCAAGTTTGCGTCAATAGGGAACAAACTTAATATAAACGAAAATGACTTGCTTGAATATTACATAGAAGATCCTGATACATCAGTGATCTGTATGTATCTGGAATCCATCCAGGACGGCAGGAGATTCACCGAACTTGCCAGAAAATCTTCCAAGCCAATTGTGGTACACAAAGCCAACATAGGTGGTCAAAGTCAGATCATTGCCCAATCACACACGGATGCTCTTGCAAATGATGACATGGTTGTCGAATCGGCGCTGAAGCAAGCAGGCATGATACGTTTTCGTGACATTCAAAGCTATGTTGATTTTGTGAAAATTCTCAAGATACCGCGAATGAGAGGACGAAATCTCGCCATAATTTCGAGATCCGGTGGCCATGCGGTAATTGCGGCGGACGCTGCCGCCACCTACAAATTTGAACTACCACCTTTTAACGAGGATTTTCTGGACCAAATCAGACAAAAGGTAAGGGCAAATGTAATCAAACTTGCCAATCCACTTGATCTTGGAGACCTCTTTGATTTTGAGGTTTACGTCCAGATAGTTGAGCATACCTTGCAACAGTCCAATGTGGATGGAATTCTACTTTTACAGACGTATTTCGCAGCAGTGGAAGGGGAAGCGTCCCGTAAATTTCTGCGGTCAGCGGCGGCTCTGTCGAGTCAATATCAAAAACCGATAGCCCTGTGTGTTTCTACCGAACAAGTTGAAATTTCAAGGCTATTCAAGGAGTTTGAATTTCCGATATTTATTTCTCCGGATCGGGCGGTAAGCGCTTTGGACGCTTCCATAAAGTTCGAGAAACGACGTGAAATTATAAAAATGGAAGGTTCTCAAGTTCCGATTCCCGTGGACATGGACAAACCCGCCATTGCCAGACTCATAGATAAATCAATTTCTGAAGGGCGATCACCGTTATTGCATGAAGCCATGCAGATCCTAAGTTTTGCAGGATTGCATGTGCCAGACTTCACGGTTTTGCTGCCATCCCAGGACATCATGAACAGGCAACCGGATTTTCCCGGCCCCTATGCAGTCAAGGTCATCGCAAGCCAAATTTCACATAAGTCCGATTGGAAGGGAGTTGTTCTTGGTCTTAAGGATTTGAAGGAAGTGAAAGAATCTATAGACCACATTTGGGGTCGTTTCATCGGGCAAATATCAGTGGGATTACATGGATGTTTCATTCAGCAAATGGCTCGGCGGGAGACCGGAACATATGAACTAATTGTAGGAGGGAAACGGGATCCTCAATTCGGCCCTCTTGCTCTCGTTGGCTATGGGGGTGTTTTGGTCGAAGTTTTTTCCAAGGTTTCTCTCAGAATGGTTCCAATTTCAGATAGAGAAATTGATGAGATGATTGATGAACTTCCAGGATCGGAAATATTTAGAGGAGTCCGGGGTAGGGCGCCAATTGACAGAGCCAGTCTGCAAAAGGCAATTTCTACGGTATCTTGTTTAATGATGGAATTTCCGCAAATAGACCAGATAGATATCAACCCTCTATGGGTTTCGAGTTCGGGATCACTGGCGCTTGACGCAAGGATCTTTCTAAAAAAATGAATTCATAATATGCATACTCTCAGTCGGTCGACGTAGCGGCGCATTGTGCGCAAGTTTGCGTTAATTTATCAACTCATTTAGGAATATAATATGCCGCATAGAATAGATGTTTGTTTGAAACAGTCTTTACCGGATCCAGCCGGCAAACGTTTAGCCGCCCGAATAAAGTCTGACCTTGGCGTGGCTGCCGATGACATTAGGGTTGCGGACAGTTTTATAATCGATATGGACCTTGACGGGGCAGCGCTCGAAACTATAGCCGAGGAAGTTTTTCGGGACCCCGTAATTCAGGATGTCACAATTGATAATCCTATAAACCTGCCTTTTGATTGGCTTGTTGAAGTTGGCTATCGGCCAGGTGTAACCGACAACATCGGCCGGACTGCCCGGGAGGCTGTGGAGCGGACGTTGAATCTTAAAGCAAGGTCAGCGGGCGGAGTTTATAGTAAGAAACTTTATTTCTTCAGAGGGCGGCTGACTCGTGAGGAGGTTTCTCATATAGCCAAAGATCTTCTTGCCAATGATTTGATTCAGACCTGCATGCTATTTGCGCCATCAGATGACCGTTCAACTGTAACAGTCCCTAAGGTCAGTTCCAAAGCTGAAATTTTAGTCAGACAAATAGATCTGGATATGTCTGATGATGAATTGTGCCGCATTAGCCAGGAGGGCGTGTTAGCTCTTAATCTGGAAGAAATGAAAGCTATACAGAGCTTTTTCAAGGGCCAGGAGTTTTTGAGGAGCAGGAAAAAACACGGGTTGTCCGACAGGATTACGGATTGTGAACTGGAAATCCTTGCCCAAACGTGGTCGGAACATTGTAAGCACAAGATTTTCAATGCGATAATCAATTATGAAGAACATGGAAAAATCTTTCAGATTAACAGCCTGTTCAAATCTTATGTTCAACGCTCAACCGAGGACGTGCGCCGTGAGCTTGGAGCCAAGGATTTCTGTCTGTCCGTATTCAAGGACAATGCAGGAGTGATCAAACTGGACAACAACTGGAACCTGGTCATGAAAGTTGAAACTCACAATTCTCCATCAGCTCTTGATCCATATGGCGGGGCTCTAACTGGTATAGTCGGTGTTAATAGAGACCCATTTGGTACTGGTTTAGGTTGCCGTCTGATTTTCAACACGGACATTTTCTGCTTCGCTCCACCAGATTACAGTGGCGTAATCCCGCCCCGCCTGCTGCATCCAAAAAGAGTTTTTGAGGGCGTGCGTGAAGGGGTCGAACATGGTGGAAACAAAAGTGGTATCCCGACGGTTAATGGAGCTGTAGTCTTTGATGATCGCTATCTTGGTAAGCCACTGGTTTATTGTGGGACAGGTGGGTTAATGCCTGCAACCATTAACGGTAAGCTAGCGCACGAAAAAAAGGCCAATGCCGGTGATCGGATCGTGATGACGGGAGGAAGAATAGGAAAAGATGGGATTCATGGAGCGACATTTTCATCAGAAGAATTACACGAAGGCTCTCCTGCTACAGCCGTCCAGATCGGAGATCCAATTACTCAGAAACGCATGACTGACTTTTTACTCATGGCCAGGGATCTGGGGCTATACACCTCCATAACAGATAACGGCGCAGGTGGCTTGTCGTCATCCGTAGGAGAGATGGCTCAAGAATCAGGTGGCGCCAGAATTCAACTCGACAGAGCGCCCTTGAAATATCCCGGGTTGCAACCATGGGAAATATTACTTTCAGAAG
>JAMCYH010000135.1 GCA_023474025.1 Deltaproteobacteria bacterium
TGCATTGTGAAAATACGTGATGCCCCTGTCCAGGAGCTTTTTCTCCATATTAATTAGAGTTCCTCTAATAATGGCCAAAGGGGTCCGAAGTTCATGTGACAGATGGTTCAAGACTTTGGATTTTACACGGTTCATGTTTTCCAGATCATGATACGACATCATCAATTCTTCGAAAAATGTAGTGTTTTCTACAGCTAAAGCCACAACACCCGCCAGGGACGTCAAGAGTTGAACATCGTCTTCAGAGAATCGGCCTTCTTTTTTGTTCATTACAACCAGACAACCAATAGTCTTTTCTCTTGTGTTCAACGGAACTATAATTTCGTTTCTTATTATCAGTCCGGTTTTCTCTTCAAAAGCCCTGAAGAATAGTGGATTTACACCAGGATCGTTTATTAGGGCCGATTCACCTGATTTGAACACCTCTCCACTAATGCTTCCCTCAATGGGGAGCCGCAAATCCATAGCTGCAGAACCAATCAACCCTCTAGTGTCCTGAATTTCTCGCCAGTAAAGATCATCACGACGCTCATCATAGAGAAGCACTCCACCGGCCTCTGTGTCGATCGCCTTTCTCAGATCGCTAATTATTACCTCAAGCAAATGGTCCAGATCCATCGTGGTCGCCACAGCCATACTAGAGCGATACAACATTTCGAGCGCATCTCGGGATTGTTTCAGTTTTTTGTAAAAAGTAGCGTTTTCTACGGCAAGAGCGACACTTGACGCCATGGAACTTAGCAGGGCCTCATCCTGCTCAGTAAAATCCCCTCCGATTTTATTCATGGCCATCAGAACGCCTATGGTCTTCTCGGGAGTTCGAAGCGGCACCTGTAACACTTTGCGAATTTCGAAGCCACTCTTTTCGGATATGCCGGGATAATATCGAGAATCCGTTGACGTGTCATTAACGATAGCGGATTTGTTATTTTTAAAAACCCAACCTGCAATACTCCTGTCCATCGGAAATCTTAAGATTTCGGTTTGAGGCGCCAGGATCTTTCTTGCGTCCTTCACCTGTCGCCAGTAAAGATCCCCAAGATTTTCATCATACAGGAGAACGCCACTTCCTTCAGTAAGAAGAGCTTTGTTAACCTCATCGATTACGATCATTAACAATTCATCCAGGTCTACAGTCGACGCGAGAGCCTGCGATATGTTGCATATTACGGCCAGATCGAATAATTCATGGTTTTCCTGGGCCATTGCAGTATCAATCAACTGGCCAGTCAAACGCTCCAATTCGCGAACTCGCCGTTCCAATTCTTCATATGTCGGTTTTCTCATCAATGTCTCCTGGCTCTTTGGACATCCGAACCGGTTTGTGGGGGATTAATGCTATCGGGACAACCTTCTAGGTCCGGGAGGTTGCCCTGCAAATTTCTCTGAAGTTATTGACGCCAGTGAAAAACTCCCTCATCATGATAACCCATAAATAGAGTCCTTTGCGGGTTAGTCTAAGTATTTTACCATTCCTCTGTAAAGATCCAAAAAGTCGAAAACCCAAGATTTCTTTCCACAATAGCTTTTGAAATTTACCTGAGAAAACTTTTTCCGCTGCATCGATATCCAGCGAGGATCCAAATAATCTCATCATAAAATAGTACCTTGCTCTCTCTTTTGGACTGAATTCCTTACGCGCCATTAAAGGAAATTTTCCGGCTTTGATAAGCGCTATGTAATCCGGAACCGAAAAGGTGTTAGCCAGACACTGTCCATTGATATAACCGAACGAACCGCTACCAACTCCTACATACTCATCATAATCAACTATATATTCATCAATCATGGATTTTTTTCTTGAAAAACACCACGCTGTGCCAATTGTGTATCCCTTGCTCAGCGAATCATATATCTCATTGTAGAATAGCTTTTCCTGCCGATAACTAATAGATCCGAACCGTCGGGCCAATTCGCTTTTCGTTATATCCGAAACCATCAATGGGTAGAATGTCACCTGATCCGACCTCAGATCTTTAATAGTGGCCAAGTCATTTTGTAGCATTTCGATGGTTTGAGTAGGAAAATTGAAAATCATATCGACGTTTAGAGTGTCAAATCTGCCCAATACCCGGGCAAGCCTTTCCTTGATTTCCCTACCGGAACCATATTTATGAAAACGGCTCATTTGCATTAGCATGGAGTCGTCAAAACTTTGTACACCTACGGATAGCCTGTTGACACCTGAGTCAACCAGAATTTGAACTATATCGTCATTAAGATGGTTTGGATTTGTTTCAAGAGAAATCTCTCTCACGCTGAATTTCTTCTTCAGACTCGTTAACAGCGAATTTATCTCGAGAGGCATTACTGTCGGTGTGCCACCACCGACATAGACAGATTTAAAATCAAAACCAAGGTCTTTATACATCTGGATTTCAAGGTTCAGAGCACGGAAATATTCCTCTGCGAGGTCCTTGTTGAAAACATATCTATTAAAAGAACAATATGGGCAAAGTTCCTCGCAAAAGGGGATGTGTATGTACATCAGATAATTCGCGTCACGTGCTGGAGTAGGCGGGGTCACATCGGCAAATTCATTGAAACTGAGGTTATTGCCAAAATTCCGTTTAAGGTATTTAGTGAGCGCTGTCTCTACTATCATTCTCGGGTTTCACTCTCTTGCGCCAGGAGGATAGGTCATCGGCATGCAAAGGATAATGAGTTCTTTGGATTGATGAAATTGGATTGTTGATCTCTGATGATCCAGTATCTACAAATTCAAATGATTTTTCTATGGCGCTCCATGGATTGAGCGCCACATGCGTTAGTGCTTCTTTAAACGTGGGGACGACAGCGCCAATATAGGGCCAATGATTTGTCCAAAAGCCCTGGAAGTCGGTGAGGCGGGATACTCCGTCACAAATGGTTTCCCATCATCCGAAGCTGTAACAATTCTCGGATCAATCGGAATGCTACCAAGAAAACGAAATCCAGTCTCTCTGGCTAAGAGTTCTCCTCCACCAGTTTTGAATAGCTGGTGATTCGATCCACAGGTCGGGCATACAAACCCACTCATGTTCTCGATTATGCCAAAAACAGGCATACCAAGGCTTTTACAAAAATTTATCGATTTTTTAACATCCCTAATCGCGACATTTTGGGGCGTAGTAACGATCACCGCCTGAGATTTTGGTGGGGCCATCTGACAAATTGACAGTGGTTCATCACCAGTTCCCGGAGGCGCATCCACGATGAGGAAATCCAGGTCACCCCAATCAACTTCAGATAGGAATTCATGGATCATTCGATGTTTCATGGGGCCTCTCCAAATGACGGCCTGATCCTTATTTTCCCGAATGACGAATTCTATCGACATTACCTTGAAATTCTTGGAGACTTTAATGGGCTCAAGCCCCCTTCCAATACCATGCCCTACTTCTGCTCGTTCTAGTCCCAACATGGTGGGGATACTTGGACCATGTATATCAATATCAAGAAGCCCTACCTCCTTGTCAGAAGCAGCTAGGGCGGCGGCCAAGTTTACTGCTACAGTGCTTTTGCCTACACCTCCTTTTCCGGACAGGACAAGTAAAGTGTTATCTATTCGTGTCAGCGTATCGGCTAGTTTAAGATCTTCACGAAGTTCTTCTATCTGTTCCTTTGTTAATGGCGGTTTTTTCTTTTCGGTCATAGTAATTTCCTATAGCGGGTTTAGGAGATCCCGATTCCTTCGAGTAATTTCTTTGATTTCACTCTATGCACATCCAATCCCACTTCTTTTGTGCTCATGCCTAGAGACAACCCAATGAGTTGTGTGAGATAAAAAGTGGGGACTTTTACCAAGTCTTTGAATTTCCTGGAAAGAGCGATCTGCCCCATGTCAAACTGTTCAAAACAAGAAGGACAAATAACGGAAAGGGCTTCTATGTTTCTTTCCCTTATATGCCTCAATTTCTCTTTAACAATAGCATAACCTGCGTCCTGGTCCGAGTTTGCGCCTAAGGGAGATCCACAGCACAGAAACTTTCTGGAATACTCAGTGGGTTCCATCCCGATAATAGACAACAGATGGTCCATTTTAACAGGTACATAGGATTCGGCTTCAGATAGTTCTTCCGGATACATTATTTTTGGGGGCCTGAAGTAATGGCAGCCATAATGGCAGCCCACTTTTAAAGGAATCTCGCGAACCTTTTCCTTAATCAGTTTTTCGATCACGCTGTCCTGATACAAAACATCCAGAATATGAGTAACTTCGATAGTCCCTTTAAAATGGTGGTTCTGTTCCTCGAGTATCCGGTTTACTTTTCGCCTTTTCGAGTCACTCTTTTTAAGTGTTTGGTTTGCTTCCTTTAAAGTATTCACACATCCGGAACAGAGCGTCATTAGATTAAGTCCAGCCTCTTCAGCCATGCATAGGTTCAGAGCCGCCAGTGCTAGCCATGAATCATAGTGGACCATTTTGAGGCTGGTTGGTGGAGGACAGCAAGCAAAAGGCAGATCTACGAGATCTATACCGAGACGTTCACATACGTTCCGGGTTGCGGCTTCGAAACCTGGGTATTTAATGGGGATGGCGCATCCCAAATAAATGGCGTATTTCATGACTTCCTTATGATCAACAGGGCCAGTTGAAGGACCCACATTTTAGAATTCGACGACTTCATCCAGTCGTGTCTTCTTCAAAATCTCGCGAACTTCATCAACAGGGACGGGCAACAGAGGCGCCAAACCGTGGTGGGCCCTCATCTCGTCAAGCTGATGAACAATCATGGATCTGCCTGTCTTGGCCAAAAGCTCGATAGCGATCTCCAGCTTGTCCGGAATGTTGCCACGCCTTGCCGCTGAATTCCGTAAAGCCACCAGAAGGTCCGAAATCGGGATCTTCTGTGGACAGCGGTCCTCACAAACATTGCATGTGCAACACACCCAGAGTTTCTCATCCTCGACAATTTCATCATGGCCAAGGTTCAGGCATTTCAATATGGTTTCACGAGGACCAAGAGCGGAGGCAACCTCTAGCGCAGGGCACGATCCTGTACAGCGGGCGCACTGGTAGCATTCGTATAATGCCTCTCTTGGAAAAAAATTCCATATTTTAACGGTCATACCGGCTCTCCCTTCTTCAATGGGCGCTTTGCCAATTTTTGTTTCGTCTCTTCGATCTGAAGGGGAGTCAATTTATTAATTCCTTGCTCCATCTCTTTAATGACTTTTGCGAATTGAGTTCCTTCCGCCGCCGAAACCCATGCCAAACGGAGCCTGTCCTTGTTTAGACCAAGCTTATCCATACGTTTCCAGAATTTTTCGACCCTACGGGCCGTATTCTGATTAGCATTGTTGTAATGGCAGTCCGATGGATGGCAACCTGAAATCAACACTGCCCCAGCGCCCTTAAGGAACGCCAGTTCAATCCACTCGGGAGCAACTCGAGCGGAACACATTGTTCGGATTATACGGACATTTTCCGGATACTGGATCCTGGAAACACCAGCGAAATCGGCTCCCGCATACGAACACCAGTTACAAGCGAAAGCGATTATCTTACGTTCGGGCTCATTGGCAAGCGCTTCATTTATTTGACTAACTATCTGCGCTTCCGTAAAGTGGGCCTGATCAATCGCTCCGAACTTGCATTCCGGAACACATGCGCCGCAGCCTTGACACATAGCCTCAATAACTCTGTAATATCCAAGGTCTTTGCTTCCCTCAATCGCATGATAAGGGCAAACTTTGGCGCATAATCCGCATGCGGCGCATTTTTGAGGGTCTATCACTGCTGTTACGGCTGGGATTTTGACTTCTCCCTTGCTCATCAGGATGTTGGCCCTCGATGCTGCGGCAGAAGCCTGTGTCACAGAATCTTTAATGTCTTTAGGCCCTTCGGCAGCCCCTGCAAGAAAAACTCCACCAGTGGTGGTGTCAACAGGTCGAAGTTTAGGATGCGCCTCCATGTAGAAGCCATCCGTATCTGTAGACAAATTCAGCAAACGCTGAATCGTGGATGCGTCATTCCTCGGCCTTATTCCGACTGAGAGAATTACCATGTCCATATTGTATCGATATGAAGATCCAAGCAGTGTATTTTCACCAAGAAGTGTCAGGTTTCCGGAGTTGATATCTTCTATTATCTCGCCAGGAATACCCCGAATGAACGTGACCCCTTCCCTTCTCGCCCTCTGGAACAAGTCTTCGAACCCTTTTCCAAAAGCCCTTATATCAATGTAAAAAACAAAC
>JAMCYH010000113.1 GCA_023474025.1 Deltaproteobacteria bacterium
CACGGGCATATTGGAATGCTACTCCAGAAGTGACAATGCCGAGAGATTCATCGGCCATAATGATTTTGTTATAAGGAAATGTTTCTGCGAACGCCGCAAGCTTTTTGAGCCTTTCTTCAACTAAGGGGTGTTTTTTCCTGGCCATGGCGGGAAGCATGACATATTTGACAGCGTCTTTTTTAAGACCAAGTTCCTTGGGGCCTTCTTTTCTGTCTCCGAGTTCGACGAGAGACATGGAATGTGAGATTCGTGTCGAACTTCTAAATATTACAGGTGTGTCAAAATCTTCACTAATTCTGAGAGCCTCTCCTATAAGATCTTTAGCCTCCTGACTGTCTGAAGGTTCAACGCACGGAACTTTGCCGAATTTCGCGAAGTTTCTTGTGTCCTGTTCATTCTGTGAGGAGTGCATGGCCGGGTCATCACAGACAACTATTACCAACCCACCATTTACACCTGTGTAGGAAAGCGTCATAAAGGGATCGGCCGCCACATTGAGCCCAACGTGTTTCATAGCCGCCAAAGCCCTCGATCCACCGTAAGAGGCCCCAGCGGCCACTTCGACGGCAACCTTTTCGTTAGGTGCCCATCCTGCGACAATTTCCGGGTATCTTTCTCCGATGTATTCGAGAATTTCTGTACTAGGTGTTCCCGGATACGCGGAGGCCAATCGAACACCATACTCGAAGGCGCCTCGTGCTATTGCTTCATTTCCTGATAATAGCTCTTTCACGGTCACTTCACCTTTCATTAATTTCCAGGTTCCCAACTCTTAGTGAGTCGAACCGGATTGTTTTATTGACAGAACACAAAGACCAAGCACCGGTCTGGGTCAACATGTTAAGAAGGCCGATTGTCTGCAAAAGCAGGGCCCGATCCAATCCTAATCCGGCTTGGGGATGCTGTCAAGATTTTCATGCTCATGGCACTTGTGTCACGAGGAAATATTGTAGATATACTTCATAACATATTGTATTAAGAAAGCTAAGTCCACAAGTATGGTCAAATTGGACTCTCGGCTTGGTTCATCACTATGAAAAACTGATCAACATTCTAGGCGTCAGAAACCCCGTTTGTTATGAGGATGCTGGCTATTGGGTCTGAATTATCATTGATTTATCTTAAAAAAAGTGTTAGAAGTGTCATAAAATTGCCCCATCGCTACAGGATAGTTTGAGAGATTCTTATGGTCAGATTAATAGCTCTGATTCTAAGCGTGAGCGCTTTTTTGTTTACATCTGCTCTGGCAGATCCTAAAGATTTTAAAAATGGTTCAGTTGTCGATTTCGTGCTCTCAGGCGCGAGATTTTCTTCGCAAAAAAAAGTCTTGCAACCTTTAAATTATGACAGGCCGCAAAGAGAGTCTACGTCGAGCAAGTCGTCCTCCGAATCCCGTCACAGGCGAAGATATACAGATAAAAGCCACGGTAGCCCGAAATTAGTAAACATAACGGGCAACCAGGATTATTTGAAAACGAGTGCGCAATCGGGATCCTTAGGCTCTCTGAAATCCGTCTTTGATATTCACATTCCCGGGGATCCCCGGTTTGTAGGCAAAATGAATGGCGTTTTAACTTCAGGCAAGTCGGTTCCGTGGACTGACCCCGAAAAGAATGAACAGATGTCTCTTCCAGGCGATTTTTTAAAAAGGCTTGGAAGTATTCCGAAAGTATCGGTAAATTCTCAAGAGGAAAACCCAGCTCAAAGGCTTGAGATTCAGGTAAGTCACTCTACACATATTTTCAAACTATTGTCTCATGCTAAATCTACAGAGCCGAACGTCCTTTACCAGTGTAAAATTGGGCTTGGGGCTCCCGAATTTCCCACGCCAGTCGGTGTATATTACGTTACCCACATTTATGATCAGAATCCATGGTGGATACCACCCGCAAATAGAGCTTGGGCCGCCGGTGACTCGCCTAGCAAAAGGGTCTACGGAGGCACTATGGCGCCGTTGTTAAAGAAAAGGCCTGTCAAAACAAAAAAGAAGGACCTGCCTTCTGAAGATCGAGTAGAGGGACAGGTAAAACTCGAAGATTACGGATACAGATTCCACGGAACAAACGCGCCTCGAAGCATTGGTCGCAACCAGTCACATGGCTGTGTCCGCATGCTGTCTGATGACGCCAGAAGGGTAGCCGCGATAATCGAGGACAAAGTTGGAATAGCCCAACGAAAAGAATCGGAGAACGGCTCCTTCGCTGTTCTAAAGGCCCCTGTAAGGCTCAATTTGATAAAATAATGAAAAGGTCTTTTTAGGCTCTGGGATCGAAAGTGGGGGCGTTTTCCGAAGTTTTGCCTTTTAGGTGGACATGGTAATATTCATAAGTCAAAGGACGCCCCTGCGTGATCGACCTTGAAGATACTACCTCACCGATAAAAACCGTGTGAGTTCCAACAGCCAAATGTTGGGTAAGTTTAATTTCCATAACACCCAAAGCGTTAGTAGTGACTAGAGGACAACCGGTCACACCTTCCACATAATCGACATTTTCGAATTTGTTTACGTCTCTACCAGACCTGAAACCAAATAGGCCAATAAATGGAAATGGGGTGGAGTCCTTGAGAACAGAGACCCCGAAAATTTTACCCGCGCTTATAAGTTCATGAGTGTAATTCTTGCGGTTGATTATTACCGCAAAACATGGGGGATTAGACGTTACCTGAATTACCGTGTTAACAACCTGACCGTTGATCCTGTCGCCTGCTCGCGAACTGACTATATAAAGGCCGTAACTGACATCGCGAAAGACATTGTAATCCACTTCCTCATTCATGAAAAAACTCCTCGTGTAACAATTTAGAAATCATTTTAGAAATTGTGAAGTCTAAAGGCCCGCCTGTCCCCATTCTTTTTCGATGCCATAGTCTACAATTTTGTCGACAAAACTGGAAGTTACTGGGGGCACGGCTAAATCACCAATGGCTCTGTCAGTGTTAGAGCGATCAAAAACCGGGTTGTTTGCAAAGTGCAGGAGAATCGTTTGCATTTGACGCCATACCATACGTTCAATCCTGTTCCTAGGTTGTGTAAAGGGAGCGCCTGCGCCGGCAAATCTCAAACCACCAACCTTAAATCTTCTACACACTTGAGAAAGTGTCCACTCATGGGTGGGCGGCGCTGGATGTGTTATGTGATATATCTTTTTATGACACTCAGGACGCTCCATAACACTTACAACGGCCTTTGCCACATAGTCTACGGGAACCACGTTAGTAACCCCATCAGGGTTGGCTGGAATATCAATGTTCAGGTTTAAACGGTCCAGGCCTTCTGCGTCCCCCATGAGCCTGTCCAAAAGATGCGCAGCTTGAAAAAGAATATAATAACCCGAAAACGATGTGCATCGTCCCGTCTCCGAATGACCCACTATAATCCCAGGTCTTAAAATAGTGGCTTTATCTATCCAGAGTTGTTCCGCTTCCCATTTGCTTTCCTCGTAAACGTTTACAAAATCACCTCTGGGATGATTGACTTCTTTTACCAATTTTCCCTGAACTAAACCACAGACATAAGCGGTGCTAATAACATGAACCTTCAGAGGAATACGATCGATCAGTTTTCGTAACGTTATCGTGGATCCCAGGTTTGTTTTTAGTGGCTCACCATGTTCATCCATATGAAGTCTGGTTGACGCTGCGCTATGCAGAAGTGTGTCAACTTCATCTATACCTGGATATTCCTCGACCCACTGCCCCCATTGGTCATCAGCTTCGAGAATTCCACCTTTGAACCATTTGAGGGCTTCGGCGCTTCTGGGTAACCCCAAGCCGCTCAGAAAACGGATGGTGTCGAGTTTGCGTGATTCGCTTCTATAATGCGCCCACACTTTGTGGCCACGATCCAAAAGCTCCACGAGCAAATATTCTCCAAGGAACCCTGTTCCACCGGTGAGAAGAACATTCATGGAATCGGACATGTATCCTCCACTGCCGCCCAAGCGTCAGCCTGAAAAAATTCCAAATAAACATTTTAATTTAAACCATCAACAGATCATTTTACAAACTAAAACCTTAAGCAAACAATGTTTTTTGAATTATCGAGCGCTTATATAAGATAATAACATGGTGTAATCATTGACGGTATTTTCAAGTATCAAAGCGCGTATATTGACTTTCTTGGGAATTTTTTGATTACATGATGTGGCTGATGAGGTATACTATAAGTTTAAACTAATTAATTCAACCACGGGTGCTAAATGTCTCTCACAAATAGTCCGGTTTCCTTAACCTTTGTTTTTCGTCCAGATGATATCTCTCCCTCGCTGATAAACATTGCCCAAAACCAGGGCATCCGTATCGTATTCGATCTAGGTTCTCAGAATCCTTCAGATTATCAAGCTCGGCTGCTAATAGCCGATGCCTCAAAAGATACAGTGGATCTAAAAATATCTCCAAAATGGTTATTAAATTCTGACCTGGTCTCAACACTCAGAGAAGTAGATATTCGAAGAGTTTGGGTTGATCTGGAACCTGTCTGTGTTTTGGAACAAGTCATTACCGTTCTTGATCAGATCGTTTTACTTTCTAAAGAGTTTGAAATCATACCCGTGTTGAGCGATTTTAATACTATCCAAGAAATCCTTCACAATTATCCGGAAATAGGAAAAATAGGTCTCAAAGGAAACGAGGCCTCAGGTTTTGTGGGGTCAGAGACAATCCTTACGCTGTTTTCTTCTGTTATGTCGATGATAAAACAATCTGGCGTGGACAAGGACGTTTTTATCTGGGGCGGTATCGCCTTTCCAGAGGCGGCGGCCGCATTTCTTTGCTGTGGAGCGAAGGGAATAGTATTCGAAAGCCTCCATTGGTTAACGGATCTGATTAATATTCCTGATGAAACTCGAAAACGAATTTCGAACCTCCGTCCCGACCACACAGAGCTTACGGGGGGATCGTTAAACGTCAATGTCCGGGTGTTCAATAAAGGGAACTCATTATCGGTAAGAGATGTGAGAGCTTTTTCTGCTTCTCTTTGCGGCGATGAAATTCGCGACGAACAACGAATTTTCTTCGCGAAACATGTTTTGGACAAACTGACAGATCCGATGAAAAGTGTTTTCGCAAAAGATGAACTGATACCTTTAGGAATTGAAGCTGCTTTCGCGTCTTCCTTTATCCGGCGATATGGTGATTCCACTGAAGGGGCAATTCAACGGTTTGTAAGCGACATCAAAAAAGTTACCGAGACAGCTGACATGAAATGCTCATCTTTTGCGCAAAGTGCCACGGCAAAAGAGATGGGCACTACTTATCCGTTCATTCAGGGCGCTATGTCCTGGATCACTGATTCCCCAGAGTTTGCGTCTAAAATTTCGGACGCGGGGGCTTTACCAACCTTGGCCTTGGGATTGATGGATGCCGAGACGCTTTCCAGGAAATTTTCAGGCCTGACTGAATTAATGCGCGGCAAACCCTACGCTGTAAACATAATTACCTTGCCTGAGAACCCTTATAGAGATGAACAACTGGATTGGGTAAAATCTAACAGGCCCCGATTCGCGGTAATAGCCGCAGGTGAGCCATCTCACGCCAAATCCTTGATGTCCGATGGTATAGAAGCGATATACATCGCTCCAAATGATGAGTTACTCAGATTGGCCCTTGAAAATGGCGTAAAATTTATAGTTCTCGAAGGCCAGGAGTCTGGCGGACATGTAGGAATTCATAGTTCCATCACGCTCATTCAGTTGATGTTAGACCTTAGAGACAGGAAACCGGATTTATTCGAAAATAAACATCTGATCGTTGCGGGTGGCTTTTTTGACCGTCTGACTTCTGTAATCGCCTCTATTTTGGGCGCTGATGGCCTGCAAATGGGTACGATCTATCTCGCCTCTAATGAAATCGTCGAAACAGGGGCGCTAAGTCCTACCTACCAGAGACGCATTCTTGAGGCGAAACCGGGATCCACAGTTATTACCGGCGCAAGCGCCGGGCTTCGTGTACGCTCTCTAAAAACCTCGAAGATTGACGCTATCTGTTCGCTTGAACGGGAGTTTGCCTCAGGCTCGGAGGAAGAGGCGTCCTTTCGTAAAAAGATTGAAGCTTTAAGCGCAGGGAGCCTTTTTGTAGCGGCCAAGGGAATGGACAAGCCAAACGGGCAATTACTTGACGAATCAGCAATATTGGAGCAGGGCCAATTCATGAGTGGGGCCTGCGCTGGGTCCATTGCCGAAAAGGTTTCGTTAAAACAAATACATTTGGATCTAGCCTGTGGATGTCAGGCAGAGGATTTTCCCAAGAAAGTTATATTCCCACATTCGACGGCTGAAGACTTATCTCGTGACGCTAATAGCTTACAATTCGGTAAAGTCAACAAAGCCAATGTCAGGAAAACTGAAATTCCTGCCTTGGATGGTTTGGAACGCATAGCTATAACGGGAATGAGCGTAGTTAATTCTCTTGGAAATAACCCTGAGCAAGTAATACGGGCCAGTTTGGGTTTAAAAAGCGGAATTATATCTGTTCCTTCAGACAAATGGGACCACAAAGCTTTTTTCAATTCCCGACCAAGAACCCCCGAGAAAACATATTGCCGTTTTGGGGCCTTCCAGAACCTTGAGATATCGCGTAAGGAACTTGGAATCCCGCCTCAGGATTTTCGGACTATGTCTGAGGCGACAAAAGTTTCAATGTGGCTGGCAAAAAACGCGATCCTGGAATCAAAAATCTTGGAATCAGATATCCCAAGAGAAAGGATTGCGGTCCTTATATCACAAAATTCCGGTGAAGCCGCTTCAACATTGGAAGAGATGATTATAAGGGGTTGTTCGGAAAAGATTTTGTCAGATATTAAGCTGGTCTTGAACCTTAGCCCTGAACAAGAGTTGGCCGTATCTCAGGAAATCAAGAAAAGAAGGCTAGGGGTAGACGATACGACCTTATTAGGTCGCCTTAATTGCTCCGCCGGTGGGTTCATCTGTAACAAATATGGATTTATGGGCCCCAGCTTTTCTGTATCAGCCGCTTGCGCTACTTCCCTTGTAGCTCTTTATAGCGCTTATCAAATGATCAGGAATGGGATTATCGACGCCGCCGTGGTCGGTGGAGGGGAAGAACTGCTGACGCCGATGCATTTCCTTGAGTTCTCTGCCCTCGGCGCTTTGGCTGGGCTTTCTGGAATGGATCGCGCTCCTGCGGAAGCCAGCAGACCGTTTGATCTGGAACGAGACGGGATGGTGCTCGGAGAAGGCGGAGCGATGATTGTTATTGAGAGGGAATCAGTAGCTAGAAAAAGAGGCGCGAATATTCTGGCTTTTATAACCTCGATGGGAGCCAGCAACAACAACCTCGGGATGGTTGAATCATCCAGGTCGACCCAGGAAATAGCCATAAAGGCTTCTTTCAAAGATTGCTCATATGGACCCGAATCGATTGATTTGGTTGAATGTCACGCTACCAGTACCAAACAAGGGGACATGGAAGAAGTTCAGGGATTAAAATCCGTGTTCAATTGTGGAAAACCACCAGTCTTATCTTCATTTAAATCGCAAATAGGCCATACCTTGGGAGCTTCGGGACTAAACAGTCTCATCAGGGGGGTGATGGCCATGAATGAGGGTGTATATCCTCCTACGCTTAACTATTCGAAACCAGATCCTGAAATCGGTCTTGAGGCCTCAGGATTCCGGGTTTGTTCAGATCCTGCTGATTGGCATTCTCGAAATGGCAGTCCTCGTAGAATCCAAATCAACGCGTTTGGCTTTGGCGGATCCAATTATGTAGCTCAGATAGAGGAAGCTCGGGATGGAAGGGACACGGTTTTAATCCCAATACCGGACAAGACACCAATCTGTCCCTCAGCGGGGCCTGAAGCGAGTTTTCCTGAAGGGATTTATTTCTTAAAACGGGAAGTTGCTGACAACAAATGCAGAATCGCGGTGATTGCTCAATCTGAAGCTGACGCCATGCGTATGGTCCAAAAGGAAGATTTTGGATCGAGTGAAGGTTCACTAGGAGAAAAGCGCCTAAAGTCATTGGGTAGACAAGGGATTCATGTGGGTCCAATGGCTCGCCCAGTTCCCAGGATGGCTTTTGTTTTTCCGGGACAAGGCTCGCATTATGCTGGCATGGGCCACGAACTGTACAATAATTTTCCTGTGATAAGGCAATGGATGAACCGGGCTGCTGAGGTGGCCGAGTTCGACATACTGAAGCTTCTCTTTTTTAATAATGAAGAAGATCTCCAAAAAACGAGATGGCAACAACCAGCGTTGTTCACTTTAGAATATGCCTTGGTTCAATATCTCATTTCTTTAGGTATGCGTCCAACTGCGTTGGCAGGCCATAGCCTTGGAGAATTGACGGCCTTGTGCCTAGCTGGCGTCTATTCTTTCGAAGATGGTTTTCGTATCGTAAACAAGCGGGCCATTTGCATGGATAAAGCCTGTGAAATCAATACGGATCCGGGACTCATGGTCGCTTGCGATGCGCCGATGGATGTTATTGACAATATCCTTAAAGATACTGGGAATGTTTTTATTACCAATATCAATTCACCAAGACAGATAGTCATTGGTGGTGGATCTGATGAGTCGAAATCCGTGGCGGCCAGACTTAAGGAAATGGGTTATAGATCCACCGTCCTGAGAGTCAGCATGGCGTTCCACTCACCAATTATGAGATGCATCCACGATGAATTGAAGGAATTTATAGATGGGATCGAATTTCATCCACCCAAACTCGCGGTAGTTTCAAACACTACTATGCAGCCATTCCCCCAGGATACCGGGGAAATCAGGCGAATTGTGATGGCTCATCTCGAATCGCCCGTTCACTGGCTCCAAAATGTCCAGACTCTCTGGAATGATTATGGGGTGAGATTATTTGTAGAGGTTGGGCCTAGAGAGATCCTGTCGAATCTTATAAAAGACACTATTGAAGAATCTTCCTGCATTCAGACTTGTCTGCCTTCGGCTGAGTCATTGATGCTCAAGACTGCTCTTGCCCAACTTTATGCTGAAGGCGTTCTGGAAGTCGAAAATGTCCGGGAAATAGGCGGCGCCCCGGCTGGGCCTAAATCGACTGTTTCAATCCAGGAACAACGGCCGGTTAATTTTACGTCAAGGTCTCAAAACCTGGGATTCGAGCAGAATGGTTTGGGCGAAATTATAAAAAATGAAATTAATGCGTTTGTTCTCGATACATTTGGAAAATTTATCAAACCAGCTCTCCTGCAAAAAATCCAGAAGCAAAAGAACGCCAATTTCACTGAAGCCGATTTGAACAAAACGATCAGTGACCTGTTTGGATCTGTGACGCACACTGCCGTTCATTTCGACATGGGTTACGACAAACCTGAACTCATGACATCTGTCCCCACTTCGACGTCCATTCCAGCTCAGCAAGCTCAACTGCCCGTGTCCACTACTGGCGATACCATGGAGGCCATTATCAGGATAATCATGGAGGTAACGGGGTATGATCGGGATGAGATAGAACCCCATATGGATCTGAGAGAAGATCTGGCTATAAGATCCAGTAGGCTGCCTGTAATAATGGACTCGGTGGAAAGTCATTTCGGGATCAAAATAGAGTTGGAAGACTTCATGGATGTGAGGACCATTAAGGATTTGGCCGAACGTCTTGATTCAGTACTTTCCAGACAGGGAGCTACCGCAGAGGTTGTCGTTCCTCGCTACGAAAAAGGGAAGATCGAAGACATTCGTAACGTTCAGGAAGAGACTCTGAAACGACTTGTCTTTGCCGAGGCCCCAATTACCAATGATTCATTCCAGCCACTGGAACTAAGCCCGTTGGATTCGATAGTCATCATTGGTCCAACCACCTCTGAAGATTTATGCAGGCAAGCTGGAGACATTTTTCGAAGGGACTATGGGGTCCATATTGATTTCTTTTTTTACAATCCATCCAATTCAGTGTCCGAAGGTCCTGTAGTAGACTTGTTGTCGGATTCCGACGTGGCCGCAATCAAAGAATCAATCCTGAGGCAAGAGTCGATAGCCGGCCTGGTTTTAATCACGGACGAGGTTTTTGAAACCAGATATTCCGATACCGCTTTTTTGTCGGATTTCCTTGCCGGTTTTTTCAAAATCTTTAAGGAATTTATTGATAAACCCACCAAGAAAATGGCCGTGTGTCTTCAGGCAGGGGCCGAGGCTCCATCAGCTTTTTTAGAAGCTGTTACGGGTATGTTTCTTAGCGCCGCGCTTGAGTTCAGCTCGGTTCAATTCCGAACCATGTTTCTTGATTCACCCGCGGATCTTCGGATGGCGCTCAGGAGTTCTATGGATCGAAGCAAGAAACCAACTCAAATGATTTGCCGGGATGGGGAACTTTATGCCCTCCAGGGGGAAGTATCTCCTATCCTCGTTCACGATGGTCCCGCAGGGCTTCAACCCGGAAAGAACGATGTAATCCTTGTGTCAGGGGGCCTGACTGGTGTATCCGCCGAATTGGCCCGAGCTCTGGCTCCATTTCGCCCCAAGCTGATATTTGTAGGCAGAACACCAATCAGTTCTGTTCCGGCAAATGTTGATGACGATGAAAGAGGGCGTTTAAGCGGAAATAAACTCGAAGAGATGAGGTTGGAAGGTATAGACGCACACTACTATAAACTGGACATAACGGATTCGGACGCTGTCAGATCAACGCTAAGTGAAATTGCAATCCAGCACGGCAAGATCACTGGAGTAATTCATGGAGCGGGTCTTTTACTTGACAACTTTATCAAACGAATGTCCCCTCGTGATTTCTCTACGGTAGTGAACGTTAAATTCCAGGGAGCCCTGAATATTTTTGAGGCGCTGGACAAGACAGCGCTCCGATTTTTTGTGGCCTTATCCTCAGCAGCGGCTATTCAGGGAAATCCAGGACAGGTCAATTACGCTGCAGGCAACAGAATGATGTCAGGATTGTTAAGAAGTTTGAAATCTTTTCACTCTCGAATCAATTTCAAGGCGCTAATGTTACCTCCAATTGAAGGCGCCGGAATGGCCGAGAATTCAGAAATCCGTGAATTAATGCGTCGAATGAATGCCTCCTATATTACTATTAACGAACTATCGGGAATGTTTTTAAGAGAACTGTTTAATGGCCCCAAAGGAGATGTCTGGACTCTGTTTATGAAAAACCTCCCTTCGCTTGACTCCGCTCCTCTTGACACCACCCCACCGATGCTCGATCAAGACGCTTTTGGAGCAGGCACGGTCGAATTCAGCAGGTCCATGTTTCCAATGATAGATGAAGTTACAGATCTAAATATGGACCAAGGGTCGCTTCACGCGCAAAGAACATTCAATCAGGCAAAGGATTTATGGGTAGTTGACCATAAGCCCTTTAAAATTCTCAAGCATCCGATAGTTTCCGCTATTATGGCCCTTGAAACATTTATGGAGGCCTCCAAGGCGCTATTCCCCTATCTAACCGTTACAGGAATTCGGGACGCGCGATTTCTCGATATGATGGAGTGTCCTGCTAACCAATCGATTAAGAGTCACATTCTGGTTAAAAAGATTGCCGAGTCCGGAGGAAACGTTATTTGTGACGCTGTCCTGTTCCAGAACAAAAACGATGATGGCAAATTCCTGGAGAAAAACCATTCAAATTTTAAGGCGCAAGTAGTTCTCTCCGGGAGACCCTTACAACCCGCTGTCTCTTTTTCGGGGTTCCCTGTTTTGGGAAATGAATTGGATACGCGTCCAATGGAACATTCCGAGGTTTTGAACTGGTATTCTGATCGGTCGGATTTAAAAGGGCGTTATCAGGTCATGGAGCGACTCGACGGTACGGGACCTGATTGCATAAACGGTGAGTTCATTTACAAGCAATCTGAAGATTTCAGTAAACCGCTTAAGACACGGTATCAGTTTTCTCCATACCTTTTCGAAGCATTTATGCATTTGGTGAATTTTTACCTGGCAATGCGGGATGATACTGAAAAGAGGATACTTATTCCATTTGGGATAAATGAATTGGCGTGTTTCCGGAAAATTACTCATGGCGAGAAACTTCTTGTTCAGGCCAGAAAACGTGGGGGTGACGAAAAAGGCGTGACGTGGGATGCTCTCGGTTTGGATGAAAATGGTGAAGCGGTAATGTACGCAAAAGGTATCATGATGAGGTGGATTTCAGGCTCACTTGGCTAGATTGCGCCCGGTTCAGGAACGCCCAAAATGATTATGTCCAAAAAGCTTGAGGCGCTTGACGCTCAAATATTTTTCACGAGTGTCAATCACGGCTTGCCAGGATTGTTTCGGGAAGACCGACGTCGGATCAGACTGAAACTCGTACAAAAACTAGTTGCAAGCATGAGCGACAGCGACATTTCTGGAATTCGGTTTCCCCCTTACGATGATTCAGATTTTGACATCCAGTCGAATTGTCTTGGTAAGCCTAAACTGAAAATCCGTAATGGCGTTGAATTTGCGATCTCATTTTCGTATGGTCCAGGAAGAGTTTGGGCCGCAGCGACTCACGGAAATACGAATTGTGGAATCGATGTGGCTTTCCCTTTGGAATTTTTAAGTCCTTATCCCTTAGAAAGGGCTTTTGGCGTCAATGAACTTGGATTTCTCCATTCCGTTTATGAACTTTCAGAACCAGAAGCGGCTTGTTTTATCTGGTCCGCCAAAGAGTCGATTGTAAAGGCCTTAGGAACGGGATACAACCTGTGTGAGCCGTTGAACCTTTTATTAACTGGAGTCCAGAGTGACGGGGATTATTTTCAATCACGGTTTTTGATTTCTCCAAAGTTAAAATCAAAACTCGGAATTTCCAGGACCTCTCGAATTGAGACGGTCACTCTTCGAGAAGGTGACGGATTCCTGTCCCTGAGTGGCGCTAAAGGCATTGAAAGCGACCATCGGATTGCGCGCTACAATTCAGCGGGCGCCGGGACCATTGGGTTGAGACAATGAAAGTATTGTTGATCAACAGCAACAGAAAAGGAGACATGTTAGCCGCCGCCCCGATTGGGCTATGCTATGTCGCTTCGGCTGTAGAGGCCGCGGGACACACAGTGACTGTTCTGGACCTTTGTTTTTCGGGTAAGAATGCACTCAAAGAGGTAGAGCGAACCATACGCTCATTTACACCCCAAGTCATAGGTGTCTCTGTCCGCAATATCGACAATGTAAACATGATGCACCCAATTACTTATCTATCGGAAACGCTAGAGCTTCTTGAGAGAATCCGGGACCTTACCAGAGGTCCCATAGTGGTTGGGGGATCTGCTGTCAGTCTAGCTCCTGAAGCCGTGTTGAAATTCCTCAAAGCCGATTACGTGGTGGTTTCTGATGGCGAAAAACCTTTTACCACCTTGTTGGAATTCCTGGAACAAGGAAGAGATGATTTTCAGGTTCCAGGTGTTGGCCGTCTATTAGATGGCAAATTTAGTCTGATCCCTCCGGAATTCAACCAATTCAAGAGTCTGGGCCCAGATATTGGTCGTTGGGTTGATACGTCGGCGTACCGAAAAATTGGAGCGGCTTACAACATTCAAACAAAAAGAGGCTGTCGACATAGGTGCGTCTATTGTACCTATAATCGATCGCTTGAAGGAATCCAGTTACGTTTACGCGATCCGGTAGACGTGGTGGATGAAATCGAAGAAGTTCTGATTAAGTATCGTCCTAACACTTTTGAGTTTGTCGATTCTGTGTTTAATGACCCTCTTGATCACTCGTTATCAATTCTTGAAGAAATAGTGAGACGTCCGTGGAAAGCTCGATTTACTGCCATGGGTGTCCATCCTAGAGGACTGGACAAAAAGTACCTGGATTTAATGTGGAGTGCCGGATTCAGGTCTCTAATGATCACCCCGGAATCTGCTTCGGACGTCATGTTATCAAGCTATCGGAAGGGATTCACAAGCGAGCATGTACACAAGGCCGCGGAAGCTCTTAATAAGTCGGGATTCGCAGCCTGGTGGTTTTTTATGATAGGTGGCCCGGGAGAGACGAACGAAACACTTCAAACATCATTGGATTTTGTTTTGAAAAACCTTCAGAAACAAGGCCGTGCAGCTACCCATGTGGCGCAATTTTTCATAGGGGTTCGGTTATATCCCGGAACAGCTTTATGGAACCTTGCAACAAAAAATGGCTTTGTAAATGGGTCAACAAATCCACTGGACCAGGCGTGGTACGTTTCTGAGGATCTTGATCTGGACCACGCGGTTTCTCAAATGTTTGATGCCGCGGCCATTTGTCCCGAGATATATCTGGGTTTTGACGAAAAGATGCTGTCTTTCTCCAGAATCATTGCCGGGGTCTGTAGGGTTCTGCATTTACCTGGACCATACTGGAAATACATGCGCTTTGGAAACGTTATAGGAATTAAGGTAGGGATTCGCTTCATGTTTAAGCCACTGGACACTGCGGCCCTTATTAGGAAGGCTTTAGTCAGGCAATCTTATTCGGGGAAACTTGTGACAGGTTTTAGTGATTCTCTAGTGGAGTTGAATGGTCAGTTTTCTAGACTCTAATTTCCATCTATTCTTAATCATAATGTTTTTTTTAAAAACTTCTTGCCTTTTCCCGTCAAAGTGTTTTAATCTATTTTCATATTAGTGATTTTTTCCAAATGGTTGGGAGGGTGTATATGACGCTTACCAAAGCTGATATAGCGAAGAAGATAGCGGATGATTGCGGTTTTATGAAAGGGGAGGCCACAGAAATTGTGGAAAAACTCCTCGATATAGTTAAGGATTGTCTTATCACCGGTGAAGATGTTATGATTTCGGGTTTTGGAAAATGGACAGTTAAAGAGAAAAACTCGAGACGAGGACGCAATCCTCAAACTGGACAAGAGTTAATTCTGGATGCTCGAAAAGTTGTTACTTGGAAGTATTCTCCTGTGCTGAAAAAAACTGTGAATATACCCTCCTAGATTATCCATCCAAGTTTCTTAGTATTTCCCTGCGAGTCTGTTCCCCGGGATATTTGAACAACTGATTTCGGGATGAACAGGCCCGTACTTCGGGAATATTTTTGTTATCCAGGTCTCCAATCAAGCTTGCCCCACATGTCAGGGAAAAATAATCCTATTCGAAATTTTTTGACCGATACACTTGAGGGTTACCGCGAAGTACTACGTGTCGCCATCCCCTTGATACTTTCCACGTCTTCATTGACGATAGCGCTTTTTGTGGATCGTTTGATGCTCTCGTGGCACAGTCTGGATGATGTCGCGGCTGCGACTCCTGGTGGAATTACTTACTTCACGATCTGTTGTTTCTTTCAGGGAACAGCTCAATATACCAACACTCTTGTAGCTCAAAGCCATGGGGCGGGCGACAGGAAGGCTTGCTCCAGGGCGGTATGGCAAGGGGTCTGGTTCTCATTCATTTCATTGCCGTTTTTGTTGGTCTCAATTCCCATAGGGCGCTGGTTACTGTCCAACACTGGCCATGGCCCCATTGTTGTGGAACTGGAAAAACAATATTTCACGATACTTATGTATAGTGGAATTTCACTTCCACTTAATGCCGCGCTGTCTTCGTTCTTTTCCGGTCGAGGGCGAACAACGCATGTTCTGGTCGGAAACCTTATAGGAAATGTGGGGAATATCATTCTCGACTATCTTCTGATCTTCGGAAATTTTGGGTTTCCGGAGCTGGGTATCAAAGGGGCGGGTATCGCTACGGCAGTCACAAACTTCATCCCCGCATTGTATTGGGTATGTCTGTTTTTGAGCGCCAGATACGATTCAAGGTATAATGCAAGAAGGGAATTTCGCTTCGACAGTAAGGTATTTAAAGCGCTTCTAAAATTCGGATTGCCGGCAGGGGCCCAATTTGTGATTGATGTGGCCTCATTCACGGCCTTTGTGCTCATCGTCGGAAAACTCGGAGAAATTGATCTGGCAGCGACAAACATTGCCCTCAGCATTGAAACCCTTTCTTTCCTGCCAATGATTGGGATGTCCATAGCGACCAGTGCGCTTGTTGGTGAGTACATCGGTAGGAAGCAACCTGAAATAGCCGAGAAAAGGGTTTCATGCGCTGTCAGTCTGGCGCTGTTGTACACCGGAATCATGGCTGCGCTTTTTTGGCTGGCTCCGGAATTCCTGTTGGATCTTTTCAGGCCATATCAGGTTACGCAAATTGATTTCGAACCACTGGTAAACAAAGGCGTGGTTCTTGTCCGAATAATTGGAGCCTATACTCTTTTTGACACAGTATTCATTATTTACAATGGAGCGTTAAAAGGCGCTGGAGATACCAGATTCACGATGTGGGCGCAGATAGCGCTTGCCTGGGTATTTTTTGTGCCGCCCATCTATATAATGACGCAGTATTTGGAGCTTGGAATATTCGCAGCCTGGTTCTGGTTACTGTTCTACGTGATTCTTATCGGAACCGTTTTTTGGTTGAGATTCAGGTCAGGCCATTGGAAGACTATAGATGTGTTCGTTTGATTCCGGCGCTTCCTCATTCCCTCGGCATTTCGAATTTTCTTCCGACAGGTGGTTTCTTGATCACCCACACGATGGTTACGAGTCCGACAAAAATTACCGCCAAAGCATAAAACGTATCACAATAAGCCATTAGTAGCGCCTGCTGTCTAAGAATCTGATAAAAATATCCCAGTGCCAAAGAGCTTTGGTCAGTGAGCGAACCGAGTTTTTCCTGTAATACATATTGCAATTGGTCCAGTCTATAGGAAAAACCGGGATTCGAAGGATAGAAATTTTCTATCAGCCTGAACTGATGAAATTGAGCGCGACGATCCAGAAGCGTTGAAACGAACGCTACTCCAAAGGAGCTACCCAGGTTTCTCAAAAGGTTGAAAATGGCGGACGCGTTATTCAGTTTCTCCTTCGGCACATAGGCCATGGCCAGAAAGGAGGTGGGGACGAATATAAAAGGCATACCTATACCCTGAAGCACTCTGGAAAAAGTCGCAGTATCAATGTCGATCTGAAGGTTAAATCCTGACATGTACTTGAGGCTATAAGCATTTATCAGCAGCCCCACCATCAGTAAAATTCTGGCGTCTATCCGTTCAGTCATTTTTCCCACAAAAGGCAGCATAAAAAACGCCAGAGCGCCGCCAGGCCCCAAGACCCAACCCGCAAGATAAGCCGTGTACCCCATAAGTGTCTGTAGAAATAATGGCAGTAATACAATGGACCCAAAAAAAGCAAAAAAAGCTAGGAACATTACCAAGTTACCTGTGGCAAAGCTCCTGTCCCTGAAAATCCTCAAATCAACTATAGGACGCTCACAGTAAAGCTCCCAAATTACCAGAGAAAGTAACGCAATAGCGGCTACTACGGTCAGAATAACTATTTGACTGGAACTGAACCAATCCTTGAGCTCTCCCTTGTCCAGGACGATCTGCAAACTTCCCAGACCGATTGTCAGCAATATCAGCCCTAGGTAATCGACTTTCTCCCCCTTTTCTCGCCGCTCCTGAAACGCCGGATCGAACACAAAACTAGTTATCATATAAAGAGCCAGGGCGCAGAACGGCACATTGATATAAAAAATCCAGCGCCAGGAATAATTATCGGTCAAATAACCACCAACCAGAGGCCCCAGGATCGGACCGACAACTATCCCCATTCCGAAGATGCCCATAGCAAGCCCGCGTTGACTAGGGGGATATGTTTCAAGAAGGATGGCTTGAGACATAGGTTGCAATGCCCCACCGCCCATGCCTTGAACAATTCTGAACAGGATTATCTCATTGAGACTCGTGGCTGCGCCACAGAGACCGGAACTGATTGTAAACACCACCAGTGAAAGGAGTAAATACCGTTTTCGCCCCATTACACGCGCGAGCCAACCACTCATGGGGATTACTATCGCATTGGCGACCAGGTAGGAGGTTAATACCCATGTTACTTCTTCCTGTCCTGCCGCCAGGCTCCCCTGAATGTGCTTTAATGAAACGTTTGCGACGCTGGTGTCGAGGATCTCGATTAGGGTCGGGATCATGACCGCCAACGTTATCAGCAACTTGTGTGGTTGCGAGTTGGACATGTTGAGGTGGTCAGTCAGTGTAGATTGTGGGTACTACACTCATTCCGATTCTTAAAGCTGGAAAGGGGTTGGGCTCTTTTGTGTCGAACACTATTTTCACCGGGATACGTTGAACTATTTTAACATAGTTCCCTGTGGCGTTTTCGGGAGGGAAAAGTGAAAATGCCGCGCCTGTGCCCGACATGATCGAATCAACTCTACCTTTAAATTTTACACCAGAATAAGTATCTACCTCGATACTCACAAGTTGCCCAGGTTTTACTCCATACAATTCAGTTTCCTTATAGTTCGCTGTTACCCAAATGAGTTTTGGATTAAGAGGGACAATTGCCATAAGTGGCTGACCGCGAGAAACCATCTGGCCAGGTTCCACCTTTTTTCTGGTAACAAACCCGTGCGTCGGTGACTTGATATTTGTATAGCCGAGATTTAGTTCCGCCTGATGAAGTCTGGCCGCGGCCAGTTCAACCCGTGCCTGTTGAGCTTCAACCTGTCTTGATCTAATTTTAGCCTGGTCTTCGCCGGTGGACGCGAGACGAATATTCGCCTGTAAACGGTCTTTGTCCGATAGCAGGGCGGCTTTCTGCTTTTTTACAGCTTCAGCTTTGGCACGCGCTGCATTTACCTGAGCTAATGTAGTCTGAACTCTCGTTTCCACTTCGTCCATGGTAGATTGCGAGATCGCTTGCCCTTTCAGCAACTCATTCATTCGCCTGAAATCTATCATAGCCTTATCATGTTCGGCCTGGGCTTTAAGTAGATCCTGATTGGCAGCGTCTTCTTCCTGGTTTTTGGTTTCAAGATTTTTGTTAAGAGTATTTAGTTCGGATTCAGCCCCTCGAACTTTTTGCTCTGTTTGGGACAGTTCCAGAGGCACTCCCAACTCCAGAGACGTAAGTGTGAACTTCGATTCCGCCAGATTTGCCCGAGCCTCGGCCACTGCCACTTCATATTCGGTCGGATCAAGTGAAACTAACGGGTCTCCTTCTTTGACTTCCTGGTTGTCGTCAACATCGACTGAGATCACATAACCAGCTACTCTGGGAGTAACCGAAAAAATGTGGCCGTCAATAAACGCGTCATCCGTTGAAACATGCCCCTTTGTCAAAAAATAATAAACGCCCCCACCTATAATCAATAGAGACGCCACTATGATGGCAATGGTGATTTTAAGTTTTTTGTTGTTTGATCCTTCAGACAAATTGCTAACCGGCAATCGCTAATTCAGATTTCTTTGATCACTCTGACTCATTTGATTTATCAATCAAGTCTATCAGACGGTGTTAATAAGGTCAACCGCAGTTTCAGATCCTTATCACGTGGATCTAGAGGTAATCGGACAGGCACGTTTTCATCGTGACTTAAATTAACGCCATTATATTTATATAAAGAATACGTCAATTAAACAAGGATGTTATAGACAAACTCTAATAAATGTGATATTATTTTAGATAATATAATGGTTTTAGTAAACTGTAATATAAAGAGATAATCTAATGTATCGGCGTTTGCCACTGCTAGTCATTTTTGTGGCCTTTTTATGCGGTTGCGCCGTAAGCCCGGGCATTGTCAAAAATGACCGCTCGAAGTCTTATGAAATAAATGGGAAGACCTACCATCCCATGAAATGCGTCAAAGTCGGGTACAGTCAGGGTGGGGTAGCGTCTTGGTACGGCCCTGGTTTCCACGGAAGAAAGACAGCCTCGGGCGAGATTTATGATATGAATGATTTAACCGCAGCCCACAGTGAACTACCCTTGAACACACTACTTAAAGTCACAAATTTAAAGAATAACAGACATGTCGTTGTCAGGGTCAACGATCGGGGACCCTTTATCGGTGACAGAGTAATAGACATGTCGTTCGCTGCAGCCCGTGATCTAGGCATGGTAGCCCCGGGAACGGCTCCTGTCAAACTTGAGGTAATAGGTACTCAAGTTCGACTGGCCTCAGCGAAGAAAATCCGGAGAAATATCCGGATCCCGCATTCGCCGAAAAATCCCAATCCCTATTACGCTTCAAATCACAAAGGTTTTTTGGCCTTCCTCAGAAATTAGACGCTTTCGTTCAAAATAAGTCTTGAAATCGTAGCAGTTGCAAAAAAGTGGGTGCGGCTATAAACTTGCCAGGCAGAAAATTTCTCAGAATTTTATGGAGTTGTTTTGAGCGTGACCGTTGTGGGAGCAGGCCTTGCCGGATGCGAAGCCGCGTGGGCTCTGGCGGGTTTTGGTATTCCTGTCACAATTTACGAAATGAAACCCGTGCGATTTTCGGCGGCTCATGATTCCCCAGACTTTGCGGAGTTGGTTTGTTCAAATTCCTTCAGGTCCGATTCCCTTAAATCGGCCGTAGGAATTCTTAAACAGGAACTCCGATCCCTGGGGTCCCTGATTGTGGAAGCCGCTGATTGCGCCGCCGTACCAGCAGGAAAGGCTCTTGCAGTAAATCGGGTCGCATTCTCCAGGCATATCACTAACAGGATTGAAGACTGCCCCCATATAACAGTTAAGCGAATGGAAGTAACGCAGCTATCTGCAGATTTTGATGAGCTGGTAATTATCGCTACTGGTCCGCTTACTTCTGATTCCCTGGCTAATGAGATAGCCGCAAAAATAGGGGAATCCGGGCTGCATTTTTACGATGCGATAGCGCCAATAGTTTACGCCGACAGTCTTGACATGGATAAGCTCTTTCAAGCCTCTCGTTACGAAGAAGGTCCGGGGGATTACCTGAACGCGCCCATGAATAGGGATCTTTACGAAAGGTTTGTCCTTGAGATAAGAGGCGCAACCAAAGTTGAACCTTACCCTTTTGAGAAAATTCCACATTTCGAAGGATGCCTGCCCATCGAGGAGTTGGCTAGGAGAGGCCTTGAGACTCTGGCTTTCGGGCCAATGAAACCTGTTGGTTTAATAGACCCGAAGACAGGCGCTAGACCTCATGCCGTGGTTCAGTTAAGAGCGGAAAACATTGAACGGACTCTCTACAACCTCGTTGGTTTTCAGACAAAAATGACTTATTCGGAACAGGAACGGATATTCAGGTTGATCCCGGGGTTGGAAAACGCCGTGTTTGCCCGGCTAGGCTCCATTCATAGAAACACTTTTATTAACGCTCCTGCTTTATTGGATGAATTTTCAAGGGCAAGGATTTGGCCTAAAATTTTCTTCGCCGGGCAAATTACAGGAGTGGAAGGTTATGTGGAATCCACAGCTTCAGGACTTGCGGTTGGTTTAATGTGCGCACTAATTTCAGAGGGTATTACACCACCAGTTCCTCCGGTTGAATCGGCTATGGGAGGCCTGCTAAAACACACGCGGGATATTCCGGTAAAGAAATATGAGCCTATGAATGTAAATTTCGGAATGATTAAATCATATGTTGGTGGGGCACGAAAAGCCTGCAAAGAAGATATCGCCAGATTGGCTATTTCATCGGCAATCAACTGGAAGACTGAGCTTGAAAATCTTTGGAACTTGAAAATGTCCAAAGTGTGATGACATTTCAATCTAGTACAAGGGATAGCAAAGTTGGAATCCATTTCACGCAACATATTGACAGTAACCCAACTCACGGAAGAAATCCGGAAAATATTGGAAGGAACGTTTCCTTCAGTATGGGTACAAGGTGAAATTTCCAATTTCAAACGAGCGCCTTCCGGTCATTCTTATTTCACCTTAAAAGATGACGCGTCTCAAATCCGGTGTGTCATGTTCAAAAACCAGAACAGGTTTCTGAAATTCAAGATTGAGGATGGTTTAAAGGTCCTGGCGTGGGGTCGGGTCAATGTTTACAGCCCTCGGGGAGAGTATCAACTTATTGTGGAGACGCTGGAACCTGCCGGACTGGGTGGTTTGATGCTGGCTCTGGAGCAGCTCAAGGCAAAACTCGCCACGGAAGGACTGTTCGATGTATCCCGTAAAATGCCTTTGCCAAGGCGACCACGAAATATAGGGGTAGTAACCTCAGCTTCCGGGGCCGCAGTCCGTGACATAATTCGAATAATCAGGAGGCGATCTCCGGGAATCAACATACTGCTGAGCCCGACTTCGGTTCAGGGTGACAAGGCTCCGGATGAAATAGTTGAAGCGTTAGGCCGACTTGCTGGTTTGGGCAAATCCGAAGTCATAATAATCGGCAGAGGCGGAGGGTCCATTGAGGACCTTTGGGCATTCAACGATGAAAAGGTGGTCCGCGCCATCGCTTCATGCCAGATACCAATTGTGAGCGCTGTAGGGCACGAGACCGACTTCACACTTTCTGATCTTGCCGCGGATGTCCGTGCTTCAACGCCGTCTGCAGCTGCGGAAATTGTCGCTCCGGATGATAGTGAAACCTGGGACACTATCTCTCATTTGACCACAAGACTGAGAAACGCGGTTTCTAATTGCCTCACGAGAAATTTTCAAACACTTGACGATCTCACCAAGGCCTTTCAACGTCCCCTGAGGCGAATCCAGGAAGAACGATACAAACTTGAAGATCTTACTGGACGCATGAGGAACTGTTCCCTCCGGAATGTAAATTCGTCGCGAAGAGATCTGGAATCCATGCGGGCCCGGCTGCGGCCTGAACTTCTCAGAAGATCTCTTGCGTTGTCCTCTGAAAGTCTGGGAGCTCTTTCCAGTCGACTGGAACGGGTAACAAGAACATCTCTCGAGGAATACAGAAATCGCTTGAACGGCTTAGCCGCTCAACTGGACGCCCTGAGTCCATTTAAAATACTCTCGAGGGGATACTCGATTACTTTTAAAAAAGTCGACGACTCTATTATCCGACAGGCAGGTTCCGTGGCAGAGGGAGACGAAATTCGAACTCTTGTTTCTGATGGAGAAATAGTTTCTAAAGTTATTCTTTCCAATTTGACTCCTGTAAAATCGACAATCATCAAGGAATAAAAGAACCGAACCATGAACTCATTGAAAGAAATCAGCAACATTTTGGAATTCATGAAAGACCTGGCTTCTGACGCTGGTTCGATAATAACTTCATATTTTAGGGGCCATTTCAATGTCGAATCCAAAGGAGACGGTCCAGACAGCATTGATATAGTAACCGACGCTGACAAAGCGTCGGAGCGTTTCATCATGGATCAGGTCCGGAAGGCCTTTCCTTCTCATGACATTTTAACCGAAGAGACAAAAACTGAAATTACAGGATCAAGGTTCCTGTGGATTATTGATCCATTAGACGGAACGGTCAACTTCGCTCATTCATATCCCCAGTTCGCTGTATCCATCGGATGGATGGAGAATAATGTCATAAGGGCGGGCGTAGTTTTTGATCCAATACGGGAAGAGATGTTTTGGGCTTCTCAAGGAGATGGCGCGTTCCTGAATGGGACCAGAATTTGTGTCACCCAGAGAACCAACCTGAACCGATGCGTAATCGGCACAGGTTTCCCTTATGATAAAGCGAACTCTTCAATTAATAATCTTAAGGAATTCTGTGATGTTACTCTCAGGGTTCAGGGAGTCAGGAGGGCTGGTTCCGCTGCGCTTGATCTGGCTTGGGTAGCCTGTGGAAGATTGGATGGTTTTTGGGAACTAAAGCTCAAACCATGGGATTTTGCAGCAGGGATCATACTGGTACAGGAAGCCACCGGGAGAGTCACTGACAGGCGGGGCGCCCCTATGGAGTTATGGACTCCCAGCATTGTGGCTACAAATACATTGATCCATGATGAACTGCTGAGGACATTAGCTCGTATGGATTAAATTTCCGCCATGATTCTTCCACTCGTACATGATCGATAATTTGAAGTCTAACGAACGCGTTCTTTCGGGCAGTTTGTTAAAGAAATTTGGAGGATCTGTGAACAGTTTTCAGGTAAAGGAATTCGCCCGTGAATGTGGGGCCGACGCTGTGGGAATTGCGGATGTCGCTCTGCTTGAGGGCGTCCAGACCGAGCCCGCGGATCTGTTGAAAGGATACCGTCGGGCTGTTAGCATCGCTTTGAGGCTAGCCGATGGTGTCATTGATCCAATTGAAGACAGGCCGACCCCCATTTATCAGCAGCACTATTTAAAGGCAAATCTTTTGCTGGATGATATAGCGCTCAGAGTATCCCAATACATTCAGGCGCGCGGCGCCAGGACACTTCCTATCCCAGCGTCTCAGATTTTGGATAGGGAAAACTGGACGTCGTACATTTCACACAAGGCTGTCGCTATAGCAGCCGGAATCGGCTGGCAGGGCAAAAGCCTTCTAGTCGTCAGTCCGGATTTTGGACCGCGGATAAGACTGGTAACCATACTCACGGACAGCGCTATAAAGCCTGATCACCCCCTTAAAAATCGATGTGGCAGATGCTCTCTATGCACGGAAGCTTGTCCTGTCCAGGCCATCAAGAATGTGAACACCACCTCACATTACTCCAGCAGAGATGAAGCCATACATTTTGACCAGTGCCTTTCGAGGGTCCTTGAAAATTCAAAGCGGCCGTTTATCGAAAGCCCTATTTGTGGGGTATGTATAAGGGCTTGCCCTTGGGGAAAGACACGTAAGAGAAAGGCGACAGAGCACGAACCCCAAAACAATTTTAAATTATAAGGAAAAATGAATGAATAAATCCTCCGGTAAAAACCTTTATTGGGATCTTTTGAGTTCCAGGGGAGATCGTGATTACAATTTGTTTTCGGTTGAGATAAACACGTGCAGATCGCCACGTACAGGATTAACGCACGATTTCCAGATCTTGAAGTCACCCGACTGGGTTGCCGTGGTAGCATTGACTGAAAAAAAGGAAGTAATCCTTGTCAATCAATTCAGACATGGAACACGGGAATTGTCGTTGGAACTCCCGGGAGGGCTTGTGAAAGAAGGGCAATCCCCAATAAAAAGCGCGTCAGAGGAACTCATGGAGGAAACCGGGTTTGTAGCGCCCTCACTAAAACTTGTAGGATGGACGCATCCACTGCCAGCGCTTTTTAATAATAAATTCTATGTCTATATGGCTGAAAACGCGGTTTATACCGGAGAACTCAACCCGGATGAAACAGAAGAGCTCGAAACCGTTTTGGCTCCTTTAAAAGAACTAAAAAATTTTATTCGTGAAGGAAAAATAAACTGCGGCATTATGATCGCTGCTATAAGTATGTTCAATCTGTTTGTTGAAACGACATAAGATTATGTAATATCAGGACGTTGACTGAGTGGATTTCTCTTCGGGCTTTTCTTCCTTGTTGGTCTCCTGAGATTGGGCAGGGTTGGTGGCAGGGGCTAATTCGGGCTCTGCAGAACTTGCCAGCAGTTCAGCGTAAAAATCAGGCCCCAATTTTTCACCTTCAGGTATTTTCAAATTTTTGTCCGAATCATGACTTGATGGAGTCTCGCTTGCAAGTCCCGTTGCGCCAGCATCGTAATTGTATGAAGGATAGGAAGACGATTTTGGAGTAGGGTCAAGATCTAAATTGATCGAACTCTGCACATCTGACGCCATCCTTTGAAGTTCACGAATTATCTTCCCGGCAACTTTGGCGGTTTCAGCCAATTGGCGGGGACCCAGGAAGATCAATCCAATCAGAGCTATAAGTCCAAGTTCATATATTGAAATTCCAAACACTGAACTACTCCATTTTCATTACTCTATTAGTTAAGGGAAATATTAATGCGCAACGGGAAGAATTACAATAGTTGCGCATTTTGAAGTTGTCGTCGAACCACTCGAACGATTCCCGTGGTTGAAAGATGTGGTTTTTTGATGTATGGACTGGAAAAAGTTAGGGCGGCAATCCAATAGCGCGTCAATGCCGCGTTATTGATTTATCATGAATATCCCAATCCGAAGTCAATTAGCCGTGATTTAGATTTTGTAGTGTGATCGGTTTGGGCTAAACGAGGAGATCGCGATGAAAGCTTTAATCAAACTAGGTTTATCAATCATTCTAACCATGACCTTAACGAACTTTTGTTCGGCCGAAGGCCCTAAAATACAATTTGATAGGCTAAGCCACGACTATGGCAAGGTTTTTTCTGGCAAGACAGTTTCCGACGAATTTGGATTCAGGAATGATGGAGACAGAATACTCAAAATTGAAGACCTGACTGCGAGTTGTGGCTGCACCAAGGCAGTGGAAGGGAATAAGGAAATCCCACCTCATGGAAGTGGCAAGATCATGGTTAAATTTGACACAACAGGCATGAGGGCTGGAAGAAAACAGAAAACCATTTATGTAAAAACTAATGATCAGGTTAGTCCGGTTGTTAAACTTACCTTATACGCTGAGGTTGTAAAAGAATTGAACGTTGAGCCACATTCTTTACATACGAAGGTCTTATCATTCATGGACCCAATAGTATTTCCGTTGAATATTGAGGATACAACGACCAAAGAATACAAAATATTGGCTGCCAGCGCTGTGGAAGGTGAAGCTCAGGTTTCGTTGGACCCGTCCACAGTCATCCTGGAGCCGAAATCGGTTTCGCATTTGAACCTGCTTTTGAAGCTCAAACCGGAACCGAATCGTTCATTCTACGCTGGGAAAATCCGCCTGAGAACAAACCATCCAAATGAACCGGAAATTGAAATCCCGTTTCTCGTAAGACTCGAAAACAGTAAATAAGCTTTTGGAGGAGGACCAGATCCCTGCAGCGAATATTGTCCAGTACGAAAAAGTTAAGGGACTTTCCTGAATCAGCGCCTATAGGGTGGATTTAATGTTCTCATGAAAGACCTGGTCCTCGACAAACGAGCCATCGCAGGTTTTGGATCTGGAACGGAAAAAATTGATCACTCGCAATGTCTGGTCAACTCCATACTTCCACATTGTAACAATAAGAGTGGTGGCTATAGCCAAAACCAGCGTGGAGCATGTCAGGAGAATGTAGCCTATCCACCTTCCTCCGATACTGTTGTCCGACAAGGGAAGGATCAACAGCAGCAGAAGGAAGAATGACTTTGGAAGTGGACCCAGAGCCGTAACGAACGCCTGGACAACATCGAGAACCTTGATCGCAATTTTGAACAAGCCTTCGGGCTTTTCTTCCTTGTTGGTCTCCTGAGATTGGGCAGGGTTGGTGGCAGGGGCTAATTCGGGCTCTGCAGAACTTGCCAGCAGTTCAGCGTAAAAATCAGGCCCCAATTTTTCACCTTCAGG
>JAMCYH010000313.1 GCA_023474025.1 Deltaproteobacteria bacterium
CCTGATTGGATATCCTGGAGGGCTTGCTGAAAATCAAATTCGTTATCTTCTTGCATCTTGTCAGTTCTCCTTGTTCTACTGATCATATCAGCTTTCAGTTAACTGACACAGAATTATGAACACCCTCCTTTTTTGAGACATTACGCAATGTCAGATAGATCAGCTTTGACGCTGAGTCGTCTCCTGGGAAATGTCCTCGATTCTTGGTAATCTTCCTGAGTCTCATATTCAGACTTTCAATAGCGTTGGTAGTGTAAATTATTCTGCGGATATCCTCGGGGAAAACAAAGAAAGGGATGACGTTTTCCCAGTTTCTCCGCCAGGATTGGCCAATGGTTGGATATTTACCGTCCCATTTACCTTCAAACTCCGTTAAATTGGCCTCAGCCAAAATGGCAGTCTCGGCCCTGTAAACCTTCTTGAGGTCAGCGGCTACAGCCTTACGATCTTTCCAGGAAACAAAATTTAGAGAGTATCTTACCAGATGTACTATGCAAGTCTGGACCACCGTCTGGGGAAATACCGAGTTGATAGCCTCAGGAAATCCCTTCAACCCATCTACGACCGCTATAAGGACGTCCTGAATACCTCTATTCTTGAGTTCATTCATAACCCTAAGCCAAAACTTGGCCCCCTCGGTCTGTTCTATCCACAAACCAAGGACATCCTTTGTGCCTCCCATCGTAAACGCCAGGGCCAAATACACGGCCTTGTTACGAACAACGCCTTCGTCCCGGATTTTCACCCTGATAGCGTCGAAAATGATTATAGGATAAACTGCGTCAAGGGGTCTATTTTGCCATTCACGAACCTCTTGAATAACAGCGTCAGTGACCTCGGATATTAGGTCAGGAGAAACCTCGATACCATATAAATCCTTCAGGTGGGACTGAATATCTCTGACCGTCATGCCCCCGGCATACATGGAAATGATCTTTTCATCAAATCCGTCAAACCGAGTCTGACCCTTCTTAATTAACTGTGGCTCGAAGGCGCCGTTCCGATCGCGAGGAACTTCAATCGCTATAGCCTTATCTTTAGTTTTAATCGTCTTAAAGCTGTGGCCATTGCGAGAATTACCGGTATTGCGTCCTACTGGATCACCCTTTTCATAGCCTAAATAATACGTCAGTTCCGCACCCAGGGCCCTCTCAATCAATGCCTTCTTGAGCTGTTGAAAAATACCATCCGGTCCCGTTAGATCCTCCGGGTTCTTGTAACCCGCCAACAACTCATCTAATATCTCCTTGCTTATGGTCATGCCCGTGATCTCCTCTCTCCTTGCAAAATATCACGAACGATTTCTTACACAAATTATCTGATAGGCCCGATAACTTTATCGAATTCCTAATCCGCATGTCATAGGTTTGTTGCCGTCCCTCGGTACGCCGTATTCAAAAAAATCCGATATATAATATCATTCTGCTCAGCTGAAAGTAACAGAGGCTTCCTGAACGAAGATCCGGAAGCTTTGTGTCGTCTTTAGTAAAAGGAATCCCTGTCTAAAGCGCTTCCGGTCATCTACTCATTGGAAAGCCAATAGATATCAATCAGCAGCGGCAGTGGGGAAAAAGCAGAAACGGGCCGCTGTGATTGCCTGATTGTTGACAGAAAATGGCTGCACCCTCAGTTGTGTCCAATCTTTCTATTTCGGAAATAGCCGCGTAACACGACCAGCGCACATCTATTTTGGCTATTATCTCTATACAACTTGTCAGACGAGCACATCTTTAAACTCAATAATCAACCTATCAATATTGAGTCTTTTAAAAATGCGTGGGGGCGAGCCCTGGATAAACTAAAATGGGAAAGCCCCGGGCCACGATTTCATGATCCGAGGCATATATGGCTGACTAATGCGAGACATTCAGGAATTGACCATGACATCAGACAGGCGATCTTGGGCCATGCAGATCGGACACTACCTGTCACGTAACGGTATTGTCGGATCTCTGACGCAGAGCTGGTAAGAGCGATTGATATGTTAGTTACGGATAATGGTGAAGCCGAAATCTTGACTGCGACGATAGCCAAAAAAAGTCTTCATCTAAAATGAAAACGTTACCTTTATGTTACCTTTTGCCGATTTCTGTTGGTTTGTGAGTCAAAAATGAAGGGTTTAGGAGGGTTAACTTGCTGATATTACTTGGTCGGGACGACTGGATTTGAACCAGCGACCCCTGCGTCCCGAACGCAGTGCTCTACCAGGCTGAGCCACGTCCCGACAAAGATTAACTATACCGTTCCTTTTTGTAGGTGTCTAGCTTTTTTAGTCGGCCATCTTAAGTCGATAGAATTTTCGTTTTCCAATCTGTATGGTTGCTTCATTATTAGACAGGGTTATTTCAATCGAAGGGTCTTCAATTTTGGAGCCGTCGAGTTTCACGCCACCCTGTGTAATGAGTCTTCTGGCCTCGGCTTTGGACACCTGTCCGATTTTTGAGACCAGTTCATAAGCCTGGTGTTTGGAATCAGACAAATGGACCAGAGGTATCTCGTTTGGCAGTTCTTTGCGCTGGACGACCTTTTCAAAATGCTCCTCACCCCTTTTGGCTGATGCCCAATCATGATATTCAGCTACGATGCTTCTAGCCAGGGCCTTTTTGATCTGCATCGGATGAAACGGATCGTCACCCTCCTGATGTTTATCAATTTCATTCAAGGCATTGCCATATCTACTGACCTCGTCGATATCCACATCTGTCAATAAAGTAAAATACTTTACTATCAGGTCATCCTGAATGGACATTGTTTTACCAAATATGTCTTCAGGGGTATCATCAACGGCTATATAATTGCGTTCGGTTTTACTCATTTTCTTCGAGCCGTCCAATCCCTCAATTAACGGGGTCATCATTACGACCTGGGGTTCCTGCCCGAACTGAAGCTGTAAGTCCCTCCCAGACAGCAAGTTAAACTTCTGGTCAGTGCCCCCCAATTCGACGTGGCACTTTAAAGCCACTGAATCATATCCTTGCATAAGAGGATACAGGAATTCTGTAATGCTGATTGGAGAACCCTCCTTGAAGCGTTTTTCAAAATCGTTTCTTTCCAGCATTCTTGCTACCGTGGACCTGTAAGCCAGATCGAGACAGTCTGCGAAAGTCATGGAATCAAACCATTCGCCGTTGTTGCGAATTTCAGTCTTTTTTTCATCAAGGATTTTAAATACCTGATTCTCATAATTTTTCGCATGTTCCCACACCTGTTCCTTAGTCAGCCTGATTCTGGCTTCCGAGCGTTCGGTTGGGTCACCAATCCTCGCCGTAAAATCTCCTATCAGGAAAATCGCTATGTGCCCCATGTCCTGAAAGTGTTTCAGTTTTCGAATGGTCACCATGTGTCCGAGGTGGATGTCGGAGGCAGTAGGGTCCACACCTAGTTTAACTCTTAACGGCACGCCGGTCTGAGCGCTTTTTACAAGCATTCGGCGCAGTTCTTCTTCGTGAATAATTTCCTCAACCCCGCGCATTATGTGCCGCATTTGAGTTTCTATATCCGGAAACGACATGATAAAACCTTTCGTTGTTTTTTATTCCAGTTAAGGAAGAGCATCAAAATATTGGATTTTAACTGAGCGGGAATTTGTTTTCAATTGAAAATGGAGCCAAGAGGAAAACGGTGAATCAAAAATTACCCTTGGCTGCGAGCTTTAAATGCAGCAGGAATTCACGATTGCCTTTAGGACCACGAATAGGCGATTCAATCTGATTTAATACTGTAAATCCTGAATCGACCGCGGCCTGTTTCACGCTTGCGACAGCTACCGCTATGGCCTCTGAATTTCGGACCACTCCATGTTTTCCTACTTCTGATCTGCCAACTTCGAACTGAGGTTTGACCAACGGCACGAACCATGCGCCGACAGGAAGAAACTTTGCGAATTTCGCAATCACCAGCTTTAGGGATATAAACGAGAGATCAGCTACCGCGGCGTCTATACGTTCACCTAGCGCATCAACTTCAAGGAATCTAATGTTAGTTCTCTCAATTAATCTAACCCGCGGATCGTTGCGCAGTTGCCAGTGGAACTGCCCATATCCGACATCTACGGCTATTATTCTTGCTGCGCCTCTTTGGAGCAAACAATCTGTAAAACCTCCAGTGGAAGCCCCTGCGTCCAGGACAGTCAATCCTTCGGGCACAATACCAAATGCATCCAGCGCAGCGGCAAGCTTCAAACCCCCTCGACTCACGTATGGCGCAGGTTCTTTGATTTCCAGGAGCGAACAAACTGACACTTCTTTGCCCGGTTTATCAATCCGTATTCCATTGACCAGAGCTTTACCCTCCATGATTAAAGCTCTGGCTCGCTCTCTGGAAGAAACCAGCCCCCTATTTACTAACAACATGTCGAGTCTAATCCTGGAATTTGTTTGAGGCATCAATGGGTGTTGGAATCAGGAACCAGGCATAATTGTAAAATCGAGAACATCTACTATGCTAAACCCATAATATAAATAAATCATACCGCTTCCAAGAAAATCTTCCGGTTTATGAATGGTGAAATGGTAGTCAAGGTCCCCCTGGTGACTGGTGAGCCTAACAGTTTCTTCGTATTGTCTGGCTTCCGGCAATTTTATTACAAATTTCAATAGCGTGTCCGGAGTCGACGCACGGTAGGAAAATCTTACCACAAGTGTGAGCCTGTCGCCAAACAGCCCAGCATTAAAAGTCCGGCTATTACCAAGAAATTTCCATTTATTTTGCTGCGCTACGGCCGGTCCAAACTGTAGATCATAAATCGACAGTCGTCCTGGCATTTCCCAAAAAAGTTCATGCCTCTGGGATTCGTCGTTTTTGGGAACATTCTTTTTAACTGTATCAACAACAAGTTTGTTAGGTGTAGCTGAGCTCGCCGCGAAAACTGATCCTTCAAAAAAAGCATTTGTTACTGTTAACGTAATTCCAATTATGTATAATTGCGCTATTAATCCTAAGCGCCGGTTGATCGTTCGAATAACGATCCCTGCTTTCACGCCGCCCACCACCTGGGATGAATAGGCTTAGCCCACCCTTCGAGCGCAGGACCTCCTGGCCTTGTGTAATAATTGTACTGGTATTTGTACGCGTCGGAAATCTCCGCTCCAACAGGTTCGGGCCTGATTCCTTCATTTTGAGGCTGACCGCTAGTGAGCGTATCGAGAAATTTTTCCTGAAGCCCTTGCGAATCCGCGTCTGTCCCATCTTTACTAATCTTTTTTACTTTAGCGGTAAGCAAGCTGAAAATCCACCAAAACAAAAGAAGCAGTATTAAAGGAATTATGTCAGTTAGTTCTACACCGTAAGCTTTTATTAATTCGCTGATGCTGCGCATTGTCTTAGACCTCCGACAAAGCTCAAGAATTCGAGCCAGTTAAAGAATCGCATAAAAGTAAATCATATTCAATTCGATTCTTTGTTCTCCTAAAGATAGAGGACGTTGATTTTTGTTGAAAAGCATTTGTCCTCTCAATTATACTAATAAACTTGTGTGTTGTGTTCAGCGTCTTCCATAACCTAAGGAGGTTTACAAAATGACAGCTCGCATTCACAATTTCAATCCCGGTCCCGCTGCGTTACCATTGACCGTCCTGGAAGAAACCAGTGAAGCCTTGCTCGACTTTCATGGTTCAGGGATGTCTATCGCTGAAGTTAGCCATCGTTCACCACACTTTGAAGAAGTCGTCCATAACTCGGTATCACGAGTTAAAAGGTTGCTAAGCCTTAGTGAAGACTACAAAGTTCTCTTTCTGCAAGGTGGAGCGAGTCTTCAGTTCAGCATGGTCCCCATGAACATTATCCCTGATGGAATGTTCGCTGAATACATAAATACCGGCACCTGGGCTACGAAAGCTATTAAGGAAATCGAGATCCTCGGGAAACCATACAAGGTTGTAGCGTCCAGTGAAGACCGGAACTTCGCTTACATACCAAAAAATTATGACGTTTCACCTCAGGCGGCTTATCTTCATTACACCTCCAATAATACCATCAAGGGCACGCAATGGAATTCCCCGCCGAAGGCTGGAAAAGTCCCACTGGTGTCCGATATGTCTTCAGACATTTTTAGTCGCCCCTTTGTTCCTGATCCCTTCGGTCTGATATATGCGGGCGCCCAAAAAAATCTCGGTCCGGCAGGTGTTACGCTGGTTATCATCCGTCAGGACATGTTGGATCGTTGCCCGAAAA
>JAMCYH010000104.1 GCA_023474025.1 Deltaproteobacteria bacterium
ACTCAATTGTGAGACTTGGCATATCAACCAGGATCTCACATTGCATGGCGTAAAGTTCGTCTTCCAATACACCTGAAAGAACTCGTTTAGCGGCGCCCTGTTTCTGAACACCGCAGGATTTCATTCGTGAATATATGGGCATGCTGGTTGAGATCAATTTAGAGTCCCCCCTTCATTCTAAATTCTGGAATGCCGCACAACTATCTTTGAGTCTTGGATTGGCGCCAAGGACCTTTATCATATCCGGGCCTATGACCACATCGTTAAGGAAAATTTTTGGGCCGTCACTTGAAACTCTGATTTTTTCTCCACCCGTCTGAGCCGCTTTTGCCAACTCAGGGACGGTTATGGCGTTGACAAGCATTTCCATGGCTTCAAGGACCAGGTCCGCTACCCAGCTTGATCCGTTTGGGCCCCCAACAAGTTCCCTAACAATTTTGGTCATACCAGGACCGACTCTAACCCCTATAAGCTTGTCCGCAGCCGGAGTCATATCCGGTATGGCGCCCAAAACATCTCTTTTAACAAGAATTTCCGATTTCCGGATATCCAAAGTGGGAGCCTTCACTTCCAATAAGATCGAAACTTCGAGAAGATTGTCTCCAACATTCATTACAATCCCCCACAAACCTGGTCCCATTTGGGTAACAGTTGTCAGGCTGTTGGTCTGAAAATCAAGGATCATTTCTCTCACCTCTAAAAGTTTTCTCCGCCTCGTCTAAAAAATGGCGAAATCTTTATAAATTCGTTTTAAATAAAGCATTAGATCAACATTTCCAATCCGATTATGACGAGGACGACCGCTCCTGCACGCTCCGCCCATTTACCTAAACTCTTGCCTACGTGATGGCCAACCTTCATTCCGACTAACGTCATCACCAATGCAATTACCCCGATGGCCACTACTGGAAACAAAATGTTGATACGAATCAGACTAAAAGATATGCCAACAGCCAAAGCGTCCAAACTGGTGGCTACTGAAAGAAACACCAGGCTCCAGCCTCTCGTTGGATCGAATCCTTCGATTCGTTTTTCAGTGTTCCATGATTCTTTAAACATTTTAAGTCCGATCAGGATCAACAGGCCGGACGCTATCCATTCGTTCATTCCACCGAACATGTGTAAGATGCTTTTACCACCTAACCAGCCCAGGAAAGTCATAAGCGACTGGAATAGGCCGAAGTGCCAGGTCAATCTGAACAAATGCCTAAACGTCACAGGACTAAGGCCGCTGGATACAGCCAGAGCGACAGCAAAAGCATCCATGCCCAAAGCCACTGCTACACCTAGTAATGTTAGATTATCCAAGGATAAATTTCCACTATTCTATGTGAACATCAGGATAGCATGAGCTTAACAAATCCCGCTATTCTCCGTCAAGAAAGCATCATAGAAACTGATTGAAACGGCTCGAACATAAAGGCGTAAATTCGTGTTTGTTCAGATAGATGAACTTGTTAACAGTTCCATCCTGACGTATAAGTTAACCTTGGATGAGTAGACATTTCGCCAACGAATTGGTAGAAAATGTGTTGATGAATCAGAAATCCAATCAGCATAAAAGGCGCCTGACTTTTAGCTGAATCAGGACGCTCACACTCGGTCGCTCTCAAGGGAACCAATGAGCCATTCGAATAATCATACACATCCACACATTCACGCTCTTCGATCACCGGATGTTAGCGCTGAGATCCGCATAGGGATAGCCTTCGCCCTTACCTGTTTATACATGATTGTCGAAGCAGCGGGTGGCCTTTTTTTCAATTCCCTGGCATTACTTGCCGATGCGGGTCATATGCTGTCAGACGCCCTGGCTCTCGGACTAACATGGATGGCAATTTCGGTTGGGAAAAGGTCTCCGAATGACAAGCTCACATTCGGATTCATCAGATCGGAAATACTAGCGGCCCTGGTTAATGGACTTCTGCTCTGGTTAATAGTGGCTGTGATATTCTACGAAGCGATCGAAAGAGTAATGAAACCTGAACCGGTACAAGGTTTGGGGATGTTTGCAGTAGCCACTGTAGGGCTAATCCTTAATGTCGCTATGGCCGTCCTGCTCTTTTCAGAAAGGAACGCCAGCCTGAATATCAAAGGAGCGTTCCTGCATGTGCTTTCCGATGCCATGGGATCAGTTGGCGCAATAGTGGCTGGCCTGTTGATAATCTACACCAGGGCGTACTGGATTGACTCACTCGTAAGCGCCTTTATTGGGGTCCTAATTCTGGTTTCCTCGTGGGGACTTCTCAAGGAGTCGATCAATGTTCTCATGGAAGGCGTCCCAAAGGGTGTTAAACTATCAGAAATCGAATCGGCGTTAGTTGAAATCAACGGCGTATGCTGCGTTTATGATCTTCATGTCTGGAGTATTTCGAGTTCGAGGGTCAATCTGTCGGCTCACGTTGTATTGGCCACAACCGACCGGGATTCAAATGACATACTGGTGGAAATAAACTCTATCTTGAGCAGCAAATTCCATATCAATCATTCAACAATCCAGATCGAAAAAACTCATGAGATGAGGTCTGAATCGGATTGCAAGTTGTGCAGGGCTGGAACCGAGTGCAGCTACAAGACTACCCGGGAGAAAGATGCTCACGTCGGATAACCCTGAAAAAGAAAAATGGATTCTGTTGCTGGCGATTGCGGGTATTTTCTTGTGGCACTCGATTTTGACAGTCAGCCTGAACTTGATACCCGACGAATGCAGCTATTGGACCTGGTCCCGGCGCCTGGATTGGTCCTATTTCGATAATTCCGGTATGACCGCTTATCTTATAAGGCTATCTACAGAGATTTTCGGTAGATCAACGCCTTTCACTGTCAGGTTTCCTTTCCTTATCGGGTGTTTGATCACGACAGTTCTTATATACAGTTCGGCTGTCCTGCTTTCAGGTTCGTCCAGAATCGGGGCCTATTCGGCTTTGTTTTTTAATCTCGCTCCGTTGTCTCTACTTGGGGCCGGCGCCGCTGTACACGACAACGCGCTAATCATGTTCTGGGTCCTTGCCTTGTGGTCTATGGCTAAATTTGTAAGGACAGATAACCACAACTACTTTTATCTAACCGGTTTGTCCGCGGGGTTGGCAATATTAAGCAAGTACACAGGGGTATTGCTATTGCCATCTATCCTGTTGTGGCTGGTTTCATCCAAACGATACCGACCCATTCTGACAAGGAAGGAACCGTGGATTGGGGCCCTGATAGCGGCTCTATTCACCCTGCCAATTTTGTGGTGGAATTACCAAAATGGCTGGGCTTCCTTCAAACATATCCTCTTCATCGGCTCATCAGGGCATCCAGGTTTATGGAGAAAGGTTGCGGACGGAATAGGTTACCAGTTATCCCAGTGCCTGACTATTTCTCCACTGTTCTATTTCGCCATAATCAGCGCAATTCTTTCATCAACAATTTCCCAGATCCGGAAACGTACGGATGAAAAATTGTTGCTTTTGTTCATGGGAACACCACTTGTTCTTTTCAGCGTAATGGCTTTTAAGGGACATTCAGAGGCAAACTGGGCGGTAATGGGGTATTTATCGACAGGTATCCTGACCGTCATGGTCCTTTCGGATCGTGACGATCGAGCCACCAAATTTTTGTCGGAACGTTATGGCCTTAGTAGATTCGTAAGAATTGGAACTATTGTCTCGGTATCATTGGTCGCTTTGATCGCAGCGCACGCATGGTTAGGCATCCTGCCCGCTTTTGTGGAAAAACGCCTCGGAAAGGAAGACAGAATAATCTGGGAGACTCACGGCTGGAGAGGATTGGGGAAATATCTGCCAGGCCTGATAAAAGAGGGCGATGTCATTGCTGGGGATACTTACCAGCTTTGTTCTCTCCTCGAATTCAATATCCCGGGTCAGCCAGATGTTCGGTATCTCTCTCCATGGGACAGACCCACGCAGTTTGATGTTTGGCACAGATCATTCGATGATCTAGCCGGAAAAAACATTCTGTTCGTAAGTTCAAAGCCGCTTTTGCCTACAAGCTCTGTGCTGATGACCATTTATGAAAACTTCTCATCTGTTGAACAGCTTCCTCCCTACGAAGTGATGTACCATGGCGAACCTATCCGTGAAATATATGTATGTAGAGGGCATGCCTTCAATCCATACAAACCAAGACGGTTAGGCCCGAGGTCCCTGTTTTACTGGGATCAATAAACTATCGCGGTAATTTTCAGGTCTGAATCGGATTTTCTTCAACAAGACTTAGCAAAAAGGTTCCATCATCCTGTTCATCGAGTTTCAACCCGTAATAGTGAAGGGAATCCTTTAAGGGACGTCCGAAAAACAGATCGAGTATTTCTTCTCCAATTCCAAGTTTTGTTACTACAAAATCCCTAACATGGTGATCGAAACGTAGAATCTCCAGGACGTTTTCAACTGTCTGGCCTTTGGTTGCGGCCAATCGACTGATTTCCCTGGAAAAGTCTTCGTGGGAGCATCTTTTTTCATGCATCTCGATGATCCTGTATATATCGCCGGCCGATTCAAGCAGATGACTCCTTGTTAGTGGCAATCCGTGGGAATATGGGACCTGCTTTGGGGCCCAGCATTCCTGGAACCGACATTGCTCGGGGCGTTGATCGTAAACTGAACACTCGCTGTTCTTTTGCTGATAAAATACGCAAGCTCTTTCCTGAGGTGTTTCACGTATTTTGATTCTCTCTTCTTCATTAGGGAGGCTCTGTTCCTGGCGAGGGTCAAATACGATTTCACCTTTACGGAGTGTAAAAATATCTTTGGGGCCAAGCTTTCCAGATTTGAACAACTCAATGTCATCAACAGTCAGAGCAGGACTTCCCTTGAGACAGCATTCCCCACATTTTACACAGTATGGTCTGGTAGCGTAAGCCGCTTCCAGGAGACGTTCTCGAACCTGTTTCCAGATTTCTTCCTGAGTTCGAGTTTCTTCACCTTCAGGTTTGGGGGCGAGTTCCTGCAACTCCGTCATTACTGACTTTACGAGTGTTTCCGGATCAACCGACGATCTAACTTTCCACAAAATGTCTCTAGCCTCTTCCTTAAGAGTTGTCACAAAGAAAGCCCATTCGGCCTTATCAAAATGAGTTTCCATATTAGCCTTCCAAAAAACTTTGCTTCACTCACAACAATATGATGTTTTCTATGATATAGGAAAAGATTACAATTTTAAAGAAAAGCATTTCCTGTTCTATCAATCGGCCTTGTTTCCAAACTATGGAAGGTCATGGAATCTGGAACAGTATTTTTGAAAAAATTGCCGACGCGGTCTGAGGTGCAATATGAAAATCAATTATATAAAACTTGCCGAACTCGATGTTTTCAAACGAAAGAAGCTTACTGAAAGACCAAATGTGGGAATCAGGGACTTAATCCCAAAAATTATCCCCATAATAGAAGATGTCAGAATTAAAGGTGACAAGGCTTTAACTGATTACACGTTGAAATTCGATGGCGCCAGAATGAATCCCAAGGATTTGAGAGTGGCCCTGGAAACAATGGATCTGGCGCTCAGACAAATCACACCTGAACTTAAAGACGCTATCGAGATATCCATAGCCAACATAACCAAATTTCACAATTTTCAAAAAGAACCCGAGATTCGCGAGATAGAAATAATGCCGGGAATAGTGGCTGGTGAAAGGACTATCCCGCTGAGTTCAGTTGGGCTTTACATCCCAAGGGGGAAAGGTTCATTCCCGTCGATGATGATGATGGCGTCCATCCCCGCTAAAGTTGCAGGCGTAAAAAGAATCGTTGCTGTAAGCCCACCAGACAGATTTGGAAAACCGGACAGCGCCACTTTGGCCGCGGCGGCCATGATAGGGGTAGATGAATTTTACGCTGTTGGTGGGGTCCAGGCCATAGCCGCTCTAGCCTACGGCACGGAAACGATTGCGGCGGTAGATAAAATAGTTGGCCCTGGTTCGGGCTTTGTTCTGGCTGCCAAGCAATGGCTTTCTACCGAGATTGACACAGGTTTACCAGCGGGACCCAGTGAAGCTATTGTATTAGCTGACCATTCCATCGACGCCGTCACAGCCGTGACGGACCTTTTGATTGAGGCTGAGCACGGTCCTGATTCTTCGGCTTATTTGGTCACCCCTGACGCCGCTTTGGCTGAGGAGGCTATAAAAGTCATACCCAGACTCGGGTTCTTTTTGAAAATTGTGA
>JAMCYH010000145.1 GCA_023474025.1 Deltaproteobacteria bacterium
TCTGGCAAACCGCTCGGGAACGGTAAAATGGTCTTTGTTATACTTGAGATTTTAATGGCTTATCCCTCTCGTTTAAAAGCCCTCGAGTAATTGTAAGTTTAACGCTTACAATTACTCGCTGGTTCTTTAATGATGAAACATCATTTTTTTGTTAACGGCCGGCATTTTCTTCATTGCGCTTTTTTCTCGGGTCGGTACCCTACAATCAAGAGGCAAGAGGGAATTTTCACCGGCTACATTTCCTGATACATCTTCCTGCCTGGTCGGACAGGACGCTGACCGAGAATCACAAAATCCTAATGTCTCAAGAAGTTCCTGTCTAGTCTTTGGTTGAACAAAACCCAAAGCCCTTGAAATTTCCGGAAGGCCTTGAACTCGGTATGTCGTTTTCATATTTGCCTCCGTGCAGCCGTTGACTCCCACCTTTGAGGCGCTGCAAGATTTACTGCATTCTACCGGTCCACTTGATCATTCACGATTTTATGAATCCCGTCGCTAAATGTTCGAAATTTTAGGAATGTCTCACGTTGCGGTTGCGCGGCGTTTTCCGAATTTTTAACCTCAGATGATTTGGCAATCTCCCGGCTAATGTCTGGTGGGAACCACTCTACTTCATTGACATCAAGTAACGGAAACAGCATCAGCGCCACTCCAAAAATGGCCAAAGTTATGTATTTCCCGTTCATTTTGGTTTCCTTTCTTTTTGCCTTGCGCCTTTCCGCTGAAGGAACGAACTCTTGTTTGTTCTCACTCATTCCTCCTTTCTTGAGGCATTTTGCTGCCGGCCGGTCAGTTACATTCCGTGAAGCAACTATTGTGCCATCTGATTAAAGGCGTCTCTCGCTAGATTAATATCCGTTAATATTAATTAGTTATGTAATATGGCCCGCAGCAAAAGCAAAACTTCAGATGGGGTACGACTTGGAATATGTGAAAAACACATTTTTGGCAGGTTTTTTATTTTCTTGTAGAGGAAATCGGCCAGAATTACAGATAAAGGTATGCGGATGTTCTCTGTGAGCGAATGTCACCTGCTGATACCAAGTGACTTCATGTAATGGACCAGGGAATCACGAGTAACCCCTAGGCTTAGCGCCGCCTGTTTAATATTACCGCCTGATCGCTTTAGCGCTTCCTGTATCAGAGTTCGTTTTGTTTCTAAAAGAGCCTCCGGGAACGAACGCAAAGCAGTGGTTGCCGCGGAACCCAGACCGTTATGCGATTGGGTCTTGTCAAAACCGGCTTGGTATTCTAAACTTAGATGTTCCACGGAGATCCGATCTGATTTATCGCAGAGTATGAGGGCCCTTTCCAGAACATTTCTCAGTTCTCTGACGTTGCCGGGCCATTCATACCTCGCCAGCACTTCCATTACGGTTTTGCCCACTTTGGGAGTCTTTGTGCGACCCATCCTTTTCGACAAGGAGTCGAGCAATTCCTCTACCAAGACAGGCAAATCTTCCAGTCGCTCCCGAACTGGAGGGACATTTATACAAAAAACATTCAAGCGGTAATATAGATCCGCTCTGAAGTTACCGACCTGTACCTCACCTTTTAAATCCCGGTTGCTGGCTGCTACGATTCTTGAATTAACACGAATTTGCATCTCACCGCCAATTCTAATAAAACTTTGATTGTCCAGAAAGGTTAATAGCTTAGCCTGGAGACGCAACGGAAGCTCGCCAACCTCGTTTAGTAGAAGTGTTCCTCCTTCAGCCAGTTCTACCAAACCACGCTTTCGACGTATCGATCCTGTGAACGAACCAGGTTCATGGCCAAAAAGCTCGGATTCGACAAGCTCCTCGGGGAGCGCAGCGCAATTGATTCCAAGAAAAGGTCCTGTTGCCCTATTTGAACTTTCATGTAGATAGCGAGCCAAATAATCCTTGCCTGATCCACTCTCTCCCAGGAACAATGTTACACTTTCGGTTTTAGCGGCAAGTTCGGTTTGAGCTAAGGCCTCACGCATTGCACGAGATATGTAACGACCTGGCGAAAAAGTAGAGGGTTCGGTCTCCCTAAGTTTCCGGTCGGTCAGATCTCGCGCCATGCCATAAATTCCACAAATTTGCCCTGACGAGTCCCTCATAGGAAACCTTAAAATGCTTAGGAGAAATTGCTGGCCGCCGAAACTGATATTTTGTTCCGTCTCAACACTCTCTCCCTGAAGAACTCGGTGTTCTATTTTCCGAGACTGTTTAAAATGTGCTTGACCAAAAAGGTGTTCAGCGGTTTTACCAAGAACGTGGGATTTAACAATCCCGAATTTTTGAATCATTGCAGGGTTTATATGAGTGTAACGGAGTTCCGTGTCTTTGATAAAAATGCAATCTTGTGCAGTCTCAAAAAGAGTTCTGAATCTACCCTCACTTTCACTTAGAGCTTTTTCAGAGAGCTCTCGTTCGGCTATCTCCTGCGTCAGTTTTTCATTTGCCGATCTGAGCTCGGCAGTACGATCTCGCACCTTTTGTTCGAGTTCATTTCTGGCTTGTTCTAATTCTTGCTGGGCCTTTTTTCTATCTGTGATGTCTCGCGAGATGCCAAGAACACCTATGGGTCGTCGATCTTCATCTCGCAGGAATGTTGTAGTAACCTCGAGCCAGATTCTTGAACCATTCTTGGCATATTGTTCAATCTCGTCTGTCCTGCTAAATGACTCCGCACGAGGGGATCTTTGCTCGGCGGTAACCTCCGCGTTAAATATGGCCAACACCCGTTCCCGGGACTCAGGTGTTATGGTATCTAAAGGGTTCACGCGCATCATTTCTTCAACTGTGTATCCAAACTGCCTGAAAATCGATTGACTCACGAATGTATATTTTAGGTTTAGGTCCACTGTCCAGATAACATCTTTCGCCGTTTCGACAAGAGTCTGGTAAAGCGTTTCGCTTTTAGCAAGTCGCTTTTCGATATTCCGTCGTTCGGCGGCCTCCTCTCCAAGCTTTTGAGTTGTTTTTTTAAGAATATCCGCGCTTTCATCTACCAATTTCGTGAGTTGGTCGCTTTTAAGTCTTAATTCTTCCTCAGTTCTCTTGCGATCGCTTATATCAATCAGGATTAAATGTTTTTCAGTTCTTTGTTTGTTGATGATCACAGGCCTCGAGTGGACTAGCGCCCAAAAAAAGCTCCCGTCTTTTCGGAGCATGCTGTATTCCTTTGGACCCTGATTTTCACCCCGATACATTTTTCTGATGTTGTTTTTGACCTTGGTTCTTTGACTTGGAACAAAGAACTGAAAAACATTTAATCCTGATTGAAGATCGTCTACAGTGTAGCCTGTCACTTCCAGGGCGCTCTTGTTTCCAAAAGTTATCCGACCAGATAAATTGACCTCAAAGACTGGTTCCGGCAGCAACTCCACCAGGTCCCGGAATCTCCTTGGACCATTGTTCAGGATTTCTTTGTTTACTTCACGATCATTTTCATGATCCGGGAGGTCCGCGACTTCCCGCATGTTGGTGTTTGGCTCTATTGGGGGTTGATTGAGTTCCTTTTCATTCTTCTTCATGGTCCCCTCTGCTCGTCAGGCAAATTGGTATTGCAAAGGTTGGCGGGAACTAGTCGCCAAGGGCTATGAAAATCCGACTTAAAGCCTTAGCCCCAGAGGATATTTTTCCACCTGGCTGAAGGAATATCAGTTCCTGCAACGGCTTGATGGCTTCGCGTAAAGTGGTCATAAACTGATTTCTGTCCTTGTGAGTGAAATGGCTTTCGTCCATATAGGACCCCGCCATGTAGATTAGATTACCGAAATAGTGGTTGAGATCCATACCTTGGGCAAAGAGCGTCACGGCCGGGGGCACATTGAGCCAGGGGCGGTAAGGATTGGGGTCCCCGATGAGTTGGATTTCCGGTTTGCCAAAGGCATCCACAGCCAACCTCATATATTTGCTTATCATGGGGTCAATTCCCATCTTGGTAGACCCAACCCAGTCCACAGCAACCAGGTCAGCGCCTCCGAGGATAGTATTTGTTTGATTTGGAGCTGGATCAGCAAATATGCCAAAAGGTCCGTCAGCACTAACAAAGGCGTCTATAATCCCAAAATCAACGGGGAACGCCTTCAAGAACTCAATAGTGGTGTAATAGATGTCCCTGTCGCAATGATATTCCTTGAACTTGTTCGCCATAGGCAGAGCGCCATATATGTTTTTCAGGGTTAGAGTATAGGTAGCATACGGGTGAGTCTTGTTCTTGGCGAAAGAGATACGAAAATCAGCGTTTTTCCATGTAGGGGAGATAGGATGCGCTCCTAGATGGGGACCAAGATGCTCACTTGAAACGGCCTCTTTAGTAAGGTCAACAACTCTGTAACCTGAGTTACCGGAAATGTCATAACCGAGGTATTCCGCAACTTCATGCACACTTCTTCTGTCAAAATATTCCCCGTAAGTGCTCTGGGCTTCAACTATTGCGACATTTCGATAGCCTCGCTCTGAGCTAGAAAGTAACGAAACAAGGTGACTTACAAGCTCTGGATCAGTGTAAGTCGAGTGATCAGCCTTATTGTAGGCAAACATGAAGTTTGGCTTTATAGCTATGAAGAATTGGTCTCGGCTTTTGCCAGACTTAACCTGCTTCGCCTCGAGAAAATCCCAAAACTTGGCCGCGTCAAGAACAGATTCCAGTGCATTGTATTTGTCATCATCCCGGACTGAGGCTACAACGCAGGCCTTGTCGGAACCGATAGCCTCAAGTCTCATCATGTTCATGTCCTCTTCCAGCGCCAGGCAATTGGTTCCAGAGGGGTCCTTGACTCTTATAATTCGACGCTGAAAAACGGCGGTGGGGAAATGATCATTGTTCACTTCAAGGATCGGACTATTAATTTTCAGGAAGCATTGAACTCCAGTTTCAGGAGAATCTTCCCCGATCATCCTGTTAACTTTTATTTCGTCATTTGCAATTTGTATATCGAACGATACTAAGCGGGAGATTATGGCGCCCAGATAAGCGTCTATCCTATCTTTAACCCAGTCATCACGCTCGTTTCGCAGGGTGCTAGCGTGGATCTGAAGACGAGCGAATCGTTTTTCCGGTTGAAGAGCGCATATGTAGCCATGCAACATGGTGGGCTCTTTGAAATTTCTCAGGGTCGAGGTTTCAGCTTCTCCAAAACTTTTGTCAGCAACGATTAACGAATCCATGGATTGACCACTCCCACTTATATGTAAGCGTCCAGAATTAACGGTTACCTCATGGGGAGTGATAAAAATACCAAGAATATGCTCGGATGGAAGGATGCTCCGCAGGTTGTTTTTTAGTTCATATGAAAGGTGCGCCAGCAAATTCTCGGACGTCAGGAATGGCAGAGGCGTGGTGGGATAAGGTTTGGCCGAGAATTGAATGTCAAAATCCGCTTCGCATTGGATCAACTTCGGGTCTTTGTGACGCATGTCACTGAAGGATGTTCCGTAGCCTTCTGATAAAAGGAATATCGGGCCTTTGTATGAATACTTGCCTTCTCCAACGTTGAGCTTCAGCCCTTCAAGAACTCTATCTGTGATGCAGTATTTCTGATAACCCGAGTCTTCATCGCCGATGACCAATAGAACGTCCCAAAAAATTAATAGTCCGACCCACGGAAAGTCTTTATCGTGAACGCCACTGACCAAAAAGAATGGTCTGCTTTCGTCCAAATCATCCACCAGGAAGCCATTCAGTACTAGATTTTCGTATTCTGTGTCATAAAGGGGATTAAAATTTTTCAAATATTCTTGTCTTAGTGCGCCAAAGGCAAAGGACATAAAAGCAGCAAACGCGGCGACCTTTTCCCATGGCCAGGTAGCGCCTGAAATCTTGATTGAATTGACAAGGCTGGGGGCGTCAGAGAGGTCAAAATAGATTTCTCCAGCAGCGTAAACGGGAGCCTGGTCGTTTTCTCCCAGATATATCCTCGAGAAAAGAGTCGTCATGTCATGTGTGACGTCAAAAGGTTCCCTATCATCCTTGATCTCTTTGTGGCCGTGAAAGTAATAGGTTTTACCGTCTTTGCCTATAAATCGGAAGGCATAAATCATTTTTCTCATTCCTGTTGTGGCGTCTACGGAAAAAAGATTGAACATTCCGTCAGAGATGTCAAAAGTTCCACCAAGCGGTTCATAAGTGAAAGTGCCCTTTAGTGAAGCGTTGTGCTCTGTTAGACTGAGAAATTGGCTGAGATCGTCAATGTCGATTTCTAAATCGAAACCACACAGAGTGTTTTCACGCTTCCCTACAATGAGTCCCTCAGAGGTATCAGTTTGCCCAACACCGACCCAACCCGACATGGACTCTTGAAAGGATAATCCAAGACCTTTTAAACTGATCATGATTTAGCTCCCTTCTGACGAAATATCGTTGCAGGAATCGTGGAAACTGAATTTGGACGATGAGGCGCTTTTCATTTTTTATGGCCTCACTAGAAAACGTCTTCCACACTTGTCATTTGACGAATACGCATGATGAAGTTGATGGGGCAAGTCGCAAAACGCCAGCGTACGGGGACAATTTGTTCAGGGACTCTACGCGCTGCATTCCGTAAAAAAATGGGAATTACTAAAACACAACCTTTTATTTTTGAGGATGAAGCCTAAATACACTTCACCAAAGAACTAATCGGCTTCCAATTGGTTCATTCATGCCTGAATGAATTTACGGGGAAGTCGCCGACCCACTTGAACGGCGCACGCCGATCCTCGGCTGACTCATCCTCAACTTTAGTAATGATCAGTTGTCTTTTGTGACGTAAATAAACTCGCTGCCAAATTAATTTGTAAATAAAATTTTTTTAATATTAGCTAACCGTCTGTTCGAGCGCTAATTTAGAATTAATAGATTTACTATTTATGTTGGTGTCATTTTTTGAGCTGACACGTCAAATTAGGAAAATGATAAAAATTTCCGATCTTCTAACAGGACAAAATAGTATTGTTCTAAACAACCTACAAATTAAGGCAACATGCCATGAAATATAAATTGATAGAGTAACTCAATTGTATATTATAATATCATATGGTTTCAAATATCGCAAGATTTCTTGTCAGGTTATCTCGACAAAACGCCCCGAATCCACTGTTTCTGAATAGAACTGAATCAAAGGGCTTAATCATCCAGAATTAGTTTTAGCAGCTTGATGTCAAGATAGTAGAAACTGCCAGCTTCTACACGCGTGGTTTTTATCGGAAAACCTACCTTTTTTAAGGCTTCAATATCTCGATATATTGTACGGGGACTCTCAGTAAAATGACTGGACAGTTCCTGCGGGGTAGCCGGTTTCTTAGCCAGAAGCTTCAGTAATTGCCACTGTCGAATTAGGGATTGATTGCGCATTGGAAATCACCAAAAAAATGGATAGAAGGTGATATGTTATCTTCATTAACAATAAATCTCGAACCCTTTGATAACGAAGTTGTGTCTGCTTAATCACTTAAACTAGCCGTTGCAGTCATGTGACCACTCCCGTTGTTTGCTTCAGGGAGAGTACCTGAGTATCCGGGGCACATTGGTAGAATTACTCTCTCACCAATTTTGAAAGATAACCAGGGAGGTGTCAATCGAGACTCACATCTTTCTAAATATATTCTAATATAAAAACTATAAAAATATCTCCGTATATTAATCTAAAATAACATTTTTTTTGAAAAACAGGCTTAGCGGCAACACAAATTGAGTTCATGCCCCTCTGCACGTTTTTTATAAACAAAATGTGACTTTGTATCTCTCAACCCTACCACTGACGTTGAACACTGCCGGGTCAATATGTTAGAAGAAAAGGTTAATTGTTCAGTCGGCTAGCTGCGGAGGAACTATGGAGAAAAAATACAACCCTGAGGTTATTGAAAAAAAATGGCAGGATTATTGGGAACAGGAAAAACTTTTTAAGGTTGAGATCGACACGACTAAAGAAAAATACTACCTGCTTGAAATGTTCCCTTATCCATCCGGACGGATTCATATGGGCCATGTCAGAAATTATTGCATAGGAGATGTTGTGGCCCGTTTCAAGATGATGACCGGGTTGAATGTGCTCCATCCGATGGGTTGGGACGCCTTTGGAATGCCGGCTGAAAACGCGGCCATAAAGAACCATTCTCACCCTGCCATTTGGACTATCAACAATATCAATGAAATGCGCCGACAGTTGAAACGAATGGGGCTATCCTACGATTGGGACCGCGAAATCGCCACCTGCCATCCTGATTATTACAAATGGGAGCAATGGCTTTTTATAAGAATGTTGGAGAATGGACTTGTTTACAGGAAAAAATCAATTGTCAACTATTGCAAGCCCTGCGCCACTGTCTTGGCAAATGAACAGGTTGAAGCAGGTTGCTGCTGGCGATGTGGAGAACCGGTAGTTCAGAGGGAGCAGGATGGGTGGTTCTTCAGGATTACCAAGTACGCTGACGAACTGCTCGATTGGTGCGACCGCCTGACTGGATGGCCTGAAAGGGTCCTTACGATGCAGCGAAACTGGATTGGCCGTAGTGAAGGCGCCAAGATCCTTTTTAAACAGGAAAATTCAGACCAATCAATAGAAGTTTTCACCACAAGACCTGATACACTATACGGAGCCACTTTCATGAGCCTTGCGCCTGAACACCCACTGTGTCTGTCACTCTCAAAAGGCACATCTCAGGAAACACCTGTTCAGGAATTTGTGAATCACGCGTTGACTCAGGACTGGCAGAGTCGCGTTGGGGAAAGCGTTGGAAAAGAGGGCGTTTTTACAGGCGCGTATTGCATAAACCCGTTGACCTCCCGCAGGATGCCTATTTATTGCGCTAACTTTGTTCTCTACGAATATGGAACTGGCGCCGTGATGGCTGTTCCTGCCCATGACCAAAGAGATTTTGAGTTTGCAAAAAAATATGGACTCGACATCATAATTGTTGTCCAGCCGACCGATCACGTTTTGAGTGCGGAAACCATGACGGAGGCCTATGTGGGCCCAGGAAACCTTATCAACTCGGGAGAATTTGACGGAACAGACAATGAATCAGCAAAAAAGGCGATCTCCAAAAAACTCAAGTCAATGAACCAGGGTGGGCCAACCACAAACTATCGCTTAAGGGATTGGGGAGTTTCCCGCCAGAGATACTGGGGCGCTCCCATTCCCGTCATACACTGTGCTAAGTGTGGGCCAGTGCCAGTTCCCGATTTGGAATTGCCAGTTGTGCTTCCCATAGACATAGAATTTCCTGAAAGTGGTCGCTCCCCGTTGCCTGACCTCGACTGGTGGGTGAATACACATTGTCCCAAATGCGGTTCCGATGCTCGTAGGGAAACGGATACGATGGACACTTTTGTTGAATCGTCATGGTATTTTGACAGGTACACTTGTCCCCGTTATGACAACGGACTTTTGGATCCTGTTCAGGACCGCTACTGGTCGCCGGTAGATCAGTATATAGGTGGCATTGAACACGCGATCCTGCACCTACTGTATTCAAGATTTTTTACCAAAGCGCTCAGAGACCTGGGGATAAAAAAGGAAAGTGAACCTTTCAGGAACCTCCTTACGCAGGGAATGGTAATTAAAGATGGCGCGAAAATGTCCAAGTCCAAAGGCAACGTAGTAGACCCTGAGGACCTCATAAACAAATACGGCGCAGACACGGTAAGATTGTTCTGTCTGTTTGCCGCTCCCCCCGAAAGAGACCTGGAGTGGACATCCGAAGGAGTAGATGGCGCGCAAAGATTTTTAAATCGTATCTGGAACCTTGTACTCGAATACAAGGATTTGAAATCGTCCGACCAGATCCTTATGGAATCCGCAGACTCCCGAACCATTAGGCGTGTAACACATAAGACCATAAAAAAAGTCACGGAGGACATTAGTAACCGTTTCCGTTTCAATACTGCCATAGCCGCAATAATGGAGATGTCCAATGAACTGTCCAAAGTAAGTTGTGAAGAGATCTACGCAAAAAACGATCTGAAAGCAGCTATGAAAGACGCAATAGAATCATTAGTCCTTTTAATGTCCCCCTTTGTGCCACACATTTCCGAAGAGTTGTGGGAAGCCCTCGGCAATAAAGGCGGGCTGACTCGACGGTTGTGGCCTACTTACAACTCCGAAATGATCCTGGAAGACTCCTTAACAATCGTGGCTCAAGTTAATGGGAAAAAGAGAGCTGAAATTCGTGTCCCTACGTCAGCGACTGAAGATGAAATGAAACAATCCGCTATTGCGGAGGCAAATGTTCAAAAATTCATCGAAGGCCGGGTGATCAGGAAAATCGTAGTTGTGTCGGGTAAGCTTGTAAATATAGTTGTAAGCTAAAAATTCGATGGCTGCATATTAAATAAATTCGACGCGTGCTATTGTGGCATAGGTTTTTTTGATGTCCTACCCGCTGGAGTGATACCATTAAAGAGATAGGGTTGTGAACGCTGCTTTTCATGAGCTATGCAATACAGTTTTAGAACGCGGCTTGCAGCTATCAATTTTGCCTATCGTGGTTATTCCGTTTCTTATCTGCGCAGCATGTGGCTACAGATTTAGTGAGGCTTCCAAACCTGCAGTTTTTCCGTCAAATGCTAAAAATGTCCTGGTTGAGAGCGCTATAAACAACACGGTAATTGCCGGTGTTGAGACTGAATTGACTAATGATTTGCGTCGAGAATTTGCTCTTGACCCAAATCTAAAAACTACCGTTGAGGACAGCGACGTAATGTTGAAAACTACTATAACTTCATATGTAGACACACCATCAGCTTACAGGGCTGATGGAAAGGAATTGACGCGTTCCGGAACCCTACGTGTAAAATGCTCTCTCGTACAGTCAAAGACATCGAAACAATTATGGAAAAATGAGTTCTCGTCTTCATATACTTATACGGTCACGGATACAATACAGGGGACCCTTTCGAATAGACGGCGAGCAATTTCGCAAATGATCAGGGATTTGATACCACGCATACATAGATCCATCTATGACTCGTTTTGACAGTCAAATTTCCCATTGATGAATTTTCCCATTCCTCTTTGTATTTCTTAGAGCGGCTTGACAGTAATCGAGCTTCAGGAATATGACTTTACTTACCGGTTTTTTCACAAATTGCGGGTGAGCATTAATTCAGGGCTGAAATGGAGGAGAGGAGATGCCGAAAAAGAAATTGACCGTTATAGGGGCAGGTAATGTTGGGGCTTCTGTTGCCGCCTACGCTTCTTCACAGGAATTGGGAGACATTGTGTTACTGGATATCCTTGAAGGGATTCCCCAGGGAAAGGGCCTTGATCTTTATGAAGCTACCCCGGTTCTTGGCGTAGACACGAAAATAACGGGAACAAACAATTATGAGGATACATCTGGCAGCGACGTTATAGTTATAACCGCGGGGATAGCGCGAAAACCTGGTATGAGTCGCGATGATTTGTTGTCAACAAATGTGAGAATAGTCGGAGAGGTTGCGGAAAAGGTAGCAAAATATTCTCCCGGGGCGATTCTTATAATCGTGTCCAACCCTCTGGACGCTATGGTTTATACAGCCTGGAAAAAGACCAACTTTGACCCGAGAAAAATAGTAGGTATGGCCGGTGTCCTTGACACTGCGCGTTTTAGAACTTTCATAGCTCAAGAAATCGGTGTCTCAGTCGAGGATATTCACGCTTTGGTATTAGGAGGGCATGGGGACACCATGGTTCCTTTAACCCGATACTGCTTTGTAGGTGGTGTCCCGATCGATCGTTTCATTTCGCCTGACCAGTTGGAGAAAATTGTTCAGAGAACCCGTCAGGGCGGAGCTGAGATAGTTGGTCTGTTGAAAACTGGTAGCGCGTACTATGCTCCTGCGGCGTCTGCGGTTCAGATGGCTCGCTCAATTCTTTTAGACAAAAAGAGAATGTTGCCGGTCGCAGCCTATTTGAACGGTGAATATGGAGAAACAGGCATATTCGTTGGTGTACCCGCCGTTTTGGGTGAAAAAGGAGTGGAGAAAGTTGTAGAAGTAGAACTGACACCCGATGAAAATTACGCTTTCAAGAAATCCGCTCAAGCGGTTAAGGATCTTGTGAAAGAAGTAGACAAATTCCTGTGATTTTTTTTTGAAACCTTTGTTGATTGATATCGTTAAAGCGCCTTGATTAGCACAGGGCGCTTATTATTTCTGTGTAACAGGGATGATCACCATGTCGCTATCAGGCAGGTATTTTGTTGAGACCTACGGATGCCAGATGAACGAGCATGATTCTGAAAAGATTTGCACGTTGATGGAAAACCTTGGATTAGAGCCGGGAAACTCAGTAGATCAATCTGACGTAATTATCATAAATACGTGCGCCATCCGCGAAAAGGCCGAACACAAGGTATATAGTTCGCTTGGCAAACTCAAAGAGGCCAAGCGTAAAAACCCTGACTTGGTCATAGTGGTAGCCGGGTGTGTCGCACAACAACAAAAGGACGAACTTACCAGGAAATTCAGGCACTTGGACCTGGTCCTGGGAACACACCATATTTCCGATTTACCTGATCTTGTTGAGCGTATTAGAAATAGTCGTGAACGACTAACTAAGGTCGATTTCATCGATGATATCCCGTCTCTTCACATGGTTGCTCCGGGGCGAGGTCCAAGGCCGATATGTTCCTATGTCACCATAATGCAGGGATGTTCCAATTTCTGCGCTTACTGTGTCGTGCCATATACCAGGGGTAAAGAGCAGAGCAGAAGTTCTGAAGAAATCCTCCAAGAGGTTTCACAGCTTTGTTATAGTGGGATCAAAGAGATAACACTTCTCGGTCAGAATGTGAACGCCTATGGCAAGGACTGCGGGAGAATGAACGGGTTTACGGATCTGTTGGAGAAGCTTTCACAAATTCCCGGTTTGGAAAGAATTCGATTCACAACATCCCATCCGCGTGATTTCGATTCCTCACTCGCAAACGCAATAGGAGCCTTGGATCGAGTCTGCGAACATGTGCATCTACCCCTCCAGAGTGGATCAGACAGGGTTCTACATTTGATGAGACGTGGGTATACTTTTTCAGATTATGCGCAAAAAATTGATATTTTGAGAAGTAAAGTTCCTGGATGCTCAATAACTACCGACATGATAGTCGGCTTCCCCGGCGAATCGGACGAGGACTTTGAAGCTACATTGGCAGCTCTGGAGAGAATACGATTTGACCAAATTTTTTCTTTCAAGTTTTCTCCCAGGCCGGGTACCGCGGCGGAACATATGTCTGACCAGGTCCCTGACGAGATCAAGAGAGAAAGGCTAGCCCAAGTCCACGCCATTCAGGACAAAATAACTGAAGTTTATCACCAGGAAATTGAGGGATCTGTCGTTGAAGTCCTGCTGGAAGGTTGCGGTCGGCTTGAAAACCAGTTTTTTGGAAGGACCAGATCAAACAAGATTGTAAATTTTAGTAATAGCCAGAACCATAAGATCGGTGATGCCGTGGAGGTCAAAATTTTGCGGGGGTTGAAACATTCTCTGTTGGGTAGGGCAGTGTAGTAGCCTTCAAAAAATATTCGATTCACTCAATCGATTCGATGCGCCATTTCGCAGACCATCTTTCCTTCAGCAAACAAAATCTTTTGACTAATCACGGCCCCAACTGCTATTGTATCTAAGAATTGCGCCTACAAATTCAAACCTTTTTAGATGCGGCCGGGCTACGAAAAAAAAGAAGCCCGACCGATGGGGTCGAGCTGGGAGACGCCGTAATACGGCCGGGCTCACAAAATTTAAAGGCCGACGAATTTTAGAGAATTGCGCGTTTCGATTAGGCTTGATCCAGAATTGCTTGGTTTTTGATCACTAGGAACTCCGGATCTTGCCATCGAGGTTCCCTATATTCATCGGCCGACATAAATCTTTGATCAGTTTTTAGAAAATGAAGCCCATTTCCAGGTAACCACCTTCGAGACAACTCTCAAACCAGTAGTCGTACTGACCTTGTTTCAGATCAATCACTCTGTAACCACCCTTCATGTAGCCCCATCGTCCACAGTTCATTGGGATGGTGTATCTCCCACCTACCTGCACGTCCCAACCATTTACATCATCCGCAAACATCCCTGTCACTTTGGCGTCACAGGAAAATGTTCCTCCATTCCATTGAGTCAATTGGCATTTTTGGAATTCAAGACCGGCAGCGGCCGTATCCATACTTTTGCTGTATGTGGTTGTCCACCACCCACAGTTTACACAACCAGCGTCTATCCGATTGTCCGCATGCATGTAACCACCGAACAGACTTAGGACACCCTTGCAACTCTTGATAGCGTCATACAAAAGCCCTACCTTGTAATAATCATGCTGCCAGCGGGTTTGCACTACCTGACCCGGTCCCCAGAGTTGTGGAGTCATTGCGCCCGGATACCAGCCGAAGTAAAAGAAATCACTAGGCCAGTTGCTACCTTGCTCTTCCATTCCTAAGCCTGAAGCCTGGAGAGCCCAATTGCAACGGAACTGATATCTCGCATTGACCTCAGGGATGACCCAGTGTGCCGGCAAACCCAAGCTATCGTTCAAATCGCAGTTTTGACCGAAAGTGCCACCCCGTAGCCACCAGTTTCGTGGCCATTTAATGGTGCCTCTGGTACGGGCATATATGCCCTGCACCCCGATTTGCCATTGACCCGGCCTCGGCATAGCCAATAGGCAACCGAAACCAGGAGCCGGCGCAGCGCAGGTGTTTAGCCGCGGTTTGACCTTTGTTATAGGTGGAAGCCCCTGGAAATAGGGATTCCCGGGCGAAGAAGCCGGAAATCCAAAATGTGACTTGCTGGCTTTGGTTTGTTTAGCTACAGGGCTAGTTGCCAGATTTGAGTTGTTAGGTTTGAGTAAAACATCGAGCGATTCATCGGGAGCTACTGCCCACGAAGTGCTCAATAAACATAATGACACCAAAAGAACTAGACATACCAACGGCGTGTAAGGGATTCTTCTCAACATACCCTTCCTCCCAGCTCGAAATGTTGGAAATCCCTATATTTGATAACCCTACATACTGTCAAGAAAAAAATATCGCTATTTATTAAATAGTTAAAAAAGATATCTCAATTAGAATATATGCCTGCCAATAACTAATTGATTTAACTATACTATATAACGGCTCAAAAACTAGCTTACTTTTAAGTTTTCCCTAGAGAGACCGGGCGCGTATTGACATTCGCTATTTAGTATTATAACTGTATCTATTGAATAAGATTTGTTAAATTGGTAACATTCTTTTATTGTCGTATTTAGTTAACCGTATACATTTTAACCAGCTTAGATCTTTTTTAATTAGTTATTTTAGTAGGATATAAAACAATGCTTATATCTGTTCTATTAATTGGCGCGCTTCGGGTCTGCCCTGCCGCACAAATCTTGGTCGCACTCAAGCGCGCATTTAAAAAATCGGTTTTCTCACGATCGGTGTATCATGTTATTTTGGTTGCAATAGTTGTTGGATTTATTGCTGATTCGGACACGCGCGCGCTAATGGAAGTCCCTCCGTTTAACAGCGATCTTGAGAAAATTCTCCAGTTAGAGCTCTCCACTGATTACCAAGTATCCTGCCAGGTCATTGACCTTGATTCCGGTCACATTTTGATGGAGAAAAACCCGAATCTGCCACTAACTCCAGCATCGACTCTCAAAGTAGTCACAGTGGCAAGCGCGTTAAGTGAACTTGGGCCGGATTACAGATTCCCGACCAATATCTATACAGATGAGCTCAAAGGAGGCTCTGTAGGGAACATCTTCGTGAAGGGCCATGGTGATCCACATCTTGTGACAGAGGAGTTGTTCGCGCTTGTTAGGGAAATGGTTGACAAAGGATTGACCGAGGTGCGCGGCTCCATAGTGGTAGATGATTCGTATTTCCAACCTGACAGCCCTCTGGACGACACTGAAGATCCTGGTTACCGCTCATATGACGCTTGTTACAGCGCGTTGTCCTTAAACTTTAATTCCCTGAAGATATCAGCTGTTCCCGGTGTAGCGCAGACCAGACCAGCCCGTTTACTACTGGATCCTCCATCCGATTACGCTTCTATTTCCGGGCATGTTAACACCACTAGCGGAGATCGACCGCTTAAGATCGAAATTTCAAAAAAGGCGGCAGAGAATGATACAGAGCGCGTTATCGTGCAAGGTTCCGTTGGGATTAACTCCAAACTCAGGAGCAAATACATAAATGTTAGATACCCTTCGCTATATACTGGCTATGTTCTTAAAAACGTGTTGTCCATGAATGGGGTAAAAGTTGCGGGAGATGTGGTGCAGGGGTTGACGCCTGACGGAGCCATCCCCTATATCGAACATCAGTCCATTCCACTTGGCCTAATTGTATATTGGTTGGGCAAACTGAGTAACAATTTCATGGCTGAACAAATCTGCCTGGCTATGGGCGCCCACGCCCATGGGGCTCCTGGAACACGTGAAAAAGGGTTGGATGTGATGAGAAAATTCCTTCTCAGGTCCGGCGTTACTAAAGACAATTTCTCGCTGTCTGACGCAAGCGGGCTTTCGCGCAGCAACAGGATTAGCGCTTCAGCCCTTGTAAAAACTCTAGTTTCCACTTCGCACAATTTTTATTACAGCCCGGAATTTATTTCCGCCTTGGGGATATCGGGCGTGGACGGGACATTGAAAGAAAAATTTATACAGGACAATACCAGGCGCAGAATAAGGGCTAAAACTGGCACACTCCGGGGAGTTAACGCACTAGCTGGTTTTGGGCTGGCTCGAAGCGGGAAACCGGTTGTTTTCGCAATATTGGTCAACAGTGAAAAAAAAGGGGCCGGCATAATTAATTACGCCGACCGAATCATCAGCTCCATTTTCAATCGTTGTTTGAATCAATAGAATGGGGATTTTCCCCGGTACAATTGATATCCAAGATATTATACGCGCTTCATGATAACGTTAACAGAATCGTTCAGACGCTTTACCACACGGTCTTTTCCCAGGATCGCCAGCAACTCAAACAAACCCGGTCCGACAGACGATCCGGAAACGGCGGTTCGGGCAGCGTTAATGAGTAAACCAGCCTTAACCTGTTTTTTGTCTGCAAAATCCCTAAAAACATCCTCAATCTCATGGATATCAAAACCAGACAGATCGTTTAGCTCTCCAGCCAACTCAGGAAGATAATCCAGTAACTTGGGGTCCGGACAAAGGTTCTTCTTTACAGCTTTAGGATCGAACTCAAAATCATCAGAAAAACAGAATCGTCCTTTGGATGAGAAATCTGTTACCACATGATAACGTGATCTTATAAGATCGATAACGCTTAGGAACCATTCTTTCGATGTCGTTTCATAGTCAGTGAGCCATAGACCGTTTTCTTTCAATTCGTCTTTGATGTATGGAACCAGATCATTGAGGGCCATAGAACGAATATAGGTGGCATTAAAATGTATAGCTTTTGGATCGGTCCAGTTTTTCGCGTCGCCAGGCACGTAGTTAAAAATTGAATTGTGCCTGTTGATACGAGAAAGATCGAACGCCTCTATAAGTTCCGCCTCCGTAAAAAACTCTTTTCCATCTTGGGAAGACCAACCGAGGAGCGCCAGAAAATTGCAAAGCGCCCAAGGAAGAAAACCCTTTCGCCTGTAATAGGAAATGGTTACCACCTCTCCATGAACCCTTTTGGAAAGCTTGGCCTTCTTGTTATCGAGTGTAAGCGGCATATGAGCGAAAGTGGGAGGGTTTATCCCCAAAGCGTTGTAGATCAGGATCTGTTTCGGCGTGTTAGCCAAGCCGTCAGCGCCTCTGATAACATGTGTTATTCTATCCAGGGAGTCATCCACAGCGTTTGACAATATATAGAGCGGGGTGTGGTCTGATCTTAATATCACGAAATCTTCGACATCTTTGGCCCGTTTCTCTATTTTCCCATAGACTGCGTCTTCGAACGTGATCAGTGGGTTGCCATCCCTAGGGACTTTGAATCTGATTACACTGGACATTCCTGCCGCGAGGTTATGTCTAACCTCTTCACTTCCAAGTTTGCGGCAGCGGCCATCGTACATAAACGCAGTTTTTTTGGCTTCGGCTTCTTTTCTCTGCTTATCAAGGTCCTCCTTTGAACAAAAACAGTGATAAGCATGGCCTTCCCTGAGAAGTTTGTCAGCAGCTTCCTTGTGTTTTTCCAGGTTTTGAGTCTGAAAATAGGGACCTTCATCCCAATCTAGCCCCAACCATTTCAACCCTTCAAGAATTTCCTGAACAGAATCTTGGGTGGATCGTTCCAGGTCGGTATCTTCAATCCTTAAAATAAAGACACCGCCACATTTTCTTGCCCACAACCAGTTATATAGAGCAGTTCTCGCCCCACCTATATGGAGATAGCCGGTTGGCGATGGAGCGAACCTGACTCTAACTGAATGTAAATTCGTTTCTGACTCTTCAATCATTTTTTGGAAATTATTCTCCCTTTATTGGGTCCAGGACAATTACTGTATTGCCGGACGCAGCCTTAAACGTCTGCCGATCCTTCAGATCTCCTACTATGTCCCCGCAATGCATTGGGACAGTTATACCTGCGTTGATGCTCCTTGCGGCCTGGACAGCCTCATTCACCGTCATGGTGTAGGTCCCACCGATCGGCAGTAAAGCTACATCGGCCTTTAACCCGGTCATTTCCGGTATCAAATCCGTGTCACCGGAATGATAAATCCTGAAGCCATCCACAGTAACTATAAATCCTACCCAATTATTTCCTTTTGGATGAAAATCCTTATTGGTGTTGTAGCTCGGGACAGCCTCAATAACAACATCATTGACTGTGATCGTTTGCCCGGGCGCAATTTTTTTGAAGGCCTCTCCAAAATTCGCCTCACAATCTGGAGGACCAATAATAGTTGTACTCTCCTTTTTGATTAGAGCGACATCTTCTGGTGACAGATGATCAAAGTGGCTGTGGGTAATACAAATCAAGTCGGCGGCTTTTTTGGTTTTTAGCTTCCATGGATCGATATAGACTGTAGATTTTGAGCCGTCGATTCTGAAACTTGCGTGGCCTAACCATTTGATTTTTTCCTTAACGAAATCTTCCAGTTTCATTGTTCAAACCTCCTAACCCTTCTGAATTCCTGGACTCTTGAACCGAAATCCATTCTAACAAATTGCGCAGCGCTTTCAACCATGGTATACTGCGACTCGCCGAGAAAGAGACTTGGAATGACTAAGAAAATCTTGGGCAATAGAGAACCTTCCGGTACACCAACCACGACCAATCGCGATATAACCACGATAATAATCGGAATCGCGTTGACCCTTTTGTTTGCCATGATAACATATTTCAGTATTAATTCCGAAGGGCATGGCCCTGGCGCCAAACCGAAAGGGCCTGTTAAAAATCCTCATAGTTTTTTACATGATACTGGACCTGAATCGGGTATTATTGAGAAAAGTTTTTCAAAGATTCACAAGGCATCCGATTATTGTTTGGTTAGACAGGACTTTTTCAGAATAATGTAATGAGAAAATTCACCAGTTTTCCTTTGCGACTTTTTCTTACTGGCCTGGCTACACTTTTGCCTTTTGTGGTCACAGTGCTGGTCGTAGGCTGGATTGTTAAACTGGCTGACGTTTATGTAGGACCAAGCAGTTATTTTGGACGTTTGTTGGTTTCCATTGTTGGGGACGCCAACAAGTACCCGGGATACTTGATAGGATATCTCATTGTAACACTGTGCATCATATTGCTCGGTTTCCTTGTGACCAGGGCAACAGTTTCCAGGTTCCAGAAAACCGTAAATAAAATGTTTGCCAAGATTCCCGTCTTTGGCAAAATCTACTCAGCGGTTGGGCAAGCCGTTGAAATATTTGGTCAGCAAGGGGCGGGCGCAGGATTGGAGAAATTTGGCGGCGTTGGGTTGGTTACTCTCGGAAACATTACCGCTATCGCACTCTTAACCTCTTCCCAACGATATGTCCTGAAAGATGGAAAATCTTACGTGCTGGTTTTCGTGCCCAATTCTCCAATCCCGGCTACTGGTTTTAACATTTTGGCGCCTGAGGAAAATTTCCAAAAGATTGACATGCCCATGGAAGATTTGATCAAGCTTACCATGTCACTAGGACTTCTAGGGCCTCAAACACTCTGCGTAAACCCATCTTCAGGAATTTGCGCGACTAGCCAGGAAAATGACCTTAAGGAATAATCCTCGTTTCCTCAAACACCGGCCTGTTTACCAGCAAGCGTTTTAAAAAATTAATCAGGCAGATTGATATTCATGGTCCCACAAAGGCACGAGCTTCAGGATCCATCGCGTCATGTAGACGCCAGCAAATGAAGACGCTATAACGACCGGGATCATCACGGACCATGCTCTCCAATCAAGTGGAACTACCCCAAAAACAAAACTCAGTGGAGTGTACAAAGCCAGGAGCTGTAAACAAATTGCCAAACCGTAACTCCAGAGTAAGGGCCTGTTGGACCATATCGAAAGGTCATCCAGTTGACGCACTACTAACACTCGGGTAAACGCGTGTAAAACTATGCTGGTGAATAGCATGGTACGAGCGTAATTAACTCCACCAAACTTTAAACCAACCCAAAAAATAAAAAGATAAGCCACTAGGGTTCTCATGATACTTCCTGCAATTGTCGCGTAAATTGCCTTGTTAAGTATAGATTCGTCGTGGCGTCTTGGTCTTCTGAGCATGAGCTTTGGAACCGCAGGGTCTGCCGCCAACGCAGCCGCCGGCACCAAATCTGTCACAACATTGACCCATAAAAGCATTTGGGCTGAAAGTGGGAAATAACCTGCTATAGATAAAGCTAAGACGACAAAAACCTCACCGAGGCTGGTACTCAAAAGGTAATTTGTAAATTTTCTGATATTGTCAAAAATTCTGCGCCCTTCCTCGATTGCAGCCACGATGGTCTGGAAATTGTCATCTAAAAGGACCATGTCCGATGACTCTTTCGCAATGTCCGTTCCCCTAAAGCCCATAGCAACCCCAACATCTGACTGTTTTAGAGCGGGGGCGTCATTAACTCCATCTCCAGTCATCGCAACAAAATGTCCTTCATCCTGAAGCGCCTGGAGTACCTTTTGTTTTGTATCCGGCGTGGCTCTAGCTATTATATCAACACCCTGCATTTGCTTCTTCAGGTCCCGTCGAGACATCTTGTCAACTTCGCTTGATTCCAGGAATCGTTCCCCTATCCCGAGTTGTTGACCTATAGCTTTGGCTGTAAGTTTGTTGTCACCTGTTATCATTACGACGCGAATCCCAGCCCCTTTCGCTCTAGCGATAGCGTTGGCCGCTTCAGGTCTGGCAGGGTCTGCCATAGCCTGCAGCCCAAGGAAAATCATTTCCCGCTCAACCTCTTCGTTTGCGTCGGATGTTTCCAAATCCTTTTTTGCGAGGGCCAGAACGTACATTGCCTGGCTTTCCAATTCGTCCAGTGATTGATGAATCAATTCAATTTCCCGCGCGTCAAGAGGCAGAACCTCCCCTTTAAGAGCAAATCTGGAGCATTTGGAAAGGATGACTCCGGCAGCCCCTTTGCTGTATGCGACAAACCTGTTTCCATCCGTATGGATGGTTGTCATCATTTTTCTTTCGGAACTAAAGGGGATCTCGTTGATCTTTGGCGATTTGGAGCGTTCGTTTTCTACCGACAGACCCGTTTTTTCGGCGATCCTGAACATTGCTTTGTCCACGGGGTCACCGACCACCCGACGTTCAGGCGCCGTTACCGTTATAGCCTGATTACAGAGAATTCCCGCCCTAATCAGTTCGGACTCAACATCAAGAGCGGTATCAGATTTTTCAACATCTATGATGTGGTTTCCAACGAAAAGTCGCTCCACTGTCATGGTGTTTTGGGTCAAAGTCCCAGTTTTGTCAGTGCAAATGGTGTCAACCGATCCCAGGGATTCCACTACGGCCAGCTTTCTTATTACGGCTTTCCTGGAAGCCATCTGATGAGCTCCGAGCGCTAACGCGAATATAAGAACAATCGGTAAACTTTCGGGGATTGTGGCTACAGCAAGGCTGAGCGTATTTAGCAGGACATCCACGATCGGCTCTTTCAGCCAAAAATAGAGAATCAGGGCTACAATCAAGGCAAGCGCCCCGACTATCAGAGTCATCTGGCGCGCCATTACCTGCACTTCGATTTCAAATGGGGTGGGTCTCTCTCCTATGTGTCCCAGACTAGTCGCGATTTGGCCTACCTCCGTCTTCATTCCGGTAGCCACAGCGACAGCCAGACCAGTGCCATGCGTTATGTGGGTTGAACCGAAAACCATGTCCAACCGCTCAGCTAAAGGTGTTTCCTTGTCAACCGGCGCTTCCGACTTGTCAACGCCCAGGCTTTCTCCAGTTAAGGCAGATTCATCTGTCCTGAGATTGTTGGATTGGATTACGCGCGCGTCCGCGGGGACCTTTTGTCCATGGGAAAGAACGAGGATGTCACCAGGAACAACCTCATCCGCGTCTATTTCCTTGTGGGCCCCACCACGAACTACCGTCGCCTTGAACCTTAACAACTTGTCCAGGCCCCTGAGTTCTTTCTGAGCTTTATATTCTTCGAAAAAACCCAAAGCGATGGTTATCACTATGATACCTAAAATGAACAGAGCAGTCAGATAACGATCAGCTTCCCCCGGCATGAAACTTACAGCGTAGGCCAGCCCGGCTGCAAAGAAAAGGATAAGCACGAAAAAGTTTGAAAATTGCTTCAGAAAGATTTCAAAGGGTGTTAAAGGTTTACCACGAATAATCTCATTCTTGCCATAACGGCCCAATCTTTCTTCAACTTCAATATCATTTAAACCTTCAATTCTGGTTTCAAGCCTTTTGATAGCCTCTTCAATCTCTAGCTCATGCCAAGCCATTAATTTATGACCCCCAGATCTGTTTTTGTATCAGACATTAATTTATATAACATTTGATCCAAGGTCTAGCCTTCATCTAACAAATTGATAACATAAGTTAAATTGTATTATTATGTTATTACCATAATTGCTTTAATTTGCTTTTTTATATTTATATTTTTGATATTAAAGTATAGGTTCACTTCGGCTGAAACATGAAGCCGCCCAACTGTGGAGAGATTTTGAAATTAAATCAGAAATTGTTTCTTGTTTCGCTCCTATATTTTGCTGAAGGATTTCCATATGGAATAATTGAACAAACCTTACCAATTTATTTTCGAATACACGGGATGTCGCTAGGTAACCTTGGTCTGCTGAGTTTGGTGAGCCTGCCATATGCCTTGAAATTTATTTGGGCGCCTGCGGTCGATTTTATAGGGTCACGCAGGCAGTGGATCACTGTTGCGCAAATCATAATGGCCGGATCAATTGTCACGCTTTTGCCGCTGGACCCGTCGCAGCCTGATTTTATGCTGTGGGTCACTATAGCCGCTCTTTCCTTTTTTTCCGCGACCCAAGACATTGCCATAGACGCGTATACAATCGAGCTTCTCAAACCTTCGGAAATGGGTATAGCTAACGGGTTCCGACAAGCGGCGTATCGCTGCGCGCTAGTCATAGCTGGAGGTGTTTTTATAGCTCTGGGAGGTTGGATTGGATGGCGCGTGACTTACCTTGTGGCTGCCGGCGTATTATTAATCTGCGGCCTAACCTCGATGAAATTGCCTCACATTGAGGTGGAACGTCCAAAATTTTCATTCATTTCCATATTGGCGCCTGTAAAAGACCTACTGGAAAGGCCCGGCGTTTTCCAGGTGGCAATGTTCATCTTACTTTTCAAATTAGGCGACATGGCAATAGGACCTATGATCAGACCCTTTTGGCTCGCTAGAGGACTCAACACCACTGAGATAGGACTGATTACGGGTACAATTGGCATTTTTGCGTCTATCGCGGGGGGACTGACCGGTGGTTTGTTCATGTCCAGGTTCGGCATTTACACTGGTTTATGGACGCTTGGGATCTTACAATCCATGAGTAACCTGTCTTACGTCATAGTCTCAGCATACCCTTACCTTGGAAGTGTTAGCATTTACATAGCTTCAACGACGGAATCATTTTGCGCCGGGCTAGGTTCCGCCGCATTCCTTGCATTTCTGATGAGTATCTGTCGGAAAGAATTCTCTGCCACCCAGTATGCTTTGCTGTCAGCTCTATTTAGAATGTCTGGAATAATGGCAGGGACCGTTAGTGGGTGGACAACAACAGGTATCGGATATACTCACTATTTTCTTTTGACATTCTTTCTCTCTTTGCCGGCTTTTGCTTTCATCAGAACAACGAAGGACTGGATTCCGTCTAATGGAGTTCTGGTCTTAAATGAAGAAAAATGAAATTTTAAATCGTTTAGCCTGCATTAAGACAAAGAACAATATCAGGAAGCTGATTTATCCAACATGCCTCATCCCCTGACTGATTGACATGCGACCGGCTTTTATTGCCGGAGGAATTGCAGCCAGGAACCCCACCGAGAGAGAAACCATTATTATGAGCGATATAGTGCCACCAGTTATTTCAAAAACTGGCAAGAAGGATTTTAGCTCCGCCTGAAAAAGCATTCCTCCCGGGTAACTCAGGATCGCTCCCAATAATCCACCAATGAGGGCTAGAACCAATGATTCTCCGGCAATCAGCCAGAAGATAAAAAGCGGGCTAAAGCCTAAAGTTTTTAGGACCGCATATTCCACAGTCCTTTCTCGAGCCGTCATAGACATTGTGTTTGCAAGAACGATCATTATTATACCTATGACAACCAAAGAAATGACCCGTACGACCGTTAAAATGGCTTCAGTCATGGCCACGAAGCTCATTTGGAAAGCTTTCTCCGTCTCGGTCAACGTCTCAGCTAACGAGTTCCGAAAGATGGCATCTATTTCTTCCGATATTCTAGGAGCTTCTTCTGCATCCTTGATACGCACAAGAAACCAGCCCACTTTATCAGCCTGATCAGGAAAACTCTTTTTAAGTCTCTCGTTCAGATAATCATAATGAAAAAAAAGAGCTGTCTCATCAGTATTTTTGTGAGCTCCCTTGTAGATTCCTTTTAGACTGAGATCTATGGTCCCGGGATAGATGGTCCCTTGCAACGGTATTGTGTCGCCAATTCTCCAACCAAACCTTTCAGCGGTCGATTTTCCGACAATTGCGGCGTTTCGATCAGCTTCAAAGGCCTTTTTCTGTAGCTCCGGAAGAAGAAATTCCGGGTACAAATTCAAGTAATCAAGACCACTGATGGCAAATTGCGGGAAGAACTTCTTCTTATCCTGGTATATGCCGCCATACCAGATTCCAAAGCCCAATCCGTTTATTCCATTAACTTGAAGAATTTTGTTTTTATATGCTAGAGGCAGCGTATAGATTAAAGATATCTTGTTTCGAGTAACCAGCCTGTTTGCCGAAGACGATTCCACACCAGTGTACCATGCGCCGACAAGTGTCCGTAAAATTCCAAACGCGAGCATGGCAATTGCCAAACCTGACAACGTCAACACGGAGCGCAGACGATGCCTGAATACATTACGTAATATGAGTTTCAGCAATAGTTTTCACAATGAGCTACGGAATCACACAAGGCTCTGAGTTTTTGCATTCCGCGTCCAAAGGTCTTAACCACGGGAGCCATACTGGAACAGGTTTTAATGACAGGCACGGCGCCCTGAATTCGAGCGCCTTACATCTGCCTGGTAAGCATACTGAAATTTTATTTAAACTGATCCACGGCAGGATATGAAATTCTGTTTTTATCATTGTTGGCCAAATTGGGATATCAAAGGGAACACCCAAACAACCTATAGATTCAGGAGGTACAGGGCGATCAGGCATGCATGGTCTCGCTGGACTGCAATCAGCGCAGTGCCCGAGGACAACGGCGGTTATTGAAAAGGCAAATACTAAAACCAAGATAAGTTTGATATGGCTTAACATATTTTAGCCTCAATACATAATAAGATTTGATAGATGAATTATTTTCCTTATGTAATATATTAACATTATGCAATACTAACTGTCAATGTTTCAGCGTATTTCTTTGCAGGTCAAGCCAATATTTAATAAAATTGCAATCAGACGACCAAAAAGGGCGGTTAATCTCATTAACCGCCCTTTTAACCGTGCCAGGAGTTCTTATACATCAAACTTATGGGGCTTTTTTTCCAACAACGCAGCGTGAGCGGCCGCCAATCGAGCAATTGGAACTCGGGGGCCTGAGCACGATACATAGTTCAAGCCAACTTCGTGACAGAAGCTTATCGACGCGGGATGTCCACCGTGTTCCCCACAGATACCAATCTTTAATTCGGGTCTTGCAGATCTCCCTCTTTTAACTGCCATGTCCATCATTGCCCCGACACCATCCACATCGAGAGATTCAAACGGGTTCTCGTTTAAGATGCCAGATTCCTGATAAAACGGGAGGAACTTGTTTTCCGCGTCTTCACGGCTAAAGGAAAATGTCGCTTGGGTAAGGTCGTTGGTTCCAAAAGAGAAAAACTCCGCGATCTCAGCCAGTTTATCTGCGGTAACGCATGCTCTCACTACTTCGATCATTGTACCAAACTTGAACTTTAATTTTACTCCATAGCTCCCTTCGACCGATTCCTGAATCTCATCCACATAATCCTTTGCCCATCTGAGTTCCTTATCTGAACAGACTTGGGGAATCATAATTTCGGGATCGATTTCTATACCTTCTTTGATACATTCCGCTGTCGCTTCAAGAATTGCCCTAATCTGCATCTTAAAAATTTCCGGGTAAGTTATTCCAAGCCTCACCCCCCTATGGCCCAACATCGGGTTAACTTCCCTTAGTGTCCTGACACGCTGGAGCATAAGTTCACGCTTGCCTATGGCCGCGTCTACTGTCAAGGGATCCAGCGACGAAAAATTTATTGGCAACTTGGATAAACCTTCCACATAACTGGCATGCGCCTCGGAATCGACCAGTTTGACCGCTTCAAGGAACTGCTCAGCAGAGCGAATCGTGTTTCTGAGTCCTCTGAGTTCATCAAGTTGCCTGACGAGTTCATTCTCGTTTGGCAGGAATTCATGTATTGGTGGATCTAGCAGACGAACCGTCACTGGATATGGCAGTTA
>JAMCYH010000318.1 GCA_023474025.1 Deltaproteobacteria bacterium
ATCAAATCAAAGGGTTATAATTCACTTTTGTGTTTCGGACACGGGGATAGGGATTTCAAAAGACAAGATTGACAAAATTTTCCAGCCTTTTGATCAGGCAGACACGTCTACGACGAGGCGGTACGGAGGCACCGGACTTGGACTATCCATTTCTACAAGACTTGTAGAGTTAATGGGCGGTAAGATATGGGTAGACAGTCAACTGGGGCAGGGAAGTAAATTCCATTTTACCCTTCAACTCGGAGTTTCCCAATCTGAGACACCTTCCAGGGAGATTGCGCCTGTTGAAGCATTGCAGGGAATCAAAGTTCTCGTTGTTGATGACAATCTCACAAATAGAAAAATCCTTGATGGTCAACTATCTATCTGGGGAATGACTGTGGCTTTGGCGGAAAATGGGTCAAAGGCGCTTGTAATAATGAAGGAGCACGCATCAAAGAAAGCCCCGTTTAAAGTGGCGCTTATAGATTGTATGATGCCTGAGCTTGATGGATTGCAGTTATCGTCAATAATTAGGAATACTCCTGAATTGAATGGAACAAGGATTGTCATTCTTTCCTCAGCGTCACAAGCAGGGGGCTCTGAAAACCGGGAGAAGTTTGGAATCGACGCGTGGCTGGTGAAACCGGTCAAACATTCTGAACTTCGTACATGTCTATTGACTGTTTTGAGCGAAACTCGTCCGCTTTCGCCATCTGCAATAATCAATAATCATGGCAAGGTTTCCGGACCCGTACATGGAAAGAATGAGAAAATTCTAATCGCCGAAGATAATGCTATCAATAGGACTTTCGCTTTGAGACTTCTCCAGAAAGCCGGATATCAAGTGAAATGCGCCGAAAACGGTCTGGAAGTATTGGACCTCTTGGACAAAGAACAATTTGATTTGATTCTGATGGATGTTTCCATGCCGGAACTTGATGGTTACGAAACGACCCGAAAAATACGAAAGATAGAAGAACAAACTGGCCGTCATATAACTATAATCGCTATGACAGCCCACGCTTTAATGGAAGATAGAGGCAGATGCCTAGCTGCCGGAATGGATGATTACGTATCCAAGCCAGTTAATATTAAGGAGCTTTTTGAAAAGATGGATTTTTACTTTGGAATTGGAGCTGAACCAGATTCCCGCCTCCCCCTCAGTTCGTGAATCCGCCGGGTGTTCTCATGTACAGGATTCCATATTTTTCCTTTATCGCATGATCCAGATCGGAAGCGTTGGCAAGATCCAGAGGAAACGTCATGTTGGGCCATATTTTTATGAGAACCCTTTTTTCTCCTTTGGCAAGAAGCGTCTGGAGCGTATCATAAAGATGCTGGATGTTTATTATGTCAACATCGCCTACCTTTAACACCCGGTTAAGAAAACCGCCGGAATCGACCAACCCGTAATCAGGAAAAATCTCGGAAATGATGACTATCTTCTGATAAGGCCGTTCTGGAAAGCGTTCGGCATACCTTGCCCGTAATGTCTCACCAGATTGACCAAGGTTTTCTATACAATTCATCGACAGTTCGACAAACCCTACTCCACCGAAAATATAATAGTTGGCGACATTGAATATTTTTGGCACAAGGCGAGGTAAACCGGCTGTTACTTGTCCTGAAATTTTTAATGGCTTCCCATTTCGTATGACCTTGATTTCCAAAGGATCGCCCACCAGCTTCCTGTTTAGGACCTCGGCAAAATAGACACGTTGTCCCAGGGGCTTAAAATGGATCTCTCCGAAATTATCTATCTTAAAGCCATCTATCTCCGTGATTATATCACCCGGTCTCAAGCCGAAAGTGTAGGGGCCTCCACCTGGAATCACGTAATTGAGCAAAACCCCGCCATCGTTGGCTCCCATGTGGAAATAATCCTTGAGCCGGGGAAACATAAATTGAATGGAATATCGCCACGTTGGTATTAGTTCCTGTTTGTCCAGGACAGACGCAAGGTGTTTGACTACGTTAATAGGAATGAAATAATTTATACGGTCACCTGATTTGACACCTTGGAATGCGACACCAACTACCTTACCTTCTTTTAGAACTGGGCCCCCCGAATTACCCTGATTTTGCTGCAGCGATGCCTGTGCCATCAGCCAGAGTTCATGAGAATAAACGTACCTTTTGACCTCTATTCTGCTTATTTCTCCCTGTTCGGATTTGCTTATTCTTTCACCACCCAGGGGATAACCCCAACCCTGGACCTTGTCACCTACCCGAAGCTGGTCACTATCCCCTAGCTCCAGAGGTTCTATCGGTCCGTTTAACGATTCATAGGTTACCAGGTCATCCGGGAACATTTCCAGAATTGCAAAATCGGCGGAATTGCAAATTCCAAGTACGCTTACTTCATATCTTCTCTTCTCCCGACCGTTTGAAACCTTAATATTTTCAGCCATCAAAACAGCATGGGCATTGGTCAGGATCAGTCCCTTTCTCCCGGGAAATAGCTTGTCATCCTTGAAAAAGAAGCCGCTCGCCTTAATTTGAGTAAAATCGGGGCTCTTCCACGGTTTGTGATAGTAAGGGGCCTTCTTGGTTATAAAAACCCGAAGAACTTTTGTTTGTATAGCCGGGTCCATCAGTTCGGCCCCAGCCACTCCATAGCAGAACCATAACAAAACTAAAACGATCAGCGACAATAGCGATGCAAAAGGTATCCTTGACCGACTACTCATATGCCTCCCAGAGAAGTTTGCTAACACACCAGAATTGATGAAATCAGCCTTCGAGGAATGGCCGTAGTCTTTTGCTTCGAGAAGGATGCCTTAGTTTCTTCAGGGCTTTAGCTTCTATTTGCCTAATTCGCTCACGGGTAACGTCAAAATCCTGGCCAACTTCTTCGAGTGTGTGGTCTGCGCGTTCGCCTATTCCAAACCGCATCCGCAGGACTTTTTCTTCCCTTGGAGTTAATGTGGCGAGGACCTTTCGAGTCTGTTCGGTCAGGCTCATTCCGACTACTGCGTCAGAAGGGGACAGGATCTTTTTGTCTTCGATAAAATCGCCAAGATGCGAATCTTCCTCTTCTCCGATCGGTGTTTCCAGAGAAATGGGCTCTTTGGCTATCTTCAACACCTTACGGACCTTTTCCAGAGGAAATTCCATTTTTTCGGCTATTTCTTCAGGAGTAGGCTCTCGACCATATTCTTGTACAAGATAACGGGAAGTTCGAATAAGCTTGTTGATTGTTTCAATCATGTGAACCGGGATACGTATTGTCCTGGCCTGATCAGCTATAGCCCTTGTAATCGCCTGTCTTATCCACCATGTGGCGTATGTGCTGAATTTGTAACCCCGTTGATACTCAAACTTGTCTACAGCCTTCATCAACCCGATGTTTCCTTCCTGAATCAAGTCAAGAAACTGTAGACCTCTGTTTGTGTATTTTTTGGCTATGCTAACAACCAGTCTGAGATTGGCCTGGACCAGTTCACTTTTCGCCCTTCGGGCCAACCTTTCGCCTTCACGGCAGCGAGCCAAGGCCTCCCTAAGATGATAATCATCCATTCCGGCTTCGGTTTGAAGTTTATTTATCTTTCGGATACCGTTGTCGATTTTGCTGTCAAGGTCCAAAACCTTTTGAGGAGAGAGATTTGTGAGCTTTTTTAGAGCCTTTCGATCATCTATTGAAGTTTTCCATATCGTAAGGCTTTCCTTTGCCTTATCCAAAGGCATTTTGAGCTCATATTCAACAGCCCTCAGTTCTTCTCTTGCGGCTTCGAGTTTTCGGACCAGAAACTTAAGTTTCCCAGCAATATGATCGATCATGTTACTGTTAAGATTTATATTTTTAAGGCAGGCAATAACTTCAGAGCGACTCTTGTCTATTTCGTTATCTAAGCACTCTATCTCTTCCGGTTTGGTGCCTAATGGCAGGTCTTTCCTGAGATTGACAAGTCCCTGATATTTTGCTTCAAGTTCCTTCAGTTCCTGAATGAGATTCAGAATCCTTTCCACCACAGTGGAATCTTCCCCATCCGGCATTTCCTCATCTTCGAAACCGCGTATAACTTCCTTGACTCTAATGGCCCCTTTCTTGAGTTTATCGCCGATGGCAAGGACTTCCTTAATTGTAACGGGGCAGCCTATGATAACACTGAAAACCTGCTGTTCGCCTTGCTCGATCCTTTTGGCGATTTCAACCTCTCCTTCTCTGGTCAGAAGGGAAACTCCTCCCATCTCATGGAGATACATCTTTACCGGATCATTTCCACGAACAACCGTGTCTGGTTCGGCTACTTTTATTTCCTCCTCTTCATCCTCTTCATCCGGTTTTTCAATTTCCAGTGTCCTGGCTTTGGGGTCGGTTACCGGAATCTTCTTGTCAAAGGGGAGTAGTTCAACGTTGAACTCTGTCATGATCTTCATTAAGAGTTCATCGATTTGGGCTTCTCCGACCAGATCCGGGGGGATATGTTTGTTAATTTCATCATAAGTTAGATATTTTCTGGTTTTGGCCAGTTCGAAAAGATCCTTGAATTCGGATTTTAGCTTCGTTTCAGGCATAAAACCTTTTCTCCTTCTGCCCAATTGTTGTGTCACGACAGTTTAGGCGTTAGTTGTTTAAACTTAAAATATGTTTTAGCTACGAAGACGGCGGCCAATCGTTAGCAACTCGCCAGCGAGGTCATTATATTGCTGATCTCCTGGAACGCATTTGCTCAGACTTTCCTGGATCTCACGTTTTCGTCGCAATATTTTCTTTGACTTCAGCCGATTTAAAGACTGTTCAACTGCAGTTGAGCCATCCACTTCCGGTCTGAGGTCGTCTTCTTCAGGTCTTGGCTGTAACCAGCCGGCTACAAGCGCTGCCATCTCGGGATCTTCTAAAGAGAGAGAGAATTGTCCCGCGTCTAACTTTCCCTCGTTCTGAAAATAACCAATCATCAGATTTGCCAGCCTGGACAACGTGGGATTCTCGATCTCATTAATTGCTCCGGTCTCGATAACATGGTCTACGAAGCCCGGAAGGATAAGCATCCCTCTAACAACATTACGTTCGTCGGCCGGAAAGTCAAACAGGCTGGAAACGTTTTTTTTCTTCGATTTCAGGCTTTGTGCGGACTGGTTGGTTTTGCTGGTCGCAACCGCCCTACGCAACTTTTCTTCCCTAATCCTAATACGGGAAGAAAACCTTTCTATAAGATAATCCCGCTCCGGCGAATCGGCAATCTGTGTCAAAATCGGAATACACTCTACCAGCGCCTGATTACGACCCGCAATCCCGTTAAAGTCATATTGGGATTCAAGTTGATCAAGGAAAAAATCTATCATTGACTGTGGAGATTCGATGATCTTTCTAAAACGCTCTGTCCCAATGCGATCATTTCTCCGTTCAGGGTCTTTGTCTTCGGTCAGGATGACACATTCCGGTTCGAGCCCTTCACTCAGGAATATTGGCAGTGACCGTTTAACCGCCCTTAAACCTGCCTCGTCACCATCAAAAAGTGTCACAACCCTACCGGAGAAACGCTTCAGCAGTTTCGCGTGTTCAATAGTTAAGGCGGTCCCAAGTGGGGCCACGACATTCTGTACTCCACGTATGCGCAATGAAATTTGGTCGAAGTAACCTTCCACCAAAATAATAAAACCCGCTTTCTTTATGGCGTCTCTAGCAGAATCAAGACCGAATAGAATGTTTTTTTTCTTGAAGATAGGGGATTCAGGCGAATTCAAATATTTCGGGTCCGCGGCGCCAATGGATCTTCCTCCGAATGCGATCATTTCTCCGTTCAGACTGTGAATTGGGATCATAATCCTGCCGCGAAAATAGTCATAATGACCTCCGCTAGGTTTTTCGCGGATTAGTCCCGCGCTTACAGCGTCTTTTACGCTTAATCCAGATACAGCGAGACGGTTTTCGAAGCCATCCCAGGAATCAGGAGAGTATCCCAAGCCCAGGAAATCTATCCACTCTTTGGTTAGTCCGCGGACCCTCAGATATTCCTGCGCTGAAAGTTCTTTGCCAAGGCTATCGATAAAATAGCGATGGGCCAAGTTAATGACCGGATAAAGTCGCGCTCTTGGGTCATCGGCAGTAGAGAAACCCTTCTCGAATTCAAGAGGAACACCTGTTTTTTGAGCGAGCAGTTTTACCGCTTCGACAAAGGACAGGTTCTCAATTCGCATGATAAAATTGAAAAAGA
>JAMCYH010000086.1:0-18074 GCA_023474025.1 Deltaproteobacteria bacterium
CAGACATCACTAATAGTTTGATTTAGTATTGTTTTATTCGAGTTCGTATCGCTTAATCTTTCGCCAAAGTGAAACCCTATCTATTCCCAGAATCTCTGCCGCAATTTCATTAATTGTTTTGGTTGGTGATCCTTCACGGAAAAGGGATTCAATTTGAACACCGAATTGTTCTGACTTAAATCGAATGCGTTCGAGAGCCTCCTTTGCTTCGTTGAGTATGCGGTCGGCGGCTCTGGCGTCAAGTCCATAAAGGTGCGATGGAACGTCGGCCACCGAGAGGACGATGATTCCCGATCCGTATGATTTCTGAATTTCAAAAGCGGCCACCGTTGCTGTTTCACTGCATTCTGACCCATCAGTCGCAAGCAGAATCCGATCAAGATTTATAGAAGAAGTAGCTGGGACAGCCAGGACATTTACATGACTCAACGCGATAACCCTTGCAGCGGTGCTCCCTACAAGCGCGGTCTTTGTAGGATTTACCCCTTGTGTGCCAACAACTATCAATTCGCAATTAAGGTCTTCTGCTACTTCAACAATTTTATCAGCAGGTTCCCCAATCTCCAGGATTGTTTTTATAATTATATTGGCTCTTTCTGCAACCATTGCGGCTTGCTCCAGAGCTTTACGGTAGGGCGCCCGAATCACATCGTTTACATGTTCATGGACTCCAACTAGCCCGAGGTCTCCTGTATATGGGGGCGCCACCGATAAGGCCTTGATGACGCCCTTTTCCGACCGTGCCAAGGCAATGGCCTGTCGCAGGGCGTTTAAGCTTGAGCTGGAGCCATCAACGGCTGCTACTATTTTCCTAAACATGCTCGTAGGATTCGGTAGCCTGAGCCGCGTACTCAGCCCTCTTACCCTTCACCATGCTACCGATAATGATTACAGCGCCTACGGCCAGGGCCAAACACATAGTTGCGAAACTGACCATATCCAGAATGGATAATGTAGACTTGTCAACAGCCATAAGTTGCAATTGGTTCAAATACTGAGGCACAGCTAGCCCCCTGCTAGCCGCGACAATAAGCATAATGGTCCCCATAACGATTTTAATCATGTTTTCTTTTACATATGTCGTGCCAATTGCCCCGAGTTGAACCCCCAAAAGCGATCCGGCAAGTATTATCAATGTGAGTCTGATATCTACCATACCGTGCATCGCCCATTTTACTGTTCCACCAAAACCCATAAGAAAGGCGATGACCAGCTCGCTAGCTGACGAAATAAGACCAGTCGCTCCTATAACGTAGATCATTCCCGGCACTCCGACAAATCCTCCGACGGCTATAGTCGCAGCGAGTAAACCGGTGGCAAATCCCACGGGGATCGTGAACCAAAGAGATATTTTTAAGTTGGCTGTTTTAAAATGAATCATTGGCGGCAGATTGATGGCTTGTAAACGTCGCGCCAATTTTGGGACCGAGTCGACGCCTTCGGAATTAGATGTCTTAAAAGCGTCATAAAAGACATAGCTACCGACTATCAACAGGACAGCCACGAACGACAGGCTTACATAAAGGTTTGAACCCGCCTCGCCCCATTTGTTTAGAATCAATTCCTGAATTTTTATGCCTGCTTGCACACCCACCGTGGCGGAGGCGGCCATTACGATGCCTAGCTTTAGGTCCACCTGACCATATTTGTAACGTTTATAAGCGCCAACCATGGCTTTGGGGAACTTGTGGCACATATTGCTCGCCACGGCCACAGCCGCAGGAACACCAAGACTCATCATGGCCGGAGTCAACACAAAGGCCCCTCCTGAACCGATGAAGCCACTAACCAGGCCGCCGATGAAGCCGACTATGAAAAGAAATGAAACATTTAGCCAAGTCAAATCTATAAATTTTGCAGTGTCGATGGCATTATCAATCATCTTAAACTCCTTTAAGTCCAACCCCTAAATGAACAAGCGCTAAGCGCTCATTCTTAAACGAGCCCGTGGTTTCTGTATCGCACGAGGGACGGAAACCTGCTTGCGTTGGGTAGCCTGCTTGGTTATCGCTTCTATACCGAGTAGGGACCACAAATTGCTGGAAAAAGCCCCATGAGCGAAAGAAAATACGAATACTGTTCCAATAGGGAGCGCTGCATAAAGCCCTCCTCTAGCGAACAATTCAGTAATCGGATTGGCGAAAGAAAATACCGCCGCGTATAAGGTCGCAGTTATAGCGCCGTAGATCATCGCTCTCATCATTATCTTCTTTTTTTTGAGTTCGGTTTTTGCCGCCATTTCTAACTCCTGAAACAGTTTTTCAATAATTATTCAGAAAACGATTTATCGGGACTATGCCGGATTAAGCCACATTAGGGATTTATCAAGCCCTATATGCACGCCCTCTTGGTCTGGCTTTTCGCCGATCCTCTCTCTCAACGTCTCTTGTTACGGGTCTTTTCTGAGGCTCTTCAATCACACTTTGCGCCATTTGCCATTCACCCTCTTCCGCAAATGCGGTAGCGGCTGCCATTCTTTCCAGTTTTTGAAGCCATGTTCTCATTTTTTTCCCTCCAGTAGGGCCAACATATTCATTTCTGATCTGTTACTATCAAGTTTCGTGCCATACTGACAGTGTTAGATAATATATGGATAATACTACATGTATTCTCGAGAGCCCTCTATGATTGAAACGGGTTGTAGTGTTGCGTTTCGCAACTAAACTAATTGGGAAGGCCCGGAGACTCGGCAAGCCCCTAGGAAGGGCCATGGAAAAGTATTTGATCATACGTTGCGATGTGCAACACATATATGTTCTGGCAACACATAAGCGTGTCGTGAGCGCGTTGATCGGAAAACAGTTCCGATTTAATCTGAACTCCTTGATTGCCGCTTTGGATGTTTGTGTCTATAATCGTTTTGTGACAATAGCGCTTGTGACATGAGGAACTTTAACTCATGGGTTTTTTCAGAAAGAATCAGGATGACCGTCCTACGACCCCTTCCGAGTTGGTCGAAATTAGAACCAAGCTGGATGGATCCAACTTTCCCGAGCATGCTCGCGCTGCGGCAATCAAGGAACTGGAACGGCTGGAAAAAACAGATCCATCAGTGGCAGAATACGCTATAGGGCTCAATTATATTGAATACCTCTTAGCTTTACCCTGGAACATTTACACTGATGACAATCTCGATTTGAAACGGGCTCAAGCAATATTGGAACGTGAACACTATGGACTTGGCCACGCTAAACAAAGAGCGCTTGAATTTCTCGGGGTGCGAATCCTTAGAAGCAAGCAGGGGTTCAGGGTCCTTGTTGTAGATGATGAGGAGATTGCCAGGGCCAACATGGAGCGTGTAATCGGCAAAGAAGGTCACATTGTCCATGCCGTATCCAACGGTGTTGAGGCGTTGGATATGATTAAACGCCAGGAGTTCGATCTCATAATTACTGACCTTAAAATGGACCGGATGGATGGAATTCAGCTAACTGAAAACATCAAACAGGTCGCACCTCGAACGGAAATTATGCTGGTTACTGGTTACGCGTCAGTTGACTCCGCTGTGGACGCATTTACAAAGGGAGCTTCTTACTATCTGTCCAAGCCTTATAAACTCGAGGAACTCAGGGAAGCGGTCAAGAGGATACTTGACAAAAAAAGACGTACCCGTATTACCAGGGGACCTATCTTATGTTTCTCTGGTCCTCCAGGCACAGGTAAAACGTCTATAGGGAAGGCGATAGCCGAGGCCATGGAAAGAAAATTTGTGAGGATTTCTATGGCTGGTCTTAGAGATGAGGCCGAACTGAGAGGACATCGCAGGACCTATGTTGGCGCCATGCCGGGAAGAATTATCAGTGAAATTGGAAACCTTGGTGTAAAAAACCAGTTTTCATTGTTGGACGAAATCGACAAGATAGGCCAGGACTTTAGGGGAGACCCGGCTTCGGTCCTGCTCGAGATTCTGGATCCTGAGCAGAACAGGAATTTTCGTGATCATTATTTGGATGTGACTTTTGATTTATCTTCCGTCATGTTTATAGCGACTGCAAATGTGATCGAAAATTTGCCAGGCGCGCTTCTGGACCGTCTGGAGGTAATACCCTTTTCGGGTTACACGGAGCATGAAAAAACAAGGATCGCCCACGATTACCTAATCCCCAGGCAGTTGTATGATTGTGGCCTGGGCGGTCTTGATGTGAAATTTACTGATGAAGCTGTTTCGTCCATTATTCGGGATTATACCAGGGAAGCTGGCCTGAGGAACCTCGAACGTGAAATAGCCAATGTTTGCAGAAAGCTGACCTTTGTTCATCTCCAAGACGGACAGGAAGAAGTTCCAGAGGTTGTCGACGCTCAAATGGTTGCTAGATTTCTTGGGCCGAAACGTTACAGACACGAAGCGGCAGAATCCACTGATCAGGTGGGAGTGACCACGGGACTCGTGTGGACTGAATTTGGGGGAGAGATTATTTTTGTGGAAGCAGCGCGAATGAAAGGAGCGCAGCAGCTAATCCTGACTGGTTCCTTAGGGGACATTCTAAGAGAATCTGCTCAAACAGCCTTGAGTTATATCAGAAGTAACGCTGGTAAATTTGGGATCGATGAGGATTTCTTTTCCGAGACGGACATTCATATTCATATACCAGCAGGGTCGATACCCAAGGACGGGCCCTCCGCCGGTGTTACGATTGCCTTTGCGCTTATCTCTTTGCTGACAAATCGACCTGCGCGTCGAATCGTAGCTTTGAGTGGAGAAATTACATTAAGTGGGAGAATCCTTCCTGTCAGTGGTATTAAGGAAAAAAGTCTGGCGGCTCAAAGGGCGGGCGTGAAAACAGTCGTTTTTCCCTATGCCAACAGTACCGATGTCAATGGTCTGCCTGAACAGGTGAAAACGGGCCTCGAGTTTGTTCTCGCTGACGATATTGTTAGCATAGTGGACCTGGTTTTGGGGCCCGCAAAGATTATTACAACCAGTTAGACAACATCATGGAATTATTTAATCAAATGCCTTGTCCGTCCAATCGCGCTCTCTCAGGAGTGAACGCTTCCAGGTCTCAAGTCGGCCACAGAAAAAGGGCAACATCCGCAACGCGTAATATGGTCTGGTAACAGGGATTCCTAGCAGGTCTCCAAAAAATATCAGCATTACAACATTGTCTATTGCAGTTCTTTCCTTTAATGCAAATAGGGCATGTTCGTGTCCCGTCATTCCCTTCATGAAGTCTCTGATTGATTTCAGGAGACCAAACCCCGTTTTTTCAATTTCATCTTCCATTTTGTTTCTCGCTCACGAGTTCCCTGGACACGCTTGAATTACCAAGGATGTGGGGAAGAAGGCGATTGTCCGGTTGCTACACTGAAGGCCGCTGAAAAAAAATACTGAAATAATAGTATAGTGTATTATGAATCAACGGTCTATAATTGAGGTGTAATGTTGTTAACATATTGGATCAGAGATATACTTCGTAGTAGACTGTCTACTTTCAGATGTCCGACTCTAAATCAGCTTGCATGACGAAAAAGGACCAATAATGGGCGCAACGGTATTATTGGGTATCACTGGAGGAATTGCCGCTTATAAGGCCCCGTTATTGGTTCGTCTAATGGTGAAATCCGGGTTGAATGTTCACGTGATCGTGTCTCGATCTGCCACTGAATTTGTTACCCCGCTCACTCTGGCGACTTTAAGCGGGAATCCAGTATGCCAGGACATGTGGAAAAATAGGGACAAACCGTCGGTTGAACACATTTCACTGGCTGACGCGGCTGATATGGCCGTCGTGGCGCCCGCGACAGCGAATTTTATTGGAAAGCTTGCCAATGGTGTTGCTGATGATATGCTGACAACAATTCTGATGGCTTTTAACAAAACGGTTCTAATATGTCCCTCCATGAACGTCAACATGTACAGGAATCGAATTCTTCAGTCCAATCTGGAGCGCCTCAGAACTTTTGGTTACCACGTAATGGCCCCAGGTTCAGGGGAACTGGCCTGCGGTTGGGTCGGCGAGGGGCGTATGCCGGAACCGGCAAAAATATTTGGTGAAGTTGAACTATATCTTGGCCCTAAGGACCTTAACGGATTGAAGGTTCTGGTAACCGCCGGTCCTACGGAGGAGCCTCTGGATCCTGTAAGGTTCCTGACTAATCGATCTTCAGGCAGAATGGGAGTCGCTATAGCTAAGCGGGCTTCAACTAGAGGCGCTTCGGTGACACTTGTTTCCGGACCAATTAAAGTTGCGCCGCCGAGCGGGGTAAAACATGTACAGGTAAGGACTGCCATGGAAATGATGGAAAAAGTCCTTGAAAGTTTTCATGATTTCGACCTTGTAATAAAGGCCGCGGCTGTTGCGGACTTTCGGCCTGAAACATTCCAAAAAGAAAAGATAAAGAAAGACAAATTTGGAACAACCATCAAATTGGTCCGGAATCCTGACATATTGGCGACTCTTGGAAGCAGGAAGTCTCATGACCAGATTATAGTTGGTTTTGCGGCTGAAACTGAGGACGCGATCCAGAATGCGCGGATCAAGTTGAAAAATAAAAACGTGGATATGCTTGTCCTCAACGATGTCGGTAAACCGGGCGCCGGTTTTGACGGCGATACGAACATTGTGCGGCTGATGTTCAGATCAGGTGAGGAAGAACAGCTTCCCCTGATGTCCAAGGAAGATGTCGCTGATCAAATATTGACCCGCTCTCTTGGTCTGCGAGGAAAACCCAATGGATGATTGCGATGACGATCAGATTTATGAGACTTGTGCAGCGTCGCCGAATTAGCGCCATTATTGGGGAAGAATCTTGAGATGTCGATTCAAAATGATCCGATTTTAGATCTTCGTGATTATCTGGGTTTCCTGGTTAATGCCGGATATACGGAAGTTGTGATTCCCAAATCGGAACATGAAGAAAAAATGACTTCCAGTTCCAGGCGAGAGCTGGAGGCTATTAGAGTCGAACTGGGTGATTGCCGCCGTTGCCCGTTAAGTAATGGTAGAAAAAATATCGTTTTTGGAGAGGGCTCGCCCGATGCCACATTGATGTTCATAGGGGAAGGCCCGGGCGCAGATGAGGATAGAGAGGGAAGGCCATTTGTAGGAAGGGCCGGGCAGTTGCTCAACCGGATGATAAACGCCATGGGCCTCGAAAGATCAGACGTGTACATTGCCAATGTTGTGAAATGTCGACCGCCCTCTAACCGCGACCCGGAACCCAATGAGATAGGGATGTGTTTTCCTTTTCTGAAGGCTCAAATAAATTCAATATCCCCGGAAGTAATAGTTGGCTTGGGTAGAATAGCTGTCGGTTCGTTACTAGGACGAAAGGTTTCCCTGACAAAAATACGGGGAACATTTTATCATGTAGATGGGATCCCGATCATGCCCACGTATCATCCATCGTTCCTTCTCAGAAAAGAACCAGATCGAAGATGGAAGGCAGAAGCATGGGAGGACCTAAAAAAGGTTATGTCATTATTGGGATTGCCATTTGATGGACGTGGAGAATCCAGATGAGAAATGAACGCATTCGTAGGGGCGTTATCGCCTTAATTTGTTCCGTTTTGATTTTAGCCGTTAGTCCGCTATTTGCTGCGACCGTGCATGATGAACATAGGCCGCTGGTTTTCTTGTTGGACATAAATGGGACGATTAATCCGGCTTTGTCTGATTACATAAGCAAGGGAATTGAAAAAGCCGAAAAAAGCAAAGCTAATTGCCTTATTATAAGGATGGACACCCCCGGCGGCGTCTTGAGTACTACAAAAACTATTATAAAAGATATGATCAATGCAAAACTTCCGGTGGTCGTGTTTGTAGCGCCCGGCGGTTCAAGCGCGGCCTCTGCCGGAGCATTGATCACGGTTTGCGCCGACGTTGCCGCCATGGCCCCAGGAACCAACATTGGTGCGGCTCATCCGGTTGCTGGAGGTGGCCAGGAAATTGATGCGGCCATGTCAGAAAAAATCATGAATGACATCACAGCCTATATTCGTGGAATTGTTCTGGAGAAAGGGCGCAACGCCGAGTGGCCTGAGAAGGCTATCAGGGAAAGTGTCTCCATTACGGCCCAAGAAGCCCTGAATCTAAAGGTTATAGATCTGATAGCTGATTCTATTCCTGATTTGCTCAAGAAACTTGATGGCAGAAAAGTTGAAAAGGATGATCAAGAGTATGTGCTAAAAACCGATGACGCCAAGATCGAACGGATAATTCCGGGATTGAGGTTCAAGATCCTTGATGTCATTGCAAATCCGAATATCGCATATATCCTCATGATGGTCGGTAGCCTGGGAATTATGATGGAATTGTTCAATCCAGGCTTGATATTCCCAGGTGTAGCTGGTGGCATTTGTCTACTGCTGTCCTTTTTTGCTTTACAGGTACTCCCTGTAAATTATGTGGGAATTCTTCTTATAATTTTGTCACTTATTCTCTTTATACTTGAAATCAAAATTCAATCATTCGGGTTGTTTTCTATAGGTGGAATTATAAGTTTGACGCTGGGTTCAGTCATGCTTTTTGATTCGGGAGAGTCAACTATGCGCGTTTCATGGGGTGTTATTATTCCAACTGTAATAGCCATTTCCTCTTTCTTCATATTTGTCCTGGGCCTCGTCATAAAGGCGTGGATGCATAGGCCTAGGACAGGTCAACAAGGAATGGCTGGGGAAGTAGGGGTCGCCATCACTGACATAGACCCAACTGGTAAAGTTCTTACGCGTGGCGAATATTGGAACGCAAGATCCGATGTTCGGATACCCAAAGGGTCAGCTGTCCGAGTGGCAAAAGTCAAGGATCTGGAAATCACTGTAACCATGGTTTTGTGATTCCATCCTTTATAACTGGTTAAAGGTAAATTATACGGCTTCCTCTTTTCGGAGCCCATTTTCAGGAGGATATCATGTACGGTCTGGGAATCATCGTAATCTTGGGAATAGTCATTCTCTCAATGGCTATAAAGGTACTAAACGAGTATGAGCGGGCAGTTATTTTTAGGCTTGGGCGAATCATTGAACACAAGGGACCAGGGATAATATTATTGATTCCTGTAGTTGACAGAATGGTTAGAGTAAGCCTGCGGACCGTAGTCATGGATGTTCCATCCCAGGATGTTATAACGCGGGATAACGTTTCGGTGAAGGTCAACGCGGTAATATACTTCCGGGTCATGGACCCCACCAAGGCTGTTATTGAGGTTGAGAACTATCTTTACGCAACATCCCAGTTGGCTCAGACTACCCTAAGAAGTGTCTGTGGGCAGTCGGAACTTGACGAATTACTGGCCTCCCGTGAGAAGGTAAACATGATACTGCAGGAGATCCTGGACAGACACACGGATCCTTGGGGTATAAAAGTCAGCATGGTCGAATTGAAATATATTGATTTGCCGCAGGAAATGCAGCGAGCAATCGCCAAGCAGGCTGAGGCTGAAAGAGAAAGACGAGCTAAAGTCATAAATGCTGAAGGCGAATTTCAGGCCGCTGCGAAACTTTCCGACGCTGCCGCTATTATATCAAAAGAGCCTATCGCATTACAGTTGCGGTTCCTGCAAACTCTCGTTGAGGTGGCGGCTGAGAAGAATTCCACGACAGTCTTCCCTGTACCGATTGATTTGTTTGAGCCATTTCTCAAGAAAATGAAGGAAAAGACCGAAGGCTGATTTTCCCGGCCCCCAGGCCGTAATGGAAGGGACTGACCATGCTAGGCATTCTTATTAGATGGATAATCATGACTGTAACTGTTCTGGTTATCTCGAAGCTCCACCTGGGAGTAACTGTCGATGACACTGGATCAGCCCTGGTTTTTGCAGCTGTGCTGGGAGTGCTGAACGCTTTTGTAAGACCGGTCCTGATAATTCTGACTTTACCATTGACATTGGTGACTCTGGGATTTTTCATCCTCGTGATAAACGCCCTTTTATTCTGGTTTGTTGCGGGGCTGGATTTTGGAGTTCATGTTGCTGGTTTCTGGTCGGCTTTCGTTGCCTCTCTTGTTGTCAGTCTTGTGTCATGGTTTACCAGTTCGGCAATTGCGGGTGGTGGAGGGGAAAAGACCGTCGTAATCACCCGTTGGGATAGAAACGTGGTAGATCTGCATAAGGATAAAGGTAATCGCTGGGAATAGGGGTGGTTTTTTTGAGGCGGACCAATTCTAAACTGCGGGTAACGGGAATATGAAGCTGGTTACCGGACTGGCTCAAGTTGTTCAGAATCCCGCAATATTAACGGATTACAAGAGGCTAGGGCTCCTTTATAACCAGGCGTCAATAGATTCCCGGTTCAGGGAGTCCGCCGATGTTCTGTTCGAGATCTTTCGTGACAGGCTTACAACTCTATTTGGTCCTCAACATGGGGTAGGTCTTACTGAGCAGGACAACATGAAGGAGACGGATCATGCTTGCCACCGGAGACTAGGATTACCCGTTTACAGCCTTTATTCATCAACGAGACGGCCTACCGTTGAGATGCTGGATAATGTGGACGCCGTGCTCGTGGATCTTCAGGACGTTGGAACACGTGTTTATACGTTTTGTGCGACGGTCTGTCTCCTGATGGACGCATGCGCTGAACTTGGTAAAACTGTCATCATTCTTGACAGACCTAATCCTGTCAACGGCGTAGATGTTGAAGGAAATGTTCTGAAGCCGGAATTTGCCTCCTTCGTTGGGCCATATCCGCTGCCTATGCGCCACGGAATGACTGTAGGCGAACTTATGAATTATTATAACGAGAGATTTGCCATCAGGTCTGACATTAAAGTGGTAAAAATGGACGGCTGGGACAGACGGGCCTATTTTGACGAGACCGGATTAGCATGGGCCCTGCCATCTCCCAATATGCCCACCGTTGAAACCGCGGTAGTTTATCCTGGGCAGGTTCTTCTAGAAGGAGCCAATCTGTCGGAAGGACGAGGCACTACCAGACCGTTTGAGATTTTTGGCGCCCCGTTTATCAATCCTGAGAAAATCCTTAAAGATCTGGAAGATGAAGCTGTAAAGGGGGCTGAACTAAGAATCGTTGAGTTCAAGCCTAACTTTAACAAATGGGCCAACCAACGCTGCCTCGGGTTCCAAATACACGTGATAGACAGGAGCCTTTATAAACCTTTCAGGGCGTCGCTGGCCATACTGGCGGCTATAATTAAAAATAACACGGAATTCAGATGGTCAGATCCACCCTATGAATACGTTTTCGATAAATTACCCATAGATGTAATTATAGGGGATGATTCAGTCAGGAATTCTCTTGAAAACAACCGCTCTGTTTTTGAAATTGAAGAAAACTACAGACCGGCCCTGGAAAATTTTTTAGAAGTCAGGAGGGACTTCCTGCTTTATTAGGAACTGTCTCAAGTTGTTGAAAGGATCTGAAGTTATTCTTTGAATCGGTAACCGACGCCTCTCACTGTTTCAATAATGTCACCGGTTTCGCCAAGTTTTTTCCTCAATCCTACTATTTGCACGTCAACTGACCGGTCGGTTACAGGGTAATCAGTTCCTTTGACTGAATCGATTATTTGCTCTCGGCTAAAAACCCAGCCCGGCCTTTTAGCGAGAAAATGCAATATGGAAAACTCGGTGGCCGTAAGGTTTACCAACGAATCTTTTACGCGAACCTCGTGACGGGAGGGATTTATAATGAGGTCGTGCGCCTTGATAACAGATTTGTCGTCCACGGCATCTGACTGGCCTCTTCTCAAAATTGCCTTGATTCTGGCTAAAAGCACTCGGGGACTAAACGGTTTTGTTACGTAGTCATCAGCTCCCAGTTCCAGTCCCAGGACGACGTCGGTATCCTCGGCCTTGGCTGTAATCATAACTACGGGAATGTTTGAAGTCTCCTGGCTGCTCTTAAGTACCCTGCACGTGTCGAGGCCATCCCGACCTGGTAACATCAAATCAAGAAGTATTAAATCAAAAGTCTCCTTTTTAAGTTTTTGCAAGGCTTCTTCTCCGGATGTGGAGCATGTAACGTGAAATTTTTCTTTCTCTAGATTGTACCTTACCAGCTCGAGTATATCTTCCTCATCATCAACGACCAGGATTCGCTCTCTTGCCATAAATGATTACCTTTGTCTCGTGTGGTTTTGTTTAAACTAAGAAATTTTATTGTATAACATACTGGACGTATATGGCAAATTTACAAAGGTTAGACGCAGGGATGAAAAAAATACTTTTTGTTCAATTGCCACCTCCAAGATTCGTATTTGAGGATCCAGGAGGAAACATCCCGCTAGCTGCTGGATTCCTGGTTTCATGCCTCAAGGCGCAAATGGAGTCAGATTTTCAAATTGAAATCCTGGGTCCAGAAATAGTCGACGTGGTTGCCGATGTAGGAATAATTCATGAGATATCGCGACGGTCTCCGGCCATCCTGGCTATGACCCTATATTTGTGGAATTCCCAGAGGAGCCTCTTCGTAGCTTCGGCGGTAAAAAGGCTTCAATCAAATGTTAAAGTAATTATCGGTGGGCCTGAGGTTACACCTGACAATAAATGGGTGTTGGAGCATCCCGCTGTAGATGTGGCGGTGTTCGGGGAAGGGGAGCCCCAAATTGCCGAAGCCGTAGATACGATTCTAGGAGGCCTGATAGGGTCAAATGGCTCACACTCAAAGCGATGGGACCCTGGTTGTTTCAGTTATCCATACCTTGATGGCACGATAGTTCCCTCCAAAGGTGGCTCGATCTTTCTGGAAACAGTTAGGGGATGTCCATTCAAGTGCAAATATTGCTTTTATCACAAAGCCTTCGATTCTGTTCGAACATATCCACTGGATATTATAGATGGAATTCTTGACTTTGCTTATTCTTCGGAACACGGGGTGAACGAAATCTATTTGATGGATCCCACGTTCAATGCTCGACCCGGGTTCAGGGAAATATTGAAGACCATGGCTTCCAAAAGGAGAAAAAGGGATGTCAGGATTCATACAGAATTAAGAGCGGATCTCCTGACTGATTCAGACATTCGCCTGTTCAAGGAATCAGGTCTGGCGTCAGCCGAAATTGGTCTTCAAACCGTGAATTCCAGGGCGTTGAAGTTGGCGGGACGTTCAGGAGATCCTGAAAAAGTCCTCAACAGAGCCCGCTCTTTGAAAGACACAGGTGTCGATGTAACGACTGGAATCATCTTGGGATTGCCGGGTGATGAACCCGAAGGTTTTCTAAAGACTTTGAACCACCTGAAAGATACCGAAGCATTTTCCGTCATTCAACCGTTCACTCTTGCCGTTTTACCGGGGACTGATTTTAGACGCGATTCAAATTTGCTCGGCCTTAGATATGACGATAGACCACCCTATTATCTTAGAGCATCCGAGACTTTTTCATCAGCTTCCATGAGAGACTGTCTCAAGGAGTTTGAAAGAACTTTCGACATGGAACTCGATTACCTGGGTTTCCCTTCGTTGGTTGATTCCGGCGATGTTGTCAATACTTCGATTGATAGGAGCGGTTATGTAAGCAAATGGATAATCGAACTTCCATCCAGGAACGCTGCTCCAAGCATTAAAAATATCATGCAAGTTGCTACCAATCCGTTCACGATATGGTTTAAAGGCGGCGATTCAGCGAAATCCGCGAAATTCATGATTGAGACAGTTTCTGAATTCGCTGCCCACAACCCTCATTGTGTGCTAACCGTGGTGTTTGAATTTGACAGGTTAATACCCCGGAAGTTGATGAGTCAAATTCTGGATGCAGCCGGTAACCCGGATATTTATGTCAACAAGGCTTTCTTCCCACTGTATGATGCCGGTGAAATAATCTCTCCACACTTTCTTGTCATAGTTCCGTTGCAGGGAACGGCTTACGCTGCCAGGAAAGTTTTAAACCATTATTTGCCTTTTTCGACTGTTGTTTGGAAAGTCGATTCTTCTCGAATTCCCTCCATTGATGAATCTGTACTTCCGGTGCTCATCTCGGAAAATGTGTCCACTGAACCATCTGGCAGGGCAGCTATCGGTAAAAGGCTTCAGGAAATACGAGGTTCACGGCCAGAAGAAATCATGTTTCGAAACCGCGAAGATCAGGATTGGTGGAATTACGACATCTTGAACTTGTCTCAACGTTCGCGCTTAGTTGAGTCAATCCTTTTAAGCCGTTAATCCGGATAGTTAGAAAAGACATTATCCTTCATGGAGATCATTCCCCCCCTCAAAAAAGGGTCGATCAAAAAATCCTCCTGCTTGCCATTGATTAAACCCACGGAAAAAGTTGGTTAATCTTCAGCAACAAGAGCCTATTTGGAATCCTGCCTGCTTGACCATCCTGAGATCATCCTCAACAGATCTTCCCCCTGTCGTTAGATAGCCACCAATGATCATACCATTGGCCCCAGAACGAAGCGCCATCGCCTGAAAATCGCCGAGATTTCTTTCCCGGCCCCCTGCGATCTTTATGGTAGATGTTGGGAGGATGAGCCTGAATAGAGCAACGGTCTTGATGATTTCCAAAGGTTCCGGCGGCTGGGCATTTTCAAGTCTAGTGCCAGGCCTTGGATTAAGAATGTTTATTGGAACACAGTCCACTCCGAGGTCAGCCAAAGTAAATGCGAGATCCAAACGTTGCAATGGAGTCTCTCCAAGTCCGATTATGCCCCCACAACACGCCGAAGCTCCTTCCCTCTTAACAAGCTTTACGGTTTCAACGCGGGCCTCATAACTATGAGTGGAACAAATGGAAGGGTAGAACTCCCTGGAGGATTCGAGATTGTGATTGTATCGGGTGACCCCAGTCCCAAACAATTTGGCCGCTCTGGTCTCGTCAAGGAAACCCAGGGACGCGTCAAGGGCAATATCGACTTCGGATTTCAATATACGCAACGAATCAGTCAATCTGTCAAAATCCTGATCGCTAAGAGCCCCGCCACTAGTTACCGTGCAAAAGCGGCCAGCGCCAAAGGCTTTAGCCTTTTTCGCGGCATCAAGGATTTCATCAGTTGATTTCAGGCTATAAACCTCGCTTGACCCTCCGTGTCTGGAAGATTGCGCGCAAAAAGCGCAATCTTCCGAACATAAACCGGATTTAGCGTTTATGAGAGAGCATGAATCAAACCTGTTACCAACGAAATTTATCCTTACACGGTCAGCCGCGGCGGCAAGTGTCATGAGCGAATCATATTCAAAATCCTGCAGAGATTCCGCCTCGGACCTTTTTATAGCGCCACCATGAAGTATCCTGTCTTCGACTTCTTCAAGCAATTCGATTAACACATTTTGTTTTTTGTCCATAAGAACCTCCATCGACACGCTACCTTAGCAAAATTATAGGTGAACCGTGAACCCATTTTACGCTCGTCTCGCTGTATTTTTTGAAACCAAACGATCTCTTTTGAATCTTTAATAGTTGAGTCGTGGAGGGGTTCGAGCTGACGGGAAAGAGGTGATACCAATGAACATGGGCAGTGGATTCAGAGCTAATATGTTGCGTAATCAGTTCAAGAACATACAGCGAGAAATAGATGAAATATTTGATAGTTTGTCCCAGCGCAAAGGCCCATGGGGGAGTGCGCCATGGCGGGAGTCGAGTCTGCTTCCTTTGATAAATATCAGGGAAACGACAGATAGTTTTGTATTTACATGTGAAATTCCCGGTATCAACTTCGATGACCTAAGCATAAAAATTGAAGGAGATGCGCTTATCATTCAGGGAGAGCGTAAAACCGACGCGCAAACTGGAGATTCAAGTTATTTGAGGCGTGAGAGAGTTTCAGGGTCATTCCTGAGAAGTTTGACATTGCCACGTGAAATAGACAAAGAAGACGTAATAGCATCATATAAAAATGGTGTGTTGAAAGTTACCTTGCCCAAGGAGAAAAAACCTGGCGCTCGCAGAATAAAGGTCAAATATGATGATTGAGCAATAATTTATTGGTATTTAAGAATTTAGTATGAGATTATATTGTGTTTTAATGGCTTTTTACGGAACTTTTTGTGGAAGGAGTTGACTATTTTAAAAACAGTGCATAACTAAGCAAATGGTTTGGTAAACACTAGAACCAGGTCAACAACAAACAAGGTAATATATCTATTTCAGGGGAAATTAGCGGAGTACAGTAATGAACTATCCTGTAGCGATCAACCAATTGGACCAGTTTTTAGCGCAAGTCCGTACTATTAAGCCTTTGACGGCTGAAAGTGAATTCGCTCTTGCGGTAAAATTCAGAGAATCGGGCGATGTTGAAGCCGCTCACGAGTTGGTAATTTCTCATTTGCCTTTTGTGGTCAAGATCGCGTTTCAGTACCGACATTACATGTTGCCTGTTCAGGATCTTATTCAGGAAGGCTCGATAGGTTTGATGAAAGCTGTGAAGCGGTTCGATCCACACAAAGGATACCGGTTGGTATCGTTTGCTATATGGTGGATTAAGGCTTACATCAAGAACTATATTCTAAAGTCCTGGAACCTCGTCAAATTGGGGACGACGCAGGCCCAACGAAAACTTTTCTTCAGAATAGGGGACATCGGCGAACATAAGGATGCGGAATCCCGAACGGAACGCATTGAAAAACTGGCGCAAGAACTTAACGTTCGATCTGATGATGTCATTGAAGTCGAGGCGAGAGTTAAAGCAAGGGATTGGTCCCTGAATGAGGCAATGGGTGAGGATAAGGATTTCACCGCCATTGATATGCTGGAAGACGAGTCCGACAATCAGGAAGTGCAGATGATGGCCATGGAATCCGAGAAGGAACTATGTGAAGCCACAGGTAAGGCATTGAAGAAATTGGACAATCGGGAGCGGTTCATCGTCGAAAAAAGATTTATGGATGATTCTCCATGGACGCTCCAGAAACTTGGAGAACATTTTGGAACAAGTCGAGAGCGAATGAGACAAATAGAAAAACGCGCTCTCGGGAAATTAAAAAGAGAATTATCAACGACTCTGACTGAAGCCCCAGCTTATTAATAAAGCTACCAAGCTTCTGCGGCAAAGTCCTGAAAAGGCCGGCGACTCATTTAGAGCGTCGGCCTCTCAGTTCTGAGAGCGTGAAACCATGGCGCTGATAGAACCGGACCGCCGAAGTGTTCGTTCTATCCGCCAACAAGGTGATACGCAAACAACCTTTGGCCTGAGCAAATTTAATCGCCTCGCGAAGAAGAGCCGATCCCGCCCCCTGGTTCCGTTTCTCAGGCCGAACGATCATGTCTTCAACAAGAGTCCAACAAGCCCACCACACGCCGTGCTGATCGAATAGAGAATATTTACCATGCCGATTATCGATGACTCGTCACGTAATACCAGTATGGCCCCCACCTCCGGGCGCTCTATTATCTGACGCAGCCCGTCTGACTGTTTTTCGATGTCAGGTTGAAAATCGCTTTCCTGCTGGAACAATGTTTCCAGTAGTTCACACAACTGTGGGATATCTTCTGGGACGGCGGTCTGAATGGCCTTCATGGGGCGCTTCCAAGAAATGCGCAACGATGCCGTAAGTTATTAAGTGGGTTATCGCCTAGCTAAAAAAGTGAGTTTCTTCTTCTCAATGTCTCAAAAATCTGTTCAGCCCGTTCTTCATTCGCCTCGACCCAAATAAGCAACTCACCCTTCTCGAAGTGGCACCCGAATTCTTTTGCTAAAGAATCAAGATAATTCTCATTAAGCTTATTTGGGTTTATTCCTAGAGCCGCTATCACAGTTCCGTGGCGTTCGTTTCCATCGTCTTTGTTTGAAAAAAACATTGGATTACCTCTGAACCTTGGCCAATGATGACTTAGGGTTCGTTAGAAATATTATTTCCGGGAGAAAGTGGATTTTCCATTCATCATTTGTTTCTGTGCATTTTAGGCGCCATTGGTCAGAAATACCAGAGATGAAATGTATGTTCTTAAAATTTGTGAGAGGCGCCGTTAGTAAAGATGTTCGGTGGACTCTGTTCTCCACGTGATAGACTTAGGTTTCTGATTAGCCTACCAAATTGTATTGCAAACATACAATCATGTATTATTGATATTTGCAACCAACCATCTGGTATGTGTAGGCAGCAATAGCATGTCCGGCGCATTAGTCACCTCCATCGTGACCTACACTTAACCGGACATTTTATGTGCTATTAACCGGACATTCTATTTGCTGCCTACAAGCAAAAAAAACTGGCCTTGACTGTTAACCTTTTTTGTGCG
>JAMCYH010000086.1:18084-26848 GCA_023474025.1 Deltaproteobacteria bacterium
GCGTTGATGCAGCGCGTTGCTCGCCTACTCCGGGATGGCACAACGGCCTCGCGAATAATGGTTTGTACTTTCACGCGGACGGCAGCTAGGGATCTTGAGGGTGCCTACAAGCAAAAAAAACTGGCCTTGACTGTTAACCTTTTTTGTGCGAAAATTAATTTACCGTACGAATTGTATTGGAATTTTACCGTTTGACGAAACTTCCAGGTCCGGCTTTTTGTGGATGGCTTAAATGGGATTATCGTTAAAAAATGCCGTTTGTTGCGCTTGTATTGTGATGACGCTATGTTTGTCAAGCGCCTCTTGTATGGGTCAAAGCTGCCAGGGTACCGAAAGCTCGGCATATTGGTCAACATTGGCGCATGAGGACAATTCATTACTGGCCAGTGTTTTGTACATTCCATACCTGGCTTTTCAGGTTCCTTTAAGAATTATAGACGCCATCATAGATCCCAAACCTACCAGTAAGGCGACCATTCCGCCACAAGCTCATGCAGGCCCCGGCATAGTCCGCTAATCCCGATGATGGTAGGTAGGCTCCTCAGATAGGTCAATAAACCAGGCTCTTATAATCTGTCTGTAAAAGTGACTAGTCGGCTGAGCCAGTTTCGTGTTGACAGTAAAAGTATAAGATGTGAGAATAAGTGAGCGCCGAAGTGGCGGAAGTGGTAGACGCGCCAGGTTCAGGGTCTGGTGGGCGTAAGCCTGTAGGAGTTCGAGTCTCCTCTTCGGCACCAACCGATCAAAAAAACCGACTGAAATTTTCAGCCGGTTTTTATCTTTTTCGCTCCACGATAGTGGCCCCTTAAAGCCCTCCCCAATAATTTTGCCTTAAACGATTCCCGTTTCTCAAATGGCTTTGTTTAAGGAAACCACGGACAAGCGCTTCGCGACCCTACATGGCATAAGAATCTACAGCAGGTGTGCGCCTCATGAGGCGTGCCAAAGAGTTCCAGAATACTTCAACCGAATCCAGAAAATCAGCCTTGTTAAATACCTCAAGAGTCACAACTCCCCGAAAATGCCTGTTCAGAGTGTTTACGATGGGATCGAGTTGAGCCGGAGGGACAACGGAAAGACTCTGGTGATCGGTGTCAGAAACTCCATGGAGATGGACGACTCTAGCTCTGGGAAGCCAATGTTCAAGGTATTTTAACGCGTTGTGTCCGTTCTTCCACAGATGTCCTACATCCGGGCAGCAGGAAACAGGCGCCATGTCGAGAACATGGTCGAGGACGGCTGGAAATAGTGTGTCGTGATTTTCCACGCAAATGCGGGCAGGATCACCAGCGACTTCCATTAGCGCTTCCAGAGAAGATAAAGTGTTTTTTTCCCAAGTCCTAAAATCACGATCCGGGTCAGTATATTTGGAATCCAGGTGAATAATGTAAGCATGAGGCTTGAGCTTGCGTGTGGCCTCAATAACGGTTATAGCCTTGTCTATCGAGGGATCGTCATCCGCAAGATACAGATCCAGAGGTAAATGAACGGTGTAAGTCAAATCATATTCTGAGGCTAGCTGGCAAAGTTCGTCGACATCTTCCTCACATGGAAAGCTGTTCCATGTTTCTTCCAGTTCAAATACGAGCAATTCGACATCCTGTGTGTGACCAGCCAACAATCTGACATTAGTAATTACGCCAGCCTTATAAATATAGGAGGTTGTGCCTAATCTCATTAAAATACAATCCTTACTTGCTACAACTAATAATCAGCACGGTTACTTCAGACAATTCGCATATTGATCCCAATACGTCGCCGTTGATAAAACCGATCCTGGATTCAGCAAAACGTCTAAACCAGAGTGCCGCTCCGTAAGCGGCCACTATTGATAACAGTCCGGTAATTCCTGCAAGAAGCGCGACCAATATAGTGAAACCCCAACAAAAAATGCAAGACTCCCGTTGAACGCCCTCAAGGAAATCCCTAGCCATTCCCCGACCCGATGTCAAAGCTCCCTGTGACGCCAGCGCCATCATGGCTCTTCCAGTCACTGCAGCGATAATCATGCCTGACCAAGGCGCCTTTATAACCATCAAGGTAACAACCTTTGTCAGCAGGAGCAATATCAGCCCAATTGCTCCGAATGCCCCAAGTCTGGAATCCTTGAGTATTTCGCGGCGCCTTTCTATGGAAACTGAAGCGCCCAGGGCATCCCAGCAATCAGTCCAACCATCAAGATGCAGTCCACCTGTGATCGCAACCCAGAGGATAACAGTCAGCAATGCGCAAACAGTTTGAGGGAAAAAAATATCACACAAACCGTAAAACATGCTCAGGGTTAAGCCAATTATTGCGCCTACAACGGGAAACGCCCACGATGATCTTCCTACATCGACCATATCAGGGGGTGGTGAGACGGTCATCCTCCAGAGAGTCAGAAACCCGATCGAGATTTTCAGATCCCGCAACCATTTTCCGATGCCCGCTGCGGCGCCCTCAAATTGATCTTCACTCTCACGACGCATAGTGCGAACTCTTCATATGGTTAAGGAAATTTGTAAAGATCAGGTTAGCGCAAGATGAAAAATTTGGTTGTATCAGGTCCATTCTTTCCAGAATAGTCCCTTGTTCAGGGGTGTTCACAAACCATTCGGATACCATGTCCCTGGTCACTTCCACGTGGAACTGTAGACCGTATCCGGACCCGAACCTCACCGCCTGATGTGGACACAGATCCGAGGACGCCAGCAAACCACCACCGATTGGAATCTCGAACATGTCACCATGCCACTGGAAAACCTCAAATTCGGTCGGAGCCCCTATGAAAAGTCTGTCCGAACGTCCCAAATCAGTCAGTCTGATTTTAAACCATCCTACCTCTTTTGCAGGAGATGCGACAACTCTCGCTCCTGCCGCTTTCGCAAGCATCTGGGCCCCAAGGCAAACTCCCAGGATGGGAATTCGTAACTCTAACGCCTTTCTCAACAATCGCGTCTCAGTCATCAAAAATGGATACTTGTCTTCTTCATACACGTTCATGGGGCCGCCCATAGATATGATGGCGTCAAAATCCAGGGCGTCCGATGGTATTTTTGCGCCGTCGAACAGAGGCGCCGTTTTACAGGAGACGCCTCTGGAAGTCAGGAAGGTTCCAATATTGCCCGGCCCCTCTGAGGGATGATGGGTCAGAATCAACGCTCTCATATTTCAACTCCCCTTACTTGCGTGTTTGGTATATCTGTTGGTTATTGGCAGACGCCTGTCTCTTCCGAAAGCCTTTGGCGTAATTTTTATTCCTGGAGGCGCCTGTCGTCTCTTGTATTCATTTCGGTCAACCATTCTTGCCACTTCACGGACCAGATCAGCGGGATACCCCCGGATTTCGTCACAACTGACGTCTTCCTCAACGTAAGCCTTGAGGATGGGGTCGAGGACACTGTACGGTGGCAACGAATCTTCGTCCTTCTGATTGGGTCTGAGTTCGGCTGTTGGTGGTCTTCTAATGACTGAATCCGGAATCAAATCCGTCCCCGCCTTACTGTTAACAAAATCCGAAAGTTGATATACCAGTGTCTTGGGAACATCCTTGATTACCGCAAACCCGCCCGCTGTATCCCCATACAAGGTACAATAACCCACGGCCGTTTCACTCTTGTTGCCTGTAGTAAGAACCAGCCACCCGAATCTGTTCGATAGGGCCATCAAAATGGCGCCACGGATTCTTGCCTGAAGGTTCTCCTTTTCAAGCCCCAAAGCCCCAGCCTTGAAAGGCCCCGCAAGGACACCAAGAAAACTCGAAAGAATGCCCTCAATGGGAACCTCAATCAGTTCAATTCCCAAATTGGACGCCAGTGACCCTGCGTCGGATAGAGTTTCAACGGAAGTGTAAACAGAAGGCATGGTCACTCCGATGACCCGATCGGCGCCTAAAGATTCCACGGCCACAGCCGCAGTCAGGGCCGAATCTATGCCTCCACTCAAACCGATGACAACTGTCTTGAATCCATTCTTACCAACATAATCCCTAACTCCAAGAACCAAAGCGCCATAAATTTCTTCTATCTCGCCAAGTTCCTGAGTCGCCCGGCGCTGAACCGTTGGGACCTTCCTTGCGCTGGAACTATTGGGATTGAGTGAATAACAGACAGAATTCCAGCAAGCCGGAGGCTTCTCTTTAGGGCGCACATCGACATCATTGATCAGCAAATCTTCACAGAATCGAGCCGCTGATGAGATTACCTGCCCGTTGGCGTCAATCACGAAACTTCCACCATCAAAAACCAGTTCGTCCTGCCCGCCAACAAGGTTGTTAAAAAAAAGCATGCAGTTGACCGCCCGGGCAAAACGGGTCGCGATGGTCTTTCGAATTTGATACTTACCCGCAAAGAACGGGGAACCGGAGATGTTAAGCACAATGTCCGCCGAGTTATTTATGGCGCATGTTTCTGTTATTGATCCCGGGATCCAGATGTCCTCACATATGGTCACAGAGAAACGAACGCCGGATATGTCGAAGACGAGACATCGCTCACCTGCCTTAAAGTATCTTTTTTCGTCAAACACTCCGTAATTCGGTAGTTCTATCTTGTGATAGACTCCAGTGATCGATCCATGCGATATTAGCGCCGCCGCGTTTGAAATACTGTCTTCAAACCAGTCAGCAAAACCGACAATAGCCGAAATCCCCCGACAGTGTTGAGCCAGATCATGCAGGGCTTCAATGTTTTCTCTTACAAAACTTCTCCTGAGAAGCAGATCTTCGGGAGGATATCCAGTCACCGCAAGCTCTGGAAACGTCACTATGTCAACCCCGGCTGAAACCGCCGCGTCAATTTGCGAGCGAATCTTGCTGATATTTTCGCTGATTGCGCCCACTGTCGGGTTTATCTGGGCCTGTGCGATTCTCAATGTAGTCATGTACGTATAACCCCTTTACCAGCAATTATAACACCAACCGAAATCCTCACGGTTGTCGATTGTATCATAGCCTGGGGTTAAGGGCCTCCATCTAAAGCAATTGACCGCCAGGACCACGACGATCCTGACGGCCAATGAGTAACAAACCGTCGTGCAGTTTCTAGATGTCGAAATACAGGGCGAACTCGTAAGGATGAGGTCTCATCCTGACAGGATTGAGTTCAGCGTCGGTTTTGTATTCGATCCATTTGTCTATCACATCCTGAGTAAACACGTCTCCCTTGAGCAGGAATTCGTGGTCGGCTTCCAGCGCCTTTAGCGCATCCGCCAGATCACCAGGAGTTGAAGGAACATCTTTCAGCTCTTCGGGTGAAAGGGAGTAAATGTCCTTGTCCAGGGGTTGACCCGGATCAAGTTTGTTTTCGATGCCGTCTCTTCGGAATTCATACAATGCGCTAAACGCGAGGTATCCGTTGCAGGACGGGTCAGGGGTTCGATATTCGATCCTCTTGGCCTTGGGCGATGTGCTGTACATGGGAATGCGGCAGCAGGCTGATCTGTTTCTGGAAGAATAAGCAAGATTAACAGGAGCTTCAAATCCAGGGACAAGTCTCTTGTAGGAATTCGTTGTCGGATTGCAAATGCCGCAAAGCGCGGGAGCATGTTTCAGAATGCCACCGATGGCCCAGAGTCCCAGTTGGGACATCCCGGCGTATTTGTCGCCGGCAAACAAAGGATCGCTGCCTTTCCAGATACTGATATGGGTGTGCATACCGGAACCGTTGTCTTCGAAAAGCGGCTTGGGCATAAAGGTAACAGTTTTGCAATGACGTTTGGCGACGTTTTTCAGGGCGTACTTGAACCACATCAGTTGGTCACCCATCTGAAGGAGCGGCCTGAATTTCATGTCGATTTCCGCCTGACCCGCTGTAGCGACTTCATGGTGCTGGGCCTCGATTGTGATGCCAAGGCTCTCAAGCGTGAGAACCATTTCAGTCCTGATATCCTGCTGTGAATCTGTCGGCGATACAGGGAAATATCCTTCCTTGTGCCTCGGTTTGTAACCGAGGTTGGGTTCTTCTTCACGCCCCGTGTTCCACACGCCTTCTATTGAATCAACCTGATGGAACCCATGATTTGACCCATAGCTGTAACGAACGTCGTCAAAAATAAAAAACTCGGCTTCCGGTCCGATGAAGCAGGTATCCCCGATCTTGGTGTATTTCAGGTAGGCCTCAGCCTTTTGGGCTATGTTTCTCGGGTCCCTGGTATATCTTTCCTTGGTGACAGGGTCAACTATGTTGCAGATGAGCGAAAGTGTCGGATGTTCCATAAACGGATCCATGACCGCAGTGTTCGCGTCAGGAATGACAAGCATATCTGAAGCGTTAATAGGCTGCCATCCACGAATCGAGGACCCATCAAATCCGAAACCGTCTTCAAATGAATCTTCTTCAAGTTCATGCAGAGGCACACTGAAATGCTGCCACATTCCGGGGAAATCCATAAATTTCAGATCTACCATTACGGTATTGTTCTTTTTTGCGTACTCCAAGACTTCTTTAGGCTCCATTCGTTACTCCTTTTCCGTTTTGTACACTAAACAAACGGCCAAATATTTGACCGTGTTTATCGGTTGATAAGACCTTCTGAATTGCCTTGACAGCCGTTGGCCTCAATACTTTGGATCGTACTTTGGTCAACGGCCTTGAAACATGGGGAAGCCCGTCGTCAAGACGACAAATTGATATCCAAAAAAATATTTTGTTAACCTTTTGGTGTTTCTACAAAGCGTCCTCGTCACGTTCCCCTGTTCTGATCCTGACCACAGTCTCAACAGGCGTGACAAAGATTTTTCCATCTCCTATGCTGCCGGTCCTGGCTGCGGCTATTATCTTCTCAATGACCTGATTGACCAGAGATGTCTTAACCACAACCTCAACCTTGATTTTGGGGAGAAAATCCACCAAATACTCGGCGCCTCGATATATCTCCTTGTGGCCCTTCTGGCGTCCAAACCCCTTAACTTCTGTAACTGTCATTCCCTGGACCCCCAGAGAATGTAGGGCTTCCTTGACATCATCGAGCTTAAAAGGTTTGATTATAGCTTCTATTTTATTCATTTTCTTCAGGTTCCCCTTTCAGACCGATTCCACTGTATTGATAACGAGGACACTTTATAATCTGTCTATATCAGAGATTATATCCGACTTCTCCATGAGCGCTTGTGTCAACTCCAAGCTCCTCTTCTTCCGCTGTTACCCTCAAACCACTGACCGCCTTGATCGCATACAATAATACAGCGGTAATCACAGCGCTATAAATTAATACCGCGAGGATGCCGATTATTTGGACCAAAAGTTGATGCGCGTCACCGAAAAACAGTCCGTTTCCACCGTCGGCGTTAATGAGCTTTGAAGCGAAAAGACCCGTGCAGAAAGTGCCCCAAACACCGCCCACGCCATGAATTCCAACGACATCAAGGGAATCGTCATAACCAAGTTTATCTTTCGCCAGAACCGCCATATAGCATATTACACCGGCAATTCCGCCAATGACTAGCGACGCCTCCAGACCAACATAACCACAAGCCGGGGTAATTGAGCCCAAACCCGCGACAGCTCCTGAAGCTAGACCCAAAGTGGTCGGTTTGCCTCTTAGAATCCATTCTGCAAACACCCACGTCAGCGACCCTGTAGCGGCTGCCATGTGTGTCACTATGAAAGCGTTTCCAGCGACTCCGTCAGCGGCCAATCTACTGCCAGCGTTGAAACCGAACCAGCCAAACCATAACAAACCTATGCCAAGCAAAGTGAGCGTCAGATTATGGGGAATAAACGACCGATGACCGTATCCCTTTCTTTTGCCGACCACCAGGGCCGCTACCAAAGCTGCGACTCCGCAATTAAGATGCACTACGAGGCCACCTGCGAAATCCAGAATTCCCAATTTGGCCAGCCATCCACCGCCCCAGATCCAGTGGCACACGGGAGCATAAACAAACGTGATCCACAGGGCCGTGAAAATGATGAATGGACCGAATCTCATCCTCTCTGCAAACGCCCCGGAAATTAGAGCAGGGGTAATAATCACGAACATTCCCTGAAAAGCAAAAAAAACGCAATGAGGGATCGTCAACCCTTCTTTAACTTCCGTTCCGACTCCGTGTCCCATGAAATGGGCCAGGTTTCCGACAAAGCCACCTACGTCCGGTCCAAACGCCAGGCTGTACCCGTAAATCAACCAGATTATAGATGCCAACCCCATCAGAAAAAAACTGTGCATCATGGTAGAAAGCACGTTTTTGGGCCTGGTTAAACCGCCGTAAAAGATGGCTAGACCAGGTGTCATAAGCAGAACCAGGGCAGCGCTTATCATGACAAAAGCAGTGTCGGCCGCGTTCATAAAATATCCTCCACCAAAATTTCTCAGCCCTTCCAAGATGAGGTCCGCCGGCGAATGTTTCTACCCCACTTACTTGAAAGGCCTGATTATCAATCCGGAATGGCAAACCGAATTTACAATTTTGGCATTGCAGCAAGCGCCGTGCCAATGCATGTCGTGATAACGCCTTAACTCATAACAGCTTGATTTCAAAGAGCATTGTAAGTTTACCAAAATCAGGGGGAACTAAAAAGAATCTGTTAAACCTACAAAATTGTAACAATTGCCTATAAAAACCTACGGAACTGTACGTAATCATCACCCGAAATAAAACGGGAGAAGGCATGTCAAATTATTGCTCCTCTCCCGGTTCTAAACGTTATCAAATAGCGTCGGCATCCCTTTCGCCTGTTCTTATGCGTACCACACTCTCAATCGGAGTGACAAATATTTTACCGTCCCCTATAGTTCCGGTTCTGGCGGCCGCTATAACCTTTTCAATAACCTGGTCCACCAGTGA
>JAMCYH010000155.1:0-1597 GCA_023474025.1 Deltaproteobacteria bacterium
CCTATAAACTGATTGCTATCGAGGACTCTAAGGACAGCTTGACGAAGCTCTTCTCTAATGATTTTGTGTATTGGCTGAAGATCTAACAATGGCGTTTTCATGACTGGCCCTTACAAAAGAAAAACCCCTCCGTTAACGGAAGGGCTATCTTTACTTTTATAGAAATACAGATACGCGCAGAAAATCTGCGCAGTCTGATTTATTTCTTTTTACTTTTCTTCACTGCGTGTTTACCCTTCTTAGCCATAGCCTTAGCAGGCGCTGCAGATGCAGGGCACTTCAAAACTGTCATCCAGCTACCAGCCCATTTGATTGTCGGCGCGCACGGGCCACACATTTTTTCGACGCCTTTAGCTTTACCTTTACAGAGGACCTGGTCCTTGCAAGGGGCAGGTTGACAGCTAGGAGCGGAATAGCAATCACCACAGCCAGCAGCCTGAACAGCATGTCTCTTGGCCATTCCACCAGCAAACACGGAACCGACCAGAGCAAGCGACCCCACTAAAACAACCATAATAACCAACGACTTCTTCATCCTAAACCCTCCTTAAATGAGCATACTCCAATACAAGAGCTATTATACGATAAATTTAACGCACCGTATCACGCGTTCAAGCCTTTTGTCAAGAAAAATCCTGCGTTTCGATCATCCTGAGCCTGTCACCGACAACCACCTTGAACAGGCTTATAGATTTCATATATCACGAATTAAGCTAACCTCTTTCAAAATGCAAGCAAATTCTTACCCTTTTCTATTAAAACGCGTTTTAAACCTCGATTATTATCGTCTGAACTACAGGCTTACGTCCCAAAAGCCGGTTTACAAACCTACGGGCAAGCAATCTCACTTCTTCACGTACAGTCTCCCAATCTGGGGTCGTAGACGGGTACAAACTCGCGATTCGATCCAATATCGCTGATCTAATTCCTACCATAAGCTCCGGCTCTATTTCATCATAAGTAACGCCGATGGAGTTAAGTTCAGGTCCACTCAAGATTCGGTTGTCATGACTAGAGACAACGAAGACTACCGTAATAAGCCCCACTTCTGATATCGTTCGCCTATCTCTGAGGACATCCCTACCTATGTCCCCGACCCCCTTCCCATGGACAAATATCCGACCAACATCTATTTGTTCCGTAATTCCTATACCTTCCCTGGATATCTCGATCACGTCGCCGTTAGTAGCTACTACAACGTTATCTTTTATTACGCCTTCAGTTAAGGCGAGCTGCGCATGACGTAATAAATGTCGATATTCACCATGGACCGGCACAAAATATTGTGGCCGGACAATCTTCAGCATGGTCCGAAGCTCTTCTTCCCTACCATGCCCTGAAACATGCACATCGGCAATCTTTTCATACATCACATTCGCGCCGCGTCTACTTAGTTCGTTGATCATGCTGTTAATGGCCTTTTCATTCCCGGGAATGAACCGGGATGAAAATATGACCGTATCGCCTTCTTTTACCTTTAAATACTTGTGACGTTCCGATGCCATAAGAGCCAGGGCAGACATCGGTTCTCCCTGTGAACCCGTAGACAGGACCGTTACTTGATCATCCGGGATTGTCTCAAGATCGGAAGAGCGTC